>CAUADW010000019.1 GCA_958427895.1 uncultured Collinsella sp.
TTAGGCTGCAACTACAAACAAACAGTTGAACATAATACGCCATCGACGCGGGCAGATGAAGTCCGTGAGACCAACTTCTTCGGTGTAGTCGAGGGCAAATCCATATCTTAGACAAGAATTCGGGATTTGCAAGCACATACACGCACCCCACATGAGCTGCGCGGTATACTCATGACATGGAAAGACGCGAACATACATACGGTTATGAGGATGCCATGGGCGTCACGCCGCCTCCCTGGACGGGTCCGGCGGTGGGCCTGATGGACCTTGATGCGTTTTTTGCGAGCGTGGAAATGCTCGATCATCCCGAATGGCGCGGAAAACCGCTCATCGTGGGCGGAGACGCCGATTCGCGTGGCGTCGTGTCCACGTGTTCATATGAGGCACGTCGCTTTGGCGTGCACTCTGCCATGGCCTCGGCCGAGGCGCGGCGCTTGTGCCCGCAAGCCATTTGGACGCATGGGCATTTTGATCGCTATCGTGAGGTCAGCGCGCAGGTCATGGCGATTCTTGCCGAGGAGACGCCGCGCGTGGAGCGCGTATCCATCGACGAAGCCTTTATCGATATCACACCGGGTCGCTTTGCGCCCGAAGACCCGCTGCTGGTTGCGCAGCGTATAAGCGACCGCGTGGCAGGGCTGGGAGTGACCTGTTCCATTGGCGTGGGCTGCAACAAGACGGTCGCAAAGATCGCAAGCGAGCGGGATAAGCCGTTTGGGCTGACCATCGTGCGCCCCGGAACCGAGCAGCGCTTTTTGGCCGCGCTGCCGGTATCTGCCATGAGCGGCATCGGACGCTCGGCCGAGGAGCGGCTGCGCCGCATGCGCATCTACACCCTCGGCGAGCTTTCGCGCGCGCCTGAGTCCACACTGGCCTCTATTTTTGGCGTCAACGGCGAACGCATGCGCCAGCGTGCGCTGGGACTCGAAATCTCTGAAGTCACGAGTCTCGATGAAGAGCGCGAGGTCAAGTCTGTCAGCAATGAACGCACCTTTGCTAAAGATTTGACTGAGCGTGGGGATATTGAGGCGGCGATTGCGCTGTTGGGAGAGTCAGTGGGACGCCGCCTGCGCCGTCAGGGGCTGACGGGTGCCACGGTAACGCTCAAGCTTAAGTATTCGTATGGCAGCGGACGTACGGCACAGCGCCGGCTGCCTCATCCGACCGACGATGAGAACATCTTCGTGGCGGTTGCGCTCGAACTGCTCGACAACATCTGGCAGGATGGCATGCATGTTCGCTTAGCGGGCATTGGCATGAGCGACTTCGACCACCAAGGCGGCATCCAGACTGACCTGTTCTGCGAGATTGATGACCGCGGAGCCCAATCCAGCAACCGCCGCGACCTCTCCGTCGCCATCGACGCCGTCCGAGACAAATTCGGCGACACCGTCCTTTCCTTCGGCCGCCAATCCCGCTTCAACGATTAACCGCCTTTGGGCAAAAAGAAAGCCGGGCAGGTGCGGAAAACCGCACCTGCCCGGCGATATGCGTGAGGGTAGCTAAACCCCGTCTCAAATGAGCTACTAGAGGAGGTTGAGGGGGAGCTGGGGAGCGTCACCCCAGAGCTTTTCGAGACGGTAGAAGTCGCGCGCCTCGGGAGTGAAGACGTGGACGACAACCGAACCATAGTCCATGAGCATCCAGGTCTTCTGCTCGCGACCCTCGATGGAGAACGGGTGCTCGCCGCAAGCCTCGGCGACCTTCTCCTCGATCTCATCGACGATAGAATCGACCTGGCGGTTGTTGGTACCGGTGGCAAGCACAAAGTAGTCGCATACGTCGGAAAGCTCGGTCAGGTCGAGCACCTGAACGTCCTCGCCCTTCTTGTCGTAGGCGGCCTGCGCGGCGGCGCGGGCGACATCCTCGGCGGCGACACCGCTCGCGGACAGCGAGGCGGCAGTGCGGTCGGACGTGGCGACGAAGCTCTTGTGCTCCACACCTTCAAGAATCTGCTCGTCGGTCATGGTCTCGTCGGCCATGGAATACCTCTTTCTAGACAGCCCGAGCTAGCGCAGCTGGGCGTAATGGTTGTAAATCGTAATAGCTGTGGGATAAAGATAGCGCCCGGACTGGATCACATAGACCAAACCCTGCGCAAAACAGGAGAAGAACAACTCATCGAGCGTCGACTCCCCCACCATCTTGCGCAGCGCATGCGCATAGTCGCCGTGGCGGTTGGGCTCGATGGCATCGGCCACAAAGACCACCATATCGAGCGGCGTCATGTCGCAGGCACCCACGGTGTGACGGTCGACAGCCTGGAAAACGGCCGGCGACAGCTCGGGAAAAAGCTGCGGAAGCTCATAGGCGGCAACAGGGCCATGCAAAAGCGGCGTCGCGGCAGAAGGAGAGCCGGCAATCTTAATGCCGTAATGCAGAGCGCGCGTGACCAGCTCGTCGTCGGAGAGCACTTTGTCCCAGTCATGGATCAGGCCGGCGGCAGCGGCATCAAAGCGGTCAACGCCGTAGACCTCGGCCAGATGAAGTGCGGTCTCGGCAACACCCAGCGAATGCACATAGCGCTTGCGCTTATCCTTCATGCGAACATCGAGCAGCTCTTGAATGCGCTTGAGCAGCGCGCTCTCATCGCCCTCAAACTGATCCTCTACCGACAACGTAGACCCCCATCACTCAAAATCTTCTTGGCCCAAATCGGCATATAGCCTGCGTTTGCGAATGTAGCCGAGCACGGACTCGCTCGTAAGATAGCGCACGCTCATACCGCGAGCAACTCGCTTACGAATGTTCGTCGAGCTGATCGCCAGCGCCGGAATCTGAATATAGCGCACGTCGAACGGCAGCCCCGACTCTTTGATTCGGGCACGCGCCGTATCGATATCAAAGCCCGGTCGTGTCGCCGCAATAAAGGTAGCAAGCTCAGCGATTCGTTCGGCATCATGCCAGGTAACAATATCGATAATCGCGTCGGCGCCCGTAATAAAGTAGAGCTTTACCTGCGGCGGGTAAAAGTCGCGAAGGGCATGAAGCGTATCGGCCGTATAGGTTACACCCGGACGGTCAATCTCGAACCGACTCGCCAAAAAGGCCGGGTTCGCAGCGGTGGCGAGGACCGTCATGGCATAACGGTCCTCGGCAGGCGTCACCGGCTTGTCAAGCTTAAAGGCAGGCGTGCCCGCCGGCATAAAGAGCACGGCATCCAAGTCGAGGGACTCACGCGCCTGCTCAGCGGTCACCAGGTGCCCGTAATGGATGGGATCAAAGGTGCCACCCATAATGCCGAGCCTAAACTCCTGCCCGTCCTCTAGAGGAAGCTCGGGCAGACCGATTCCACCGCGCAGCGACATGGCTTACTCGCCCTCCGAGGTCTCGGCATCGTCCTCGGCATCCGCCGCATCGACAACCTCGACGCCCTCATCCGCAGCATCGGCCACGTCAATGGCCTCGACGGCAACGTCCTCGCCAGCGTCCTCGAGCTCTTCGTACTCCGAGAAGTCCTCGGCGCCCTCAAAGTCAAAGGCGCGCTGGCAAATGCGGACCTCGTCGCCCGCACGGCAACCGGCCTTCTCGAGCGCGTCGTCAACACCCATACGCGCAAACTTATGCTGCAGGTAAATGACGGCTTCCTCGTTTTCCCAGTCGGTCTGGATGACCATGCGCTCGATGGCACGACCGACCACGCGGAAGGCACCGGGCTCTTCCTGGACAATGCGGAAACGCTTCTCGCGCTGCAGGCGGCGACGCTCCCACTCCTCGTCGCGCAGATCGACCGGCTCATCAGAGACCGCCAGCTCGGCGCGAAGCTTAGCCACCTGCTCGCCCACGGCAAGCATCAGCGTGTTGAGGCCGGCGCCCGTAACAGCAGACACGGCAAAGAACATATGGCCATCGTCGAGCGCCGCACGCTTAAGGTCGGCAATCTTGTCGGCCGTGCCCGGCGCATCGCACTTGTTGGCAACGACGATCTGCGGACGCTCCGAAAGCTCGGCGCCATACTGCTCGAGCTCGCGGTTGATGATGCGATAGTCCTCAACCGGATCGCGATCCTCAAAACCGCCCGTCATGTCGACGACATGCATGATCAGGGCCGTACGCTCAATGTGGCGCAGGAACTGGTGACCCAAGCCCTTGCCCTCGCTCGCGCCCTCGATGAGACCGGGGACGTCGGCAACGACGTAAGAATATTCGCCGGCACGCACCATGCCGAGGTTCGGCACGAGCGTGGTAAACGGGTAGTCGGCAATCTTAGGACGGGCGGCACTCATGCGCGCGATGAGCGATGACTTACCCACCGAGGGGAAGCCCACGAGCGCGGCATCGGCCATAAGCTTCATCTCTAGCTCAATCCAGTGCTCCTCGGCCGGCTCGCCCAGCTGGGCGAACGCGGGCGCGCGGCGCACCGACGTCACAAAGTGCGTATTGCCGAGACCACCGGCGCCACCAGGGGCCACGACAACGCGCTCGCCATCGTGCACCAGATCGGCAATCTCGAACATCGGGGTCTGCGTCTCGGGGTCGAGCTCCCGCACCACGGTACCCATAGGGACCTTGAGAACCAGGTCCTCGCCGCTCTTACCGTTACGACGGGCACCCTGTCCGTGCGTGCCGCGCTCGGCGCGGAAGTGATGCTTAAAACGGTAATCGATCAGCGAAGACAGCTGAGCATCGGCCTGGATGACGACATTGCCGCCACGACCGCCGTCGCCGCCATCGGGGCCGCCCTTGGGAACAAATGCCTCGCGCCTAAACGACATGCATCCGGCTCCGCCGTCGCCGCCGCACACGTTAATGCGGCTGATATCGGTGAACTGTGACAACAGAATCGCCTCCTACAAAAAAGAGGGAGACCCTTGAATCCTAAAACTCAAGTGCCTCCCACATATGTGCTCTATGAAGGGTGAATTACGCGTTCGCGAGCGGGCGTACGCTGACCCTGTGCTTGATACCCTTGTGGAACTCAACGGTACCGTCGACCAGCGCGAACAGCGTGTCGTCCTTACCACGGCCAACGTTCTCACCCGGGTGGATGTGCGTGCCGTGCTGACGGACGAGAATCGTGCCCGTGGTTACCGTCTGGCCGGCATAGCGCTTCGTGCCAAGGCGCTGACCGCGGGAGTCACGGCCATTACGGGAGGAACCGAGTCCTTTTTTGTGTGCCATTGTGTATACCTACTCTTTCGTTACGAGTGTAATCTACTCGGCGACGGGAGCCTCGGCAACAGCCTCAGCCTCTGCCTTGACAGCCTTCTTGGCGCGGGAGGTAGCCTGAACCTTCACGATCTTCAGCTTGGTGAGCTGCTGACGGTGACCCTTCAGACGACGATAGCGCTTGCGCTTGTGGAACTTGAAGACCAGCTGCTTCTCGCCCTTGAACTGCTCAACGATCTGAGCGGTAACCTTGGCCTTGGCCAGCTTGTCGGGATCGGTGACGATCTTCTTACCATCGTTGAGGAAGATAACCGGCAGGGTGACCTTGTCGCCCTCATTGCCCTCGATCTTCTCGACGGTGATGACATCGTCGGTGGCGACCTTGTACTGCTTGCCGCCCGTGTTAACGATTGCGTACATGTTTACTTGCCCTTCATGCATCAGTTAGTGCAACAGCCGAATATAGTAGCAGGCGAAAATACCCCCGTCAACGAGTATGTGGAGCAAATCCACAAGTTCGCACAGGTATGGGGCTGACGAGTCGGCCCTCGTCGTCCTCGCATGCTTGATTCTGACGCTCGACATCGTAGGAGCAGATGGTCACGAGGTCTTGCATACCGGTGGAAACAATAGGTGCATCCACGCCCGGGGTCAAGCCCTGCAACAAAACATCAGCAGCAGAAAGCAAAATTTCCGGACGCATGGAGCCCTCGTTGTCGGCATGGGTGTCGAGCATGAGCACCAAATGGTCCGGGCGCTCCCCCGCCGTGAGCTCATAGCCCACGAGCGTGTGATCCAAATCCAAGCGCTTGCTCTTTTTTCCGCGCGCGTAGTCGATGCCATGGTCCGCGCGCAGCGTGTCGATCGCACGACGCACCTCGTCGGCGCTTACGGGCGCCTCGGGATCCAAGTGCAGGTCGATGCGATACGACAGGCGCGTGAGCTGCGCCGTCAACGCCGGCGTGCGCACGTCGATGTACGCCGCCTCGATGGGCGCCAGATCGGCCGGAGACGCCGCAGACAGGCGCCCAAACGCCTCGTCGAGCGCCACGAACTCGGTCATAAACAGGTCATACCACTCGCAGGTCGACGACGTACCCACCGGTAGCGCCGAAGAAAAGCCCACGCGCATGTGCGGAGAGAAGCCCTGCGTGACGGCATAGGGAAGTCCCGCACGGCGCACGATGCGCTCAATGGTATGGATTACTTCGAGATGGCCCAGGTACTTAAGGCGATCGCGCTTGCCATAGCGAACACGAAGTCTAAAGAGCGAGGGGTTGTCGGTCAGGCGCTCACTCATGCGCGATCACCCATCAATACATTCTTGGCGTGGAGCGTAGGGCAGATCCCGCAGCCGGTGCATGACGTGCGGGTGCAGTCGGGAGTCGTGACGCCCTCGAGCGAGCGACGGTACTCGCGCTCGAGGAAGCCGCGCGTGCAGCCGGGGCTCACGTGCTCCCACGGCAGGCGCCAGTCCAACTCGTAGGGCAGGTGCACGAGCTCATTGAGGTCGATGCCGTTTTTGGCAGCAGCCTCCTTCCAGTTATCGAGCGAGAAATGCTCTACCCAGGCGTCAAAGCGAGAGCCCGAGCGCCAAGCATCGATGATGACGGGCGTCATGTCACGACCGGCCCGGGACAGCGCGGCCTCGATGAGCGAGGTCTCGGCATCGTGGTAATGCACGCGGACGGCACGGTTGCGAACGCTCGTGATAAGCAGCTTCTGGCGACGCTTGACGTCGTCGTAGTCGAGCTGCGGGCACCACTGGAACGGCGTGGCAGCCTTGGGGATAAAGACCGAAACCGAGATGGACACCGAAATCGAGCCGCGACGAGCCTTGGGCACCACGGAACGACCGAGCTCCAGCACGTGATCGGCCAGATTGGCGATGGCCACGATGTCCTCGTCGCGCTCGCCGGGAAGGCCCATCATAAAGTAGAGCTTCATGCGGTTCCAGCCGGCCTCGAAGGCCGCCTTGGCCGCACGGTCCAGGTCCTCCTCGGTCACGTTCTTGTTAATGATATCGCGCATGCGCTGGCTGCCGGCCTCGGGCGCGAACGTCAAGCCGCCCTTCTTTTCGCCGGCGACCGACTCGGCCATATCCACGCCAAACGAATCCAGGCGCTGCGACGGAATAGACACGCGAATACCCGTATCCTCCAGGCGGCGGTTGAGCCTGCCGAGCACGTCGCGAATGCAGGAGTGGTCGGTCGTGGAGAGCGAGGTCAGCGACACCTCGTCATAGCCGGTCTTTTCCAGACCCTGAATCACCGACGAGACGATCTGGTCGGCCGAGCGCTCGCGCACCGGGCGATACGTCATGCCGGCCTGACAAAAACGACAGCCGCGGGCGCAGCCGCGCAGGATCTCGATAGACAGGCGGTCGTGAACCAGCTGCGCATAGGGTACACACGACTGCGACAGCGGATTCGTGGCGCCGAAATCCTCGACGACGCGCTTGTAGACCACGGTCGGCGCATCCTTGCCCTCACGCGGCACGGTGTAGCCATGCGGCGAGCAGGGCTCGTCGTGACAAACCTCATAGAGCGACGGCACGTAGTTGCCGGCAATGGATGCAAGCTGCTCGACAATCTGCGCGCGCGGGACTCCTTCGTCACGCAGACGGCGATGCAACTGGCAGGTCTCGAGCAGCGATTCCTCGCCCTCGCCGATGAGGATGGCATCGAAGAAGGCCGCGTACGGCTCGGGGTTGTACACCGAGGGGCCGCCGGCGATGATAATGGGGTCGTCCTCGGTGCGGTCAGCCGCTAACAGCGGAATACCAGCGAGGTCGAGTGCCTCGAGGAAGTTCGTTACCGCCATCTCGTGCGGCACATGCAGGCCGACGATATCAAACGAAGCAACCGGCGCTGCACCCTCGAGCGAGAGCAGCGGAATGCCTGCCTCGCGCATGGCGTCACCCATATCGGGCCACGGCACATAGCCGCGCTCGCAGGAGATGCCCTCGGCCTGGTTAAGGATGTTGTAGAGGATGGCGATGCCCTGGTTGGGCAGACCGACCTCGTACACATCCGGGTAGATCAGGCAGCAACGGTAGTCGGCATCGGCCTTGGAAAGCGTGCCCCACTCGTGATCGATATAGCGGCTCGGTTTCTCGACCTTGGCGAGCAGCGGCTCAATTAAATGAAAACAGTCTTGGTATGCAACGCGCAACGGAAAACCCCTAAGCTGCGAGATCGGATGCGTCCTGGTAGGACGCCATAGGACGGGTAGCGCCCGCGACCGTGGTCACCAGATCGCGAACGCGGGAGAACGTGGCAGTGACCACCTCGTTGGCACGGCTGTAGTCGACATCGCGCTCGTAGAGCGAAACGAGCGCACGGCCCATGCCATAGGTGCCCGCGGCAGCAGTGAGCGCCTTGACGGCAAACCCAATATGCGGCGTCTGCTTGACGAGCGCGCGGGTGACCGCGCGGATCACAAGACCGCCGGCAAGCACGCCCGCGACCTCGTAGCCACGCTCTGGCTTAATGCCGCGTCCAAAGACGGCAGCGAGCTCAAAGAGCATGCCCACCTGCGCCAGCGCCATAACGGGATAATCGGCGCCCGGCAAAAACACGAGCGCACCGGTCGCCATATTGGTGAGCGCGCACGAGGTGATGATACGATTGGCCGCCGCGATGCGCATGAAGGCAAAGTTCGCCGCAAAAGCCGTTTCCTTGTCGGTGCGATCGAGAATCCAGCGGGCAAGCGTCTCGAGCAGATACGTCTTATCGGTTGCCGCTACCACGCCAAGCATGGGCGTGGACTCCTCGATAAACGGCACCTCCACAGCAGACTCGGCGAGCACGCACACGGGCGCGCCAGCGATCACGAGCTCCTGCACGGCACTCTCCAAGCGGTCGGAACCACACGAGAGCACCAGCACCACATCGGTATCGGTCTTTGGAGCAATTCGCTCCTCCCCCAGACGCTCGACGCGCACAATGCCCGAGGTCGTCTGCGGCACAAAGGCGTCACGCACCGTCTCGGCCAGAAAGCGCGAGGCGGACGAATCCAGATAGACCGAGACGCGCACCGGCGTATCGGAATCCTTCTTAACGGACGCGCCCATCTTAAAAGCGCGGGTCAGCTTATCTACGGGAATTTTCATAGCAAACCCCTCCAGCGGTTACGCGGCGCCCGAACGATGCCGCCATATGGATTGTACGATACCCACCGTCAACAGCTGAATCATCATCGAAGACGAACCGAAGCTAATAAACGGTAGCGGAATGCCGGTAATCGGCATCATGCCGATGCACATGCCGATGTTTTCGAAAGTCTGGAACGCCCACATGCCAACGATGCCCACGCACGAAAGACGCAAAAACAACGACTCACACTTAAAGGCGACGCGAATCGTCGAAAAGATCAACAGCACGTAGAGGCACAGGAGCAAAAAGGAACCGCAAAAGCCAAAGGTCTCGGACAGGAAGGCGAAGACGAAGTCGGTGTGGAACTCAGGCAGAAAGCCGCCGGCCGACTGCGTCGCATGGCCCAAACCTTTACCAAAGAAGCCGCCCGAGCCAACGGCGATAAGCGACTGCTGCAGGTTGTAGGCATCATCCGAATCGGCATTATCGGGGTCGATAAAGACCGTCAGACGGTTCATCTGATACTGCTTGATGAGCACATCATGGCCGAGCAACGAATCAAAGACCGAATCGAGCGCCAGGACGAGGGCCACCAGGCCCACGAGCAGGGCCAGGGTCGACAGCACCCATTCGCGGCGCGCACCGCTCATACAAATGACGATGGCGCCCGAAACCAGCACGACCAGGCCCGAGCCCAGGTCACCCATGGCAACGACGGCCAAAAACGGAATAGACAGCATGCCGCAGAGCTTGACGTAGTCGCGAACGGTATCGATGCGACCGTTATACTGCGAACCAAGCGTAGCAATAAAGAAGATGGTGATGAGCTTGGCAAGCTCAACCGGCTGGAATGTCAAGCCGATACCGGGAATCTTGATCCAGCCCGTCATGCCCAGACCGCCCGTATAGGACAGACCCGGAATCTTGGGCGAGAAGATCACGATCAGGTCGATGACGAGCAACGCCGTCGAGAAATTGGAAATACCGCGCAGGTCGGTACGCCAGACCAACACCGCCAGCACCGCACCGATGCCGATTCCCAGCAGATGTCGTGAGAACGAGGCATCGGCCTTAAACTGCGAAGCCGACCAGATGATGATGGCACCGTAGGCGACGAGCGCCACAGTAGCCACGAGCACACCGATATGCACCTTTTGGCGAAACGTGCCGCGCGAGGCCGAGAGTTGCTTGTTGACGCGGTCCAGGCTGCTGCGAGAGCCGGTCTTGGTTGAACGGAACAGATCCGCCGGAGAAAAATCCATCGCAACCTCCTATCGAACCGAAGAATCGCCCGAGGCCGAAGAGGTATCGGGCTCGTCATAAATCACGCCGAGAACGTCACGCACGACATGCATCGCGGTATCTGAGCCGCCGCCGCCCTGCTCCAGGACAGTAGCGATGACGTACTTGGGGTCATCGGCCGGTGCATAGGCGCAGAACCACGCGTATTCGTCCTCGCCGCTTTTCTCGCCCGTGCCCGACTTGCCGTATACCTGCGGCGTCAGGGTGCCAAAGTGCGCCGCTAGGGACGTCGATGCCGTGTAAATCACGTCGTGCATGCCGTTGCGGACAAGAGTCAAATCCGAATCGCTGTTGATCTTGGCCTCTAGGCGCTTCTTCTTGCCCTTGCCGTTGTACTTATAGGCATCGCCGTCGCCATCGCGCGACACGGCAGACAAAAACACGTGAGGCACGTACTGTTTGCCGCCGTTGGCAAGACCCATATAGGCACACGCCATCTGCAGGGGCGTCACCAAAATGTCACCCTGACCGATGGCAATGTTGGTCATATCGCCGGCATTCCACTTGCGGTCCTCGGCAGATGCGTCGGTGAAGTACGACTCTTTCCACTCGGCATCGGGAATACGGCCCGCGCCCTCACTCGGCAGATCGATACCGCAGGTCTTGCCTAGACCCCAGCGACGAAAGACCTCCTGCAGGCCCTCGGGATGTTGCTCGTCATAAAAGAACGCCTTGCCCATGTCGTAGAAGACGGGGTCGCACGAGTTGGCGATACCCGACTGCAGCGTCATGGTGCCGTGGCCAGACGTCAGCCAGCAGCGCTTGCCCCAAGCCTTGCCCAGGCCCGTCCAATAGCCCGTGCAGTTGGTTGTCTGCGTTGAAGTGTAGGTTCCAAACTCAAGACCGGCCAGCGCCGAGAGCGGTTTGATGGTCGAGGCCGACATGTACTGTCCGCTAATGGCGCGGTTGAGCAGCGGGTGCGAACCCTTGTCATCATTGAGCTCGGTCCACACATCATTTGAGACGCCGCCGATAAAGACGGACGGATCGAACTTGGGCTGGCTCGCCATGCCCAGGATCTCGCCATTGTTGGGATCGAGACACACTACAGCGCCGTTGCCGGCATTGCTGTAGCCAGTGGTCTTGGCAAGCTCGATAGCGCTCGCCAGCGCCGTCTCGCAGGCCTGCTGGATCTTAAGGTCGAGCGTGAGCTTAATGTCGGAGCCGGCCTTCGCGGGCACGGCGCCGGCCTGACCGGTCACGTTGCCCGAGGCATCGACCTTGACGGTCTGCTCGCCACGAATACCCTGCAGCAGATTTTCGTAGTAGCTCTCAACGCCCGCCTGGCCCACGATATCGCCCGACTGGTACGTAATCTTGCCAGCAGAAGCATCATCATCGCCAGAGGTTTTCTTATTCTGAGCCTCGAGCTGCTCGGAGGTAATGGTGCCGGTATAGCCCAAGATATGACATGCCGTCTCGCCATATGGATACTGGCGCTCGGTACGCTCGGCAATCTTGACGCCCGGGAACTCGCCGGCATGCTCCTGAATATAGGCAACCGTGGAGCGACGGACGTCCGTCGCGATGGTATGCAGGCTCTGGGCGCCCTCTGTATTGTCCTGAATATTGCGAAGGACCGCCACGTAAGGCATTCCAAGCACGTTGGCAAGATGGCGAACCAGAACCTCATCCTCGGCAAGGTCGCGGTAGGCCACGACAGCAAGTGAGGGACGGTTCTGGACAAGCGCCACGCCATTGCGGTCGAGGATGCGGCCGCGCACAGCGGGTGTGGTAACGGTGCGAGTCTGATTGCTATTAGCCTGCTTCTCGTAATAGTCCGAAGAGACCATCTGCATGCCCCACAGCTTGACGGCGAGCGCCGCAAACATCGCGCCCACACCCGTGGTGAGGATGGAAAAGCGGCCCTTGAAGGCGGTCGCCGCGGTATTGCCCTCGCCCTCGGTGGCGCGCGGGGCCGTTCCATGCTGCGTATCGTAGGTAAAACGGGAATCGCCACGACGCATGATGACCAGCGCGACCACGATGGCCACAACCAGCACGATACCGGCGATAATAACCGTCAACTGGGAAGACATCTACGGCCTCCCCTATTTGAGCTTACGGGTCTTGGGCTTAAAGCGCATGCCCGTCTGGCGTCCGCCACGCGCGGAGAATCCATAGCCGGACTGCGGCACGACACCGGACATCAAAAACGGAATGGCAACCAGACCCGTCAGGATCGAGGACGGCAGCGCATGGCCGAAGATCGCCACAACAAAGCTCGTCTCCAAACCCATAAACAGCAAGATGATGCTGTAGATCACATTAATGACGAGCGCGAAGGCGCCCACAGTGACGCCGCGCGCACTCGGGGTACCGCCCGTCTGACCGACGGCGCTGTGCACCAGGGCAAAAGAACCCACGGTCAGCAGGAGTGACATAACGCCCACCGGCACGGCAGCGGACAGGTCATAAAACAAGCCGCTGCAAAAACCGCACACGACGGCACGGGTCGGGTCGCCCGAGAACACGCTTAGGCACACCAGAATAATCATGAAGTTGACGCGACCGCCCGCAATGGAGATCTGCGGTGCCAGGCCTGCCTGCAGCAGCACGCACACGATGGCGGCGATTACAAACGTACGGGAGCTCATCCCCTGCTCGTGTAGATCCATGGACATGCCCCCTATTCGCTCGAGCCGGAATCGGTCGTCTCGGACGTGTCGGAACTGTCATCCGAACTCTCGTCCTTCGTCTTGGTCGCAGCATCGCGCGACGTTCCCTGCGGCGTGCTGTTGGCCGTACTCACGTCCTCATCCGAGGCCGACTGTTCGTCGGTCAGCGAGGTAATGACCAGCACTTCCTCGTTGTTCTCGGCCGTCGTCTGAGCGCGCACCACAATGGTGTAGTACACATCGTTTGCCGATTTCTCAACCGACGAGACGGTGCCGAGCGGTAGACCCTTGGGGAACACGCCACCGATGCCCGAGGTCACGATGATGTCGCCAACCTTAACATCGGAGTCGACGCTCACGTACTCAAGACGCAGCGTGCCGTCAGCCTGACCCTGCAGCATGCCCTGGGCGCGCGTGTCCTGCACCATGGCGGATACGCCGGAGTTCTCGTCGCCAATCAGGCGCACGGTGGACGTTTTGGCCGAGACTTCGATGATCTGGCCGATAACACCGGCCGAACTCGTCACAGGCATGTTGATGGTAAGCCCGTCGGCAGAACCCTTATCAATCGTGACGGTCGAGGTCCAGGCATCGCCCGAGGCACCAACGATACGAGCTGCGGTCGATTTAAGGTTGTAGGTCGACTGCAGGCCGACCAGCCCCTCCAGACGCTCAGCGGTCTTTTGAGCCTCGGAGAGCTCAGCAACCTTAGAGGTCAGCTCCTCGTTTTGTTTCTTGAGCTCGTCGAGCGTGTCCTGCGACGCCGTTAGGTTAGAGAACACGTTGCCGATCGCATTGAAGGGAGCCGCCACGGCCGAACCCACAAAGCGCACCGGCGAGGTAATCGTCGTCACGCCCGAGCGCACGGCATGAATCGGTCCTGCCTCGCCCTCGCGGATGTAAAACGTGAGCAGCAACACCGAAATCAGGCTGAAAACAATCAACGGGCGCATACCCGTTGATTGTCGCTTGGTATTCAGATTTGTGGAGAAACCCGAAGATCGTGCCAAATGGAATCCACCTTTTGGAAATTAAGCATTGGTCTGGACGAAGCCGCCATCAAACGCATTGGCCTCGAGCACGCGGGCACAGCCGTTAACGACGTTATCGAGCGCCGTGGGGCTGACGTTGACCGAAACGCCGGTCTCATCGCGCAGGCGCACGTCGAGACCGCGCAGCAGCGCGCCGCCACCGGTCAGCAAAATGCCGTAGTACATAAGGTCCGAGGCGAGATCGGGAGGTGTAGCGTCGAGTGCGTCCTTGACAGCCTTGGCCATCTCGTCGAGCGGCTTGTTGAGCGCGCGACGAATCTCCTCGCTCTCGATGCGCACGGTCTTGGGCAGACCCGTGATCACGTCGCGGCCGTTGACCTCGACGTCGAGCTCGTCCTTGAGCGGCACGGCGGAGCCGACCTTGATCTTGATGTCCTCTGCCGTACGCTCACCGATGGCCAGGTTGTAGGCATCACGAACGTGCGTGAGGATAGCCTGATCGAACTCGTCGCCGGCAATACGAATGGACTGCGAGACGACGATGCCGCCCATGGCGATAACAGCGACCTCGGTGGTACCGCCACCGATGTCGATGACCATGGAGCCGGTGGGCTCCTCGACGGGCAGGTCGGCGCCGATAGCGGCAGCCATGGGCTCCTCAATCAGGTAGGCCTGGCGAGCGCCAGCCTGGATCGTGGCCTCAAAGACGGCACGCTTCTCGACCGACGTGACGCCGGAGGGAACGCAGACGACAACGCGCGGACGCGGGGTCCACGGATAGCGCTTCTCGGACGCCTTGTCGATAAAGTAGCGAAGCATGGCCTCGGTAACATCGAAGTCGGCGATGACGCCGTCCTTCAGGGGACGAACAGCCACGATGTTGCCGGGCGTACGGCCGAGCATGCGCTTTGCCTCGATACCGACCGCCAGGATGCGCTCGTCGTTCTTGTCGATGGCGACGACGGAGGGCTCGCGAATGACGATACCCTTGCCGCGCACGGAGACAAGCGTATTTGCGGTGCCGAGGTCGATGGCAAGATCGCCCGCATAGCTACCGAAGAACATATCCATCAAAGAAAACAACGCAACTCCTGATGTGTTGGATGATTGCTGGAAAACTACTAGCTCATCATACTAGCGCAAGCCCGGCACCTCACTTGCGGTGAAGCGCCGGGCAAAGCTAAATCCCATAAGGTCACTACTGGTTGTCAGCAGCCGAGAAATCCATATCGAGCGAGGAAACGACCCAGCCGATATGGTTGTCGGAGCGCACGAATTTGACGGTGTACTCCTGCTCGCCGCCCTTGGACAGCGATGCCTTAACCTTGGCGGTCGTCTCGGTCATGGACTGATCCATGCCCTCGACGGACACGGTGGCACCCTGCGGAATCGAGGAGATGATCATCGACTTGGCGTCCTCGGACAGGCTCGAGGCCAGGCAAGACTCGGCCTTTGCGGTGTCACCGTCGCCGGCAGCCTGGAACAGATCGGTAACGACAGACTCCTGGGACGGGAAGCCAAAGCCGCGCGTGTAGGCAAAGCCCAGACCGCCCGCGGCGATCAAAATGAGCAGAATCAGCACGATGAAGACTTTGAGACCCGTGTGGCGATGGCGACGACGGACCTTGGCCTGCTTGCGATCCTGACGGTCCTGCTGGACCATCTCGGACTCGGACAGCGTAAAGAAGCCGGTGTCCGAGGGATCGGGCATAAACTGACCGGTCGCGCCCGTAGGATCGAGCGGATCGACGGCAGGAGCGTCCATCGCAGGCGCCGGAGCCGTGGCCATAGCCGTCTGGGCAGACAGTGCGGCAAGCGAATCGTGCACGCGGGCAAGCTCATCGGCCTGCTCGGAGGTGAGCTGGTAGATGCCATCGGCAGTAGCGGCGTTAAAGGCGTCGAGTGCGTCGGAGGGACGGCCGGCGGCAGAAAGCGCCTGACCCATGCCGGCGTTGAGCGCACGCGTGTCGTCGCGGGGGCCGGCAAAGTCGATAGCCGTGCGGTAGGTCTCCACGGCATCCGCCGGACGGCCGAGCTTAATGAAGCAACGACCGAGCTCGCCGAGTGCGGCGGCAGGAGCCGGATTGGCGCCGTCGATGGCAGCCTGACGGAAGGCAGTACCCGCGTTGGCATAGTCGCCCGACTGGAACAGCGCGTTACCCAGGCCCAGATAGGCCTTGAACGGCGTGGCATAGGAAGCGTCCTGCGTAGCAGCAGAGAACGCCTGGGCGGCCGTCGTGTAGTCGCCCACGGCGGCGAGCGCCTTGCCGCGGTTGGTGAGCAGTGCGCCGCGCTTGCCATAGGTGCCGTCGTTGAGGGCGGCGGCGTAGGCCTCGGCAGCCTCGGCATACATGCCCAGGTGCATCAAGGCGTTGCCACGAAGGTGATCGGCCTCGCCCATAATCTCATCGGGAGTCTTTGCCGCCCCAAGCATCTGGGCTGCAGCGGAAAAATCACCCGCGCGGTAAGCGGCGCGGCTCTGTTGGATCAGCTGGCTATTCAAGGAAGTCCCCTTTACTCGTGAACGATCTCGACATGAACGATCTCGTCGCCGGCACGCAGCTGCGAAATCACATCGAGACCCTCGACCGTGGTACCAAAGACGGTGTACCCGGAATCGAGGTTATGCTGGGCGCCCAGGCAGAAGTAGAACTGCGAACCCGCGGAATCGGGGTCCATGGAGCGTGCCATGGCAAGGGCACCATCGACATGGCTGTTGCGCGGATTGGTGGCAAACTCGCCCTTGATGCAGTAGCCGGGGCCACCGGTACCGGGCATGCCGTCGGGGCCCTCAAGACCGGCAGCGACGTCGGCGCCGGACATATCGCGGGTATTGGGGTCGCCGCCCTGAATGACAAAACCGGGCACATAGCGATGGAACTTAAGGCCATCATAGAAGCCCATCGTGGAAAGCTCGCAGAAGTTCGCGACATGAATGGGAGCGCCCTCGCCGTCAAACTTGACCTTGATGGTACCCTTCGACGTCTCGATAACGGCGCACTCGTCGCCGGCAAGCTGATACTCGGGCGTGTAGAGCTCTTTCTTAAAACCAAACATGTGGTTCCTTCCTCGTGCGTTTAAAGCATATTTGTACGAATTGTAGCAATAAGCATGCGCTTACATCAATTGCGCACGTAGGTTATGCCGACTATGGCGAACTAATTTTAGGAACGCTGCTGCGGCTTCCAGGAGTCCACGTTGGCGTCGTACTGATTCAGCGCGCTGTTGCCGCCCTGTGCGATGGGCGCCAGGATCTCGCTTTGGTGGGAACTCATCGACTCGCCATCGGGAATGGCCAGCGAGATATCCCAGCTCTGGCAGATTACGTCGACGCGCTCATACATCCACTCGGCAAGCTGCTTTAAGTGGGCGATGTCATCCGCATAGACCGTATCGTCCTGATACTTAAGGTTGTTAAGCTCATCTTGCGTCTTTTTGATCTGGTCGCGCAGGGCGTAGGCACTCTGCGACAGCTCCTGACGGGTGGACAGCGGCGTTCGGAGATAACCGTTGTTAAAGGAATCGATCACCTCGCCGATCTGGTCCTCGTCACCGTAGGACACGATGGTCTGATACAGACCGTCGAGCCTGGTATAGAGCTGATCATCGGTGAGCACGGTTTCTTCCTGGACCACCTCGGCAGAATCGTCTTGCTTGGTATCGTCCTCAGTCGCCTCGCCTTTTTGGCGCGTAGGGAAGGTCGTCTGCGCGGCCTGACCAAACTGGTCATAGAAGCCAGACATGACACCCATGGGATCGGCCGTCACGAACCAATAGGCACCGCCGCAAACGACGGCAAGGACCGCGATGACGATGAGCGGCTTGGGAATATGACGCTTGTGCTTGTGATAGGCGTCCTCGTCGGGATGCACCTTGCGCTTGGGTTTTTGAGCATCGTCATGCAGGGAAACCGGCGTGGGAATATCGACCTTGGGGATACCGAAATCCTTATCGAAAGCCGGCAGCACGCAGGTCTCGTTAGGATCGGCGGCGTCCGAAAGCACCGCAGCGGCAGAGGCCGGCGCATGAGGCACCTCGGTATCGATCTGCTCTTGCGTTAGGCGCGGAAAGCCTGCCGTGCGGCCCGCTGCCAGGTCGGATGCGGCCGCGTCCTCGGAGAGGATACCCGGAGCGGGGCGTCCGCATTTGGGGCACGTACGATCATGCGGAGAAAGACGGGCACCGCAGCCCTCACAGAACACGAACTCGGTGTGCTCGGGACCATCGCCCGGACCCACATAGGCGTTGCAGTAGGGGCAGAACGAGGCGCCGTCCTCGATAGTCTTAAGGCAATGCGGGCAGATCACGGCATCCTCTTTTCGAAGCAATTCAAACAATCGAGGTTAGAGCATAACATCGCCACGGCCCCACAGGAACAAGGCACCAATTCAACATCGCCAGGGCGCGTAGTTACTTCTTCTTTTTGCTTGGCATCGAGACTTTGATGCCTTGGGCGGACTTGGTCACGCGAGAGCGCTTGGCTCCGGCACTCTTCTTTTTCTTGGGCTGGGCCTGGGCCACGCCCTCGAGTGCACGGGCCTCGGCCTCGCGAGCGGTGCGATCTTCGCGGCGCTGCGCCATGTCGGCGGCGACGCGCTTGGCAAAACGCTCGGCCGTCGAACCCGTCGAGCTCACCTTGCCGCCACCGCGACCCAGGTGAACGCGCACACCACGCCCAAAACCAGTTGCGGCATGACGACGACGCGGCTTGAGCGAATCCATCATCGTGGCGAGCTTAAAGAACACCGAGCAGGTAAAGATCACGATGACAGCCAAGATAACCATCTGGCCTATCGACAGGTTGGCAATAGACAGCAGCTCCGGGAATCCGATAACGCCCACCAGGATGCCGGCGACTACAAACACAAAAAGCACCACACGTAAGGGCGTGAGAGGCTGCGAGATGCGCCAGATCAGGCTGACGCTCGCCGCGCACGACGTAAGCAGGCACATCGTAGACAGCGTGAGCTGGCTAAAGCCAAACACGCGCGCCACAAAGATATCGAGCGCCGCAGCCAAAATGACTGCAATCGACGCCGGCAGCGCACGCTTGAGTACGTTAGTCAAAAATGACCCCTTCACGCGAGCATTGTTGGGCTCCAAACCCAGCACAAAGCCCGGCGCGCCGATGCAGAAGAAGTTGATGAGTGTCATCTGGATCGGCTCGAAGGGGTACGGCGGCAGTGCAATGCACAGCGCCGCCAGGCCCATCGAGAACAGCGTCTTGGTCAGGAACAGCGAGGCCGAACGCTGCAGGTTGTTGATGGAGCGACGGCCCTCGGCCACCACGGCGGGCATCGAGGCAAAGTCGTTGTCGACGAGTACGATCTCGGCCACATTACGCGCGGCATCGGAGCCAGCCGCCATGGCCACGGAGCAGTCGGCCTCCTTGAGCGCCAGCACGTCGTTGACACCGTCGCCCGTCATGGCCACGGTGTGCTCGCGGCGCTTGAGCGCCTGCACGAGCTCGCGCTTCTGCTGCGGGGTCACACGACCAAAGACATGGTAGCGGTCCACTGCGGCATCGAGCTTGGCCGGCGTATCGAGCGTCGTGGCGTCCACGTAAGCGTCCGCCCCTGGCACGCCCACCACGCGCGCGATCGACGACACCGTACGCGGGTCGTCGCCACTAATCACGTTGAGGGTCACGCCCTGCTCGTTAAAGTAGCCGATGGTCTCGGCCGCCGAGGTACGAATCTCGTCGCGGATGGTCACAAAGCCCACGGGCTCGGCCTCGCCCACCATATCGCCATCGAGCGTAAAGCCTTCCACGCGCGCCACCACGAGCACGCGGCAGGTATCGGCAAGCTCGGCGACACGGTTCTCGACCTGCGAAAACACACGATCAGAGAGCACAAACTGCGCGGCGCCCATCACATAGGAACCCTGCGCAAACGAAGCGCCACTCCATTTTTTAGACGACGAGAACGGAATGACCGACAGCGGCTCAGACACCTCGACCGGACGATCGGCGTAATAGTTGAGCAGCGCCTGGCAGGTCTCGTTGGCATCGGCCGAAGTCGCACGCGCCACGTTAGCCAGCGCAAAATCGAGCACCGTGGTATCGACGGGAACAGCTGCCTCATCCGAGCCGGCGCCTAGGCTCACGCCCTCAACCGGCAGCGGATACGTGCCCTCGACCTCCATGCGGCCCGACGTGATGGTGCCCGTCTTGTCCAGGCACAGCACGTCGACGCGAGCGAGCGTCTCGATGCAGTAAAGCTGCTGTGCCAGCACCTTGCGGCGGGCCAGGCGCACCGTGGCGATGGCGAGCACCGACGAGGTCAGCAGTACCAGGCCTTGGGGGATCATGCCAAGCAGGGCGCCCACCGTGGACAGCAGCGCCGACGAGGGCACATGACCAGCCAACAACTCGGAGAAGCACCACGAAAGCGCGCTATCACCCGGGGTTCCCGCGGCATCCCACAGCTCGCTCACACTCGAGGCAAACAACGCCAAACCGAGCGGGATCATGATGATGCTCGCAAAGCGCACGATGGCGTTAAGCGCGTTCATGATCTCGGAATTGACCTTTTTGACGTACTTGGCCTCGTTATTAATTTTGGCCACGTAGTTGTCGGCGCCGACATGGATCACGCGGGCGCGCAGCAGGCCCGAGTCGATAAAGCTGCCGCTCATGAGCTCGGAACCGGGCTGTTTCTTAATAAGGTCGCTCTCGCCCGTCAGCAGGCTCTCGTTCACGAGCGCCTCGCCCGAAACCACCACGGCGTCAGCGGGAATCTGGTCGCCGCGCCCCAGGCGGATGATGTCGTCGAGCACGATCTGGTCCAGGTCGAGCTCCACCTCGGCGCCGTCGCGCACCGCGATGGCCTTCTTGGAGGTCAGCAGCGTGAGCTTATCGACCATCTTCTTGGAACGCATGGACTGGATGACGCCAATAGCGGTATTGAGGAACACCACGAACAGGAACGTCAGATTCTTAAACGAACCGGTCAAAATGACCAGGAACGCCAAGATCACGTTGATCAAATTGAACAGCGTGCAGAGGTTCTCGATGATGAGCTCTTTGACCGACTTGGTCTTGAGCTCGATGTTGCGGTTGATCTTACCGGCGGCGATGCGCTCCTCGACCTCGGCGGTCGAGAGTCCGCGCTCGATATCCGTTGCTGCCATACCACGTCCCATCACGTCGCGTCGGTATAAGAAAGACCGCCCGGACCATGCGAGGTTCGGACGGTCTTACGTTCGATGGTGCCCCATGTTGGATTCGAACCAACGGCCTTCTGCTCCGGAGGCAGACGCTCTAATCCCCTGAGCTAATAGGGCCAACGTTTGGCATTATACCCAAGTGCGCCACGGGCTATCAAAATAAAAGAAAAAGCTTTGCAATTCCGAGGAAGACGCGGCGCAACGGCCCACTTTAGAAGGCAAAAGCGAGTCAGATAGTATAAACTCTCATGCACCATATATACACGGCTCGCGATGCGGGCCGTTTTTGCAAAAGTTATCCATCGAGGTGAGAGGCACACCATGATTGCAATTCTAAAGCAGAGCGCCAGCGACGAGGCCGTCAGCCATATCGTCAGCTGGATTGAGAAAAAAGGCCTGAAGACCGACG
Source organism: uncultured Collinsella sp. (assembly GCA_958427895.1). GTDB lineage: Bacteria > Actinomycetota > Coriobacteriia > Coriobacteriales > Coriobacteriaceae > Collinsella. Next base: position 21,698 of record CAUADW010000019.1, read on the forward strand.
TCTCGCGCGGCGAGAACGAGACGATCATCGGCCTGGTGGGCGATACGACCAAGATCGACCCGTTCCTGCTCGAGTCCATGGATGTCGTCGAGCGCGTGCAGCGCGTCTCCGAGCCTTTTAAGCGTGCCAACCGCAAATTCCACCCCGAGGATTCCGTCATCGACTGCGGCCACGGCGTCAAGATCGGCGGCGACCAGTTCCAGGTCATCGCCGGTCCCTGCTCCGTCGAGGGCGAGAACCTCATCCGCATCGCACGCCGCGTGAAGGCCGCCGGCGCCACGATGCTGCGCGGTGGCGCCTACAAGCCCCGCACCTCCCCCTACGCCTACCAGGGCATGGGCCCCGCCGGCCTCGACCTGCTGTGCGAGGCGTCTACCGAGCTCGACATGCCGATCGTCACCGAGATCATGGACCCACGCGACGTACAGGTCTTCTTGGACAAGAAGATTGACGTCATGCAGATCGGCGCCCGCAACGCCCAGAATTTTCCCCTGCTCAAGGAGGTCGGCAAGACCCAGACTCCGATCTTGCTTAAGCGCGGCATGTCCGGCACGATCGACGAGCTGCTCATGGCCGCCGAGTACATCATGAGCGAGGGCAACGACAACGTCATCCTGTGCGAGCGCGGTATCCGCACCTTCGAGACCCGCACCCGCAACACCTTCGACCTCAACGCCGTGCCGGTGCTGCACCACCTGTCGCACCTGCCCGTCGTCGCCGACCCCAGCCACGCCACCGGCTACACCCGCTACGTTGAGCCCATGGCGCTCGCTGCGACCGCCTGCGGTGCCAACGGCCTGGAGATCGAGGTCCACGACGAGCCGAGCCGCGCCTGGTCCGACGGCGCCCAGGCCCTCACCCCCGATCAGTTCGACGACACCATGCGCCGCATCCGAGCCATCCGCGAGGTTGTCTGCCAAGAGACCATGGAGTAGCCATGGGTACGGTGAGAAACGCGCGCGTTAACCAGGGCGGCCCCAAGTGCGCCGGCATCGTCGGCCTTGGCCTCATCGGCGGCAGCTTTGCCCGCGGCTATGCACAGGCAGGCGTCCGCGTGCTGGCCTGGGACCCCGATGACGATGTCATGACGGCCGCCAGCATGGGCACTGTCGCCGGAGAGCTCAACGATAAGACACTCGGCGAATGCGACATCATCGTCCTGGCCTGCTATCCCGAGGCATGCATCGAGTGGCTCGAGGAGCATGCCCAGGCGCTCGCCGACGCCACCGACACCGAGGCCATTATGGGCCCCGTGGTGATCGACACGGTGGGCGTCAAAGGCATCGTGTGCGAGCGCGCCTTTGAGCTTGCCCGCGAGCACGGCTTTTACTTTGTGGGCGCGCACCCCATGGCGGGCACGCAGTACTCGGGCTACGCACACTCTCGCGCCGACCTGTTCCAGGGCGCCCCGCTCGTGCTCGTGCCGCCCGCGGTGGACGACGCACTTAAGCTGGAGCTTTTGGGCCAGGTGCGCGAGATGGTGCGCCCCTTGGGCTTTGGCAAGTTCAGCGTGACCAGCGCCGCCGAGCACGACCGCGTGATCGCCTTCACGAGCCAGCTTGCGCATGTGGTATCCAACGCCTACGTCAAAAGCCCCACTGCCCAGGTCCACCACGGCTTTTCGGCCGGCAGCTACCGCGACCTCACCCGCGTGGCGCACCTCAACCCGCAAATGTGGTCCGAGCTCATGATCGACGACGCCGACGCGCTCGCCTTCGAAATCGACCATCTGATCGAGTCGCTTGGCGCCTACAGCCGTGCGCTCAAGAACCGCGACCAGCGCTATCTGGAGAATCTCCTTGCCGAGGGCGACCGCATTAAGCGCGCGCTCGACGACGAGGCCTCCCACTAGACCACCTATCACGCCAGGTCGAAAGGACCATAGTTTATGGCGATTACCATCGATATCGACACCGCACGCCCCTACCAGGTGCATGTTGGCACGTTTTTGCTGGAGCAGTCGGGACCGCTCGTGCGCGCCACTGCCGGCGGCGCCAAGGCCGTCATCGTGACGGACACCAACGTGGGCCCGCTCTACCAGATGCCCGTTAAGCAGAGCCTGGAGGCGTCAGGCTACGAGGTAAGCATCTGCACCTTCGAGGCCGGCGAGGCCCATAAGCGCGCCGAAACCTATGTTGCCATTTTGGAGTTTGTGGCCGAGCACGAGCTTTCGCGCTCCGACGTGATCGTGGCACTCGGCGGCGGCGTCGTGGGCGACGTGGCGGGCTTTGTGGCCGCCACCTACATGCGCGGCTGTAAGTTTGTGCAGATCCCGACGAGCCTGCTCGCCATGGTGGATTCGTCGGTGGGCGGCAAGACCGCCATCGACCTGGCTGCCGGCAAGAACTTGGCCGGCGCCTTTTGGCAGCCGAGCGTGGTTATCGCCGACGTGGGGTGCCTAGCCACCCTCACGCCCGAGCAGTTCGCCGACGGCTGCGGCGAGGTCGTCAAGCACGCCGTGATCGCCGACCCGGAGCTTTTCGCCGAGCTGGAGAAGACCCCGCTCACGCTGGAGCTGCTCAACCGCGATGTGGCGCGCGTAGCGCTCATCATCGCCCGCAATATCGACATCAAGCGCGCCGTGGTCGTTGCCGACGAGCGCGAGACCAACCAGCGCAAGCTCCTCAACTTTGGACACAGCGCCGGACACGCCGTCGAGGCCTGCGAGCACTTTGAGCTCGGACACGGCAACTGCGTGTCGATCGGCATGGGCATCATCACGCGCGCCGCGGCCCTGCACGGCATTTGCGATGCTGCACTGCCCGGTCGTATCGAGGAGCTCTGCGCCCGCCATGGCCTCAAGACCCGCTGCGACCTAGATGCCGATGCCGTTTTTGCCGAGGCGCTCCACGACAAGAAGCGCGCGGGCGACACCATCGACCTGGTGATTCCGCACGGCATTGGCCGCTGCAGCATCGACCGCACGCCGCTTTCCACTTTCCACGAACTCATTGCCGAGGGCCTCGGCCAGAAGGGAGACGCATCCGCATGCTAGCCCGCATCACCCCGTCCCCGCTCAAGGGCACCGTTCCCGCCATCGCGTCCAAGTCGATGGCGCACCGCCTGATCATCTGCGCTGCGCTTGCCAACGGCGAGACGCACGTCGCCTGTAACACCACCTGCGCCGACATCGAGGCTACGGTGCGTTGCCTTACGGCCCTGGGTGCTCGCATCGAGACCGCCGAGGACGGCTTCCAGGTCCACCCCACCATGAAGAGCATTGAATTTGGCCTGCTCAAGGCCCTAGCCGGCGGCACGCTCGACTGCGGCGAGAGTGGCTCCACGCTGCGCTTTATGTTGCCCGTCGCCTGCGCGCTGGGCGCAGAAGCAACTTTTGTGGGTCAGGGACGCTTAGGCGCCCGCCCGCTGTCCCCGCTCTCGGACGAGATTATCGCCGCCGGCTGCGACCTACAGGGTCTGGGCGGTTTTCCGCTCAAGACGAGCGGCCGCATGCGCCCGGGCACCTTTGTGCTTCCGGGCAACGTGAGCTCGCAGTATATCTCCGGCCTGCTGCTGGCGGCCCCGCTACTGGCCCAGCCCTCCTGTGTGCAAGTGACCGGCCTCATCGAGAGCCGCCCCTATATCAACCTGACCATCCAGGCCATGAAGGCCTTTGGCGTTGAGGTCAACGTCGAGCGCATTCCGGCCAAGGACGGCCAGCCCGAGGTCACGAACTTCCGCGTGAGCAGCGGCTCGTACCGCACGCCCGGCAGCGTGGCCGTCGAGGGCGACTGGTCCAACGCTGCCTTTTGGCTGTGTGCCGGCGCTATCGGCACCGACCCCATCACCGTCGAGGGCGTGTCCCTGAGCTCCGCACAGGGCGACCGCAACGTGCTTGCCGCGCTTTCGCGCTTTGGCGCCCGCATCGTGCGCTCCACCAACGCCGCCACCGTGCAGTCCGACAAGCTCGCCGGCTTTGAGATGAGCGCCCACGACATTCCCGACCTGGTGCCCGTTATCTCGGCCGTGGCCTCGCTGGCACAGGGCCGCACCTTTATCCGCGATTGCGCCCGTCTGCGCATCAAGGAATCCGACCGCCTGGTCACCACCACCCGCGAGCTCACCGCGCTGGGCGCGCAGGTGCGTATTGCCGGCGACGACCTCATCATCAAGGGCGTCGATGCCTTTACCGGCGGCGAGGTCGATTCGCACAACGACCACCGCATCGCCATGATGGCCGCCATCGCCGCGAGCCGTGCCACCGGCGAGGTCGTGATCCACGGCGCCGAGGCCGTCAACAAGTCCTATCCCGATTTCTTCGACCACTACCGCCTGCTGGGCGGCAAGGTCACGCTCGAGGAGGAATAGCATGTCCTCGACCTTTGGCAACGTCTTGCACTTAAGCATCTTCGGCCAATCGCACTCCCCCGCTATCGGCTGCTCGCTCGATGGCATCCCGGCGGGCATCGCCGTGGACCAGGAGAAGCTGCAGGCCTTCCTCGACCGTCGCGCCCCCGGCCGCGACGAGACCGCAACCAAACGCCGCGAGGCCGACGCCGCGCATATCATCGCCGGTGTGGTCGATGGACATACCACCGGCGCGCCCATCGCCGCGATTATCGAGAACACCAACACGCGCTCCAATGATTACTCCGAGCTGCGCCGCAAGCCCCGTCCCGGACATGCGGACTTCCCTGCGCGCGTGAAGTATCACAACATGCACGATGTCGCTGGTGGCGGGCATTTTTCCGGCCGCCTAACGGCCCCCTTATGCATCGCCGGCGGCATTGCGCTGCAGGCACTTGAGGCCCGCGGCATTCAGGTCATGGCGCACGTCGCGCAGATCGGCGGCATCTCCGACCTGCCGATGGACGATATGGTCTATCGCGAGGCCGACCGCAAGGCGATCCTTACGAACGATCTGCCGTGCATTGACGCCGCCGCAGCCGGCCGCATGCGCGAGGAGATTCTTGCCGCGCGCGACGAGCTCGACAGCATCGGCGGCATCGTGGAGTGCGGCATTTACGGGCTTCCCGCGGGCATCGGCGACCCCATGTTCGACGGCATCGAGAACCGCATCGCGCAAATCGCGTTTGGCATTCCCGCCGTAAAGGGCGTGGAGTTTGGCATGGGCTTTGCCGTGGCCGCCATGCGCGGCAGCGAGAACAACGATCCGTATCGCATCGACGCCGAGACCGGCGAGATCGAGGTTGAGTCCAACAACGCCGGCGGCATCCTGGGCGGTATTTCGACCGGCGCGCCCGTCATGTGGCGCATGGCCGTAAAGCCAACGCCCTCGATTGGCCGCGAGCAGCAGACCGTAGACATGGACGCCATGGAAAATGCCGAGCTCTCGATCCACGGCCGCCACGATCCCTGCATCGTCCCCCGAGCCGTCCCCGTAGCCGAAGCAGCCGCCGCCCTCGCCATCTGGGACGCTCTCCTCGAGGACGCCGCCCAGCTCTAACCCGACTCACCTGGGTTGCCTGCCAACTCAGCCGTTACGTGAAAGGGGCCTCCATGGACCTTGCTGACATCCGCCAGGCCATCGATGGCATCGACACCACGCTCCTCAACAGCTTTGTCGAGCGCATGGACATTGCCACCGAGGTCGCCAAGTCAAAAATCGAGATGGGCAAGGCCGTCTTCGACCCCGCCCGCGAGCGCTCCAAGCTCAACAACCTCGCCAGCCGCACGCCCGAGCGCTACGAGGCACAGACCATCGCCCTGTTCCGTCTCCTCATGAGCATGAGCAAGGTCGAGCAGCAGCGCTACATCAACGAGCTCAAGGGCATCACGGTGTCGCAAAAGGCCCATGCCACGGCCGCAGCCTTTGACACACCCTTCCCCCAGACGGCCACCGTCGCCTGCCAGGGCGTCGAAGGCGCCTACAGCCAGATCGCCGTGTGCAAGCTCTTCGACGTGCCCGATATCGCGTTCTTCGAGACCTTCGAGGGCGTCATGCGCGCCGTACGCGACGGCTTCTGCGAGTTTGGCGTGCTGCCCATCGAGAACTCCACCGCCGGCTCGGTCAACGCCGTCTACGACCTGCTCGCCCAGTTCGACT
>CAUADW010000020.1 GCA_958427895.1 uncultured Collinsella sp.
TGGGTGGCCTCGTTGGCCGTCTTGAGCTGGCCCACCAGCAGCACGTCCGCGATGACCACGATGATCAGCGGCGCGACGATGTTGATAAGGATGCCCTCGATGTCAAAGGCGAGGTAATCCGGATCGAAGGCGTTCTCACCCATGAAGAGAATCTGGGAGAGGACAAATCCGATCACAAAGAACAGCACCGAGGCGATAGCGGGCTTGGGCTTGGAGCAGGGGAGCTCGCCAACCATGCGGCCGGTTTGGCCGTTCATGGCAAACAGGTAGCTCTTGCCGTTCCACGAGGTAGAGAGCATCCAGACGGGAAACAGGGCATAATCGCTGTTTTCCCAGGTGTAGTCGAGCTGCTTGCTTTCGACTGTGGCGTCGTCGTACTCGTCGACGACGGTTTCGCGCAGGGCCGAGATTGTGCTTTCCTCCATGCGACGTTCGGCGCGAGCCTTGCACGTTTCGCAGTCCTCGTCGTAACGGTTGGCGATGTAGCCGGGCATATACGCGACCGAGAACGGGCGCAGCGCGTCGTAGTCAAACGGCTCGATGGCATCCATGTGGCCGTCGGGCATCTTGGACGATCCGTCGACGGGCACGCGCTCAAACGAGATATTGCCTTTACGGTAGGCGTCGTAGTGGTCGGTGGTCGTGACGGTACGATCGGATTCCTCAGTCACGGTCTCGTTGGTCGCATCAAAGTACACTTCGCCGTCCACGCGGGCACCGTAAAGCCAAAACGGCACGTAAACACCTTGGACTTCGTCGATGTGGTTGCCGGTGACAAAGCTCTTGGGCAGCAGGATCTTACCCTTGTAGTGCTCTTTGAGCGCGGCCATAACGTCGTCGCGGCCGAGCTTAAACGGAATCACCAGGTCGGGTGAGAAGTCGCCCGAGAGCTGACCGGGCGCCACGGCGGAGTTGCCGCAGTACGGGCAGGTGGTGACGGCGACGGTGCCGTCGGACACGAGCTCGGCGCCGCATGACGAGCAGATGTAGCCGGCGTTTTGGGCGAGCTCCTGCACCGCGTCGTCGGCGACGGGCTTGGGCGTTGCGGCTGCCGCATCGGCTTTGGCGTCGGCCTTGTCCTGGCGCTCGCGATAGAGGGCCTCGACTTCTTCGACTTCAAAGCGCGAGTCACAGTAGTCGCAGACGAGCTTTTGCTCGGCGCTTGCAAAATGCAAGGGGCCACCGCAGGCAGGGCACTGATAGTTAACGCTCTCGAAGGCCATGATCGGTCCTTTCGCTGCCGGAGGCTATGCGCCGATGGCGCCGCCGCAGTATTCGCAGCGCCCACTGGCATCGGGAATGGTGGTGGCTCCGCAGAAGGGGCAGGTCACCGCGGTCTTGGGGGCCTTGGCGGCCACGACGCTGTCGCGCGTCTCCTGGCGCAGCTGCACCAGCGCGTCGCGGACCTCGGTTGCCTGGCGCTTGGCCTCGCGGTATTCGATGGAGCCGCGCTGATCGATGGTGGAGTCGTTCACGCGCAGGTTGATCTCGGTAAAGTACGGCGTGTTGACGTGGATGGTCAGGTTAAAGTCGTAATCCAGGTCGTAGCGCGGCGGGTTGTAGCTCTCGCGCTCGCCGTCCTTGGTCTCGCGATAGATCTCGGTGCGATGCTCGTCGATATCCATATCGCAGCCGAGTACCTGCGAGAATTCGATGATGTCGGGATTGGCGTCGCGCCAGCGGCTCTGCGAAGTGATGATCAGCAGGCCCGCGTCCTCATCGAGCATAATATTGGTGCGCCCGGCAGAAAGCGTGCGCGTGGGGTTGAACGAAGACAGGCGCTCGGCGTTGGCCTCGCGGTAGGCGAGTTGCTCACGGATATCGTCCGCGGTGCTGGAGCGATAGCCGTGAAAGTAGGGGGAGAGCTTGCCGGCGCACTCTTTGCACAGGTAGCCTTCATTGATTTTTGTCTTACCTAGAAGTCCCAGCTCGGTACCGCAAATCGCGCACTCTTTCTTCTCGAACATCTTGTCAAAGAAGCCCATGGTTGCCTCCCATCAACTGGTAGCGTGTGTCACTTTTGATGATGGGGGAGTGCGCGATCCTTCGCGATACCCAGACGGCTCAAGGAGTCTCCACAACTGGGACACATGGCCCATTTTTCATCCGACACATAGGGACACTCCTTGCTGCGGGTAGTCATTGGGCACTCATTGGGGACGTACTTAAATGAGTGGCAGTTGGAGACACTCCTTGCCGAGCTAGAGGCCGCGCGTGTCCCTTCTGGTCCATGAGGCTCAAAACCGCGGTGTGACGTGAACGGCTGGGGTCAAATTTGCAGCATTTCGAGCTCGGCTTCGATATTGAGACTGGTTCTTTATTAAAATAGTTTTCCAGACAATTGAGCGCCTGGGGGTTAACCATGAGGGACATGGGAGACACAACCGCATATCTGCGTCGGGGCATTCGGGAGATTATATGCCTGGCGCTGTTCTTCTTCACGTTTTTGGCGTGCGAGTATCTTTTTGATGCGCGCATGGCCGAGTTCGTGTCTCCGGACGAGGTTGTTATTTATGAGAGCCTTGTTATCGGCGCGAGCGTGATTGGCTTTTTTGTGCGTCCTATTCTGTACTATCGCCGTCCCCATGCCATTGAAGCAACGAGTGACGTTACGGGCGTTTTGCTGGTGGCGGCATTGCTGCTGTTGATTATGGCGGTTCAGGTTGAGGTGGTAATTGCCGGCGGTTTGGTGGCGTGCTGCGCGCTGGGCTACTGCGGATCGACTGCCCATGCAAACTTTGCGCGGCGCTTTGCACGGACGCCCTGCTTGGCGCGTGCGGCTGCACTTTCCTACGCCATGGGCGTTCTGGTGCAGGTGCTCAACCACATGGTGATGCCTGCCGGCATTCCTCAGCAGGCTGTTCTGGTCGTCTGCGCGATCGCGCAGGTGGCGTTGCTCCACGGTGCCCGACGCGCCAAGCTGCGCGACGAGTCCAATCCCAACTTTGAACCCAGTGCTGCCGGGCTTTCGGTAGATGCTCTGGAATATGGCGCCAAGTGGCATGACGATCCCGAGGCAAAGGCGGCATTCCGTCGCGCCGTAGTTCGCCTGACCGTGGCGACGGCGTATCTTTCCGGCGTATTCGCCGCTCTCAACGCGGGCTTCACGACCCTGCATGCTGTCGGAGCCGTCGATTTGGGCGATTGGCCGCGCCTGCTGCTTGTCGTGAGCTCGTTGGTCGCTGGCGCACTATTTGACCTGCACGGCCGCTCGTATATGAATATCGGCATGACATGTGCCGCCATACTGTCCACGCTTTCGTTCTTTGTGCTCATCGTCGATGGCAATGGCGGCAACGAGCTTGCTGCCACGATCATCTTTTATCTGGGCTCGGGCTTTTTCGTGGTGTTCTTTACCACAAAATATGCCGCCGTCTCGCTCTATGCGCGCTGGTCATATTTTTGGCCGTGCATGGGTCGCGTCGTCAACAACGTGTGCTCGATGTTCGTGACGGCGCCGGCAGTGGCGATTATCTCGAGTCAAAATGTGCTGGCTGCGGTCGGTGCGGCGCTCGTGATGTTTGTGGGCATTGCGATTACGCTGCTGGGGCAGTTGGGGCAACGAGCCGATGATGCCGCGATGCGGGACGGACCGCCGTTTGCCACCGACGATCTTGGTGGGGATCTTGCGCCCACATGCTCCGACCCCGAGCCCGTGGAGGCAGCGGAGCTCACGTCCGATGAACGCCTCGATGCTTTCGTCGCCACCTTTGGGCTTACAGAGCGCGAGCGCGATATTCTTGAGGTCTTGGTCGTTTCGGACCAGAGCGTTCAGGACATCGCCACAACGCTCTTCCTTTCGCGCTCCACGCTCTATCGCCACATTTCCTCGATCAACAAAAAGGCCGGTACCGCCTCGCGTGTGGCCCTTATCAACTTCTTCTGGTCCTGGACACCCAAGGACTAGCTAACCTCCCAATAAGTTGCGGTGGAATAGTCCCTAAATTAAAGTCACGGGGCTTTAAACAGGAACTATTTCACCGCAACTGCTGGGGGGATAGACTGCGGCGGCGGCAGAGGCAGCGGCAGCGGCGTTGGCAGCTGTGGTAGTGGCAACGGCAGCTGGCAGGGTGTTTTCCGTCTACTTGCTACAGCAGCTCGCCGTGGCGGGCAATGTAGCGGCACTTTGCCAGCTGGGTGAGCGCGATATAGGCGGTAACGATGCCAATGAGCAGCCCAAAAAAGCTCGTGGGCAGCGGCATGAGGCCGAGCACATCGGCGATGGGGCTTGCCGGCAGCCAGGTGACGAGCGCCAGGCCCAGCACGGTAAGAACGCACAATGCGGGCGCGGCGCGGTCGCGCGGGCTCGGCAGATGCGGGGAGCGCAACATGTGGACCACGAGTGTCTGCGACCACATGGACTCGACAAACCAGCCGCTCTGGAAGAGCGCAGCAAAGGTCGCCATACCCGCGACGTCGCCCGCGGCGGCAAGCTCGGACCAGCTTGCGTCCACGGCGGCGGGGCACACGACAAAGAAGAGCGCGGCGAAGGTCACGATGTCAAACAGCGAGCTCACGGGGCCCAGCTCGAGCATAAAGCCCTTGATGGACGCGGCGTCCCAGGCACGCGGGCGGGCAGTCCAGGCGTCATCGACGGTGTCCCACGGCAGTGCGATGCACACGATCTCGTAGACCAGCGACAGCAGTACCAGCTGCAGGGCGCTCATGGGCAAAAACGGCAAGAACAGGCTCGCGACGGTCACGGACAGCACATTGCCAAAGTTGGAGCTCACCGTGGTCTTGAGGTACTTGAGCAGGTTGCCGTAAGTGCGGCGGCCTTCGATGATGCCGCGCTCGAGCACGCCCAGGTCCTTCTGAAGCAAGATGATATCGGCGGATTCCTTGGCAATATCGACGGCCGAATCGACCGAGATGCCGCAATCGCTCGCACGCATGGCGGCGGCGTCGTTGATGCCGTCGCCCATAAAGCCCACGGTGTGGCCGAGCATCTCGCGCATGACACGTACCAGGCGCGCCTTCTGCAGCGGCGAGAGCTTGGCGAAGAGGTGGGTTTTCTCGGCGCGCTTGGCAAGTTCGGCGTCATCGAGCGCATCGATCTCGGAGCCGAGCAAGACGTTGCTCGCATCGATACCAATCTGCTCGCAGACGGTGGCGGCGACGCGGTCGTTGTCGCCGGTTAGGACCTTGACCGCCACGCCCTTGGCCTCGAGGGTGGCGACGGCGCCCGCGGCACTTGCTTTGGGCGGATCGAGGAAGGCCAAAAAGCCCATCAGCACCATGTCGCACTCGTCGGCGATGCCAAACTCGCCCACGCAGCGCGGATTGGTCTTCTGCGCCACGGCAATTACGCGTAGGCCCTCGGCGTTAAGTCCGGCGATCTGCTTGCGAATCTGGGCGAGCTTCTCGTCGGTGAGCGGCTGAGCGATGCCATCGATCTCGACAAAGGAGCAGATCTCGAGCATTTCCTCGGCAGCGCCCTTGGTAACCATCTGGGTTTTGCCTTGGGCGTCGGCGACAACTACGCTCAGGCGACGGCGCGAGAAATCGAAGGGAACCTCGTCGACCTTGGTGTAGCGGTCGCGCAGGCTCTGGCCCAGCATGGAATCGGGTGCGACGGTCGAGGGTGTCACATCGGCACGGTCGATTACGGCCAGGTCGATAAGATTTTTGAGGCCGGTCTGGAAGAAGCTGTTCAAAAACGCATGGCGCAGCACGCGCGCGTCCTCGTTGCCATCGGTGTTGAGGTAGCGCTCGAGCACGATGCGGTCTTCGGTGAGGGTGCCGGTCTTGTCGCAGCACAGGACGTCCATCGCTCCGAGGTTTTGAATCGCCGGCAGCTCCTTGACGATAACCTGGCGACGGGCGAGGTCCTTGGCGCCCTGCGACAGGCTCGTGGTCACGATGACGGGAAGCATCTGCGGCGTGATGCCCACGGCCACGCTCGTGGCGAACAGCAGCGCGTCGATGACGTTGCCCTTGGTGGCGGCGTTGATGGCAAAGACGGCCGGCGCCATAACGAGCATCAGGCGCACCAGCAGCATGGAGACGCTCGAGACGCCGCGGTCAAACGCGCTCTTTTCGCCGCGCCCGTTGAGCATCTTGGCGATGCCGCCCAGGTAGGTGTCCGAGCCGGTGGCAACGACAAGCGCCATGGCGGCGCCGTTTTGCACGGAGGTGCCGGTAAAGACGATGTTCTTGCAGGCAGAGAGTGGCAGTGCGGAGCCGTCGGCGCCCTCGACGACGGTGACGGCGGTGGTCTTCTCGACGGCCTCGCTCTCGCCGGTGAGTGCGGACTCGATCACAAACAGGTCGCGCGCGGTGATGATGCGGGCATCTGCCGGCACCATATCGCCGGCAGAGAGACGGATTACATCGCCGGGGACGAGCTCGTCGAAGGGGATCTCGATGCGCTCGCCGTCGCGCAGGGCGGTGCAAGTGTTGGAGACCAGGTCCTTGAGGGCTTCGGCCGCATTGCCGCTGCGGGCTTCCTGGATAAACTTCATGCCGCCCGATACCAGCAGCATGATGCCGATGACGATGACCGTGGAGGGGTCGCGCTGCGGCTCGGGTGCGGCGAGCACGTCGATGTAGAGCGAGACCAGTGCGAGCGCGGCGAGGATGCCGGCGAAGGGATCGATGAACGCGTCGGCGATGCGGCGGGCGAGCGTTTTGGTCGTTGCCTCGATGGTGTTGGGGCCGACGGCGTTCAGGCGCTCAGTTGCCTGCTCGACGGTGAGGCCGTTTGCCGTGGCGTCAAGCAGTACGAGGGCGTCCTCGGCACTATGGGTGGCGGCGAATATGGTGTTCTTGGACAGGCCGGTATGAGCGGCAGGGCGCGCCGTGCGGCGGCGCTTGGAGATGGCTTCGAGTACCGTGACGGTTTTGAGCATCAGCATAGGGTCCTCCTTGTTGAGGGGAGTTAGCGTACGTGTCGTATTTGCTTCAAAAAACCTAGATGTCGCTCACGTCAAGCTCTTGAGCCCACAAAGGGTGCAGCGCGCTTTGCGGTGGTTTTGGCGATCTGCCGGTGGCGTTTATGCGTGTGCGGAGTCCTCGCGGCGTGCCGAGGGCGACATGCAGGTTTTTCGACTAGGACTGCCTTCCATGGCACACCTCCTAAAGGCTGAGCGCAGCGCACTTTGGGTATCTCGTACCCCTTTTTAATCCGCCCGTATTCTTGATGAGGGGGTTTGACATGTCAACCCCATTGTTCGGAAAACCATTCCCTCTGACAAAGCCTTTACAGAATGCCGTGGCCCCAAAGCGCGCCCGCATCGACGCTTCGCCTGCGCTAAACTGGAAGGCACGTACGCGATTACGAGAGGAGCCCGCATGGAGGCTTACAAGCAAGAGTTCATCAAGTTTATGGTCGAGTCCGACGTCCTTAAGTTCGGCAGCTTTACGCTCAAGAGCGGCCGTCAGTCCCCGTTCTTTATGAACGCCGGCGCTTACGTGACGGGCTATCAGCTCAAGAAGCTGGGCGAGTATTACGCCCAGGCCATCCACGATAACTTTGGCGACGACTTTGATGTGCTGTTTGGACCGGCCTACAAGGGTATTCCGCTGGCCGTCGTGACCGCAATTGCCTACCACGAGCTGTACGGCAAGGAGGTCAAGTACTGCTGCGACCGCAAGGAGGCCAAGGACCACGGTGCCGATAAGGGCAACCTGTTGGGTTATGAGCCCAAGGACGGCGACCGTGTGGTCATGGTCGAGGACGTTACCACCAGCGGCAAGTCCATCGACGAGACCTATCCCAAGGTCAAGGCTGCTGCCGATGTCGAGATCAAGGGCCTGATCGTGTCCCTCAACCGCATGGAGGTCGGCAAGGGCGGTGTGACCACCGCGCAGAAGGAGATCGAGGCCAAGTACGGTTTCCCCGTCGCGAGCATCGTCTCCATGGCCGAGGTCGTCGAGACCCTCTACAACCACGAGATCGACGGCAAGGTTGTCATCGACGACGAGCTCAAGACCGCCATCGACGCCTACTACGAGCAGTACGGAGCACGTTAGTTACGGCGTTTTACCAAACGCCGTAACTGCTCGACGCTGCGCGGGCCGCATTTGGACAATCTGACGTTCAACTTCAAGGGCGCGACCAGAAGGTCAGCGCCCTTTCGTTTCACGTCACCTTGTCTCAAATGCGACCCGCTCGCTGTCCGTTCTCTACCTGCGGCGTCGTCTTGCTCCGAATGCGGCCCGTTCGCTGCCGTTGCCAAGGCATCGGCGTTGCCGGACTAGTCATTGGGGACGTTCATAAATGACTACTCAGGAATGAGCGTGGATAATCTCCCGTTTTTGGCCTGTGTGCAGGCTCAAAGTGGGAGATTATCCACGCTCGCTTTAATTTGCCTGGGTTGCGATGCCTATCTAATCGGCTCGGCGTCTTCCCTGAGAATCGAAAGATACTCTTCATACCCGTACTGCCGGTATCTCTGTCTTGACTCGTCGAGCGGACGGAGGATACCCAATTCTTCAAATGATTTGACGAGCGAGCTCGCGGTACTCCTGCCGATATCGAGTTGGGCAGCGATGAATGCGGTGTCGACGATGGGGTGCTCTTCAAGAATGCCCAACAGCCTTTGCCCGTTTGCAGCAGTCCTTCCGAGATTTTCGGTAATGGTTGCTGTGGAACGGTTATGGAGGTCAACAAGGTTTTTTAAAGACCCTACCGAGTCCTTCGCACTTTCGAGAAGACTGTTGCAGAAAAACTCTATCCATTCCTCGTAAGTGCCTCTCTCCCTTACGGATGTGAGTTGCCGGTAGTACTCGCTTCGATTTTTCTTGAACTGGAACGATGGATAGAACAAGCAAGAATGAAGAACGCCATCATTGATGAGCATAAGTGTAATGAGAAGCCTGCCCAGGCGACCGTTTCCGTCTAGGAATGGATGGGCAGTTTCAAATTGGTAATGGACGAGCGCCGCCCGCACAATCGGATCCATTTCGACTTGAGGCTCATTGATAAAGCGTTCGAGGTCCTGGAGCGTGTTACTCAAATCTTCAATGTTTGGAGGGACAAACGATGCGGTTGCAATGGTGCAGCCTGAGGGGCCAATCCAGTTTTGTGAGGAGCGCAGCTCGCCTGGATTCTTCTCCGTTCCGCGCACTCCGTCCAGCAGGACCGCATGAACTTGCCTAAGAAGTCTCGTGCACAAGGGCATCTTTTTGAGCAGTTCTACGCCGCGGTCGACAGCACGGACGTAATTCACGACGTCTGCGACATCTTTATGATGGAGTTGTGTTTGCGATGGACTAAGTAGGTCGTCAAACGTGCACTGGGTTCCCTCAATTTGCGAAGAAAGGAGTGCTTCTTTGCGCACGTACATTGTCAGATACATGTCGGCGTTGGGAACAAAGTAGAGCATGCCTTCAAGCTCTCCAAGCTTTCGTGAGCATGCGGAAAGCGTGCGATAGGTTTCCTCGGTGAGGTTTAGCTGCCTCAATGATTGCAAGGGCGTTGGAAAAAACGAATAGTAAGCCAATTTCCCCGATAGATTATTGCGGAGCGTTCCCTGGCCGTTCTCCTCGATTTGCATCGCGCCCTCCATATCTTTAGTGCCGGAAACTCGTTATTAGGCTAATCATATCAATTCTAATAATGAGTTTAAGGATTAAATAGTTATTAGAATTGATGTAAACAATCTAATGATGAGAAGTCGTTATTACTTGACCATGGAGCTCGGCTTGGTACAGGGGGGTGTCCAAAATGAGAGCGGATAATCTCCCGTTTTTGGCTCGGTGACGGCCTCAAAGTGGGAGATTATCCACGCTCGTTAGTTAAGCGTCCGAAAATCCACACTCGCCAAACCTACCAAAAAGGGACAGGTTTATTTTGGCACGTTTCGGTCGGTATCAGGAAGTGTCAGGGACGGGGCGGCGGCAGGACTCGAGAGCGAAAAGAAGTATCGGGTTTGGCGTGCCCGCTTCTGCCCGTCCCGCGCGTGGGCGATACTCGGCTTATCGAACCGCGATGCAAAGGAGATGCTCATCCCACGAGCACTACCGAGAAGGGCTTGCGATTCGAGTCCCCACCTTAGCATTTGAACCATTTGGCACTATAATTACCGTAGGCATGCGCACAACGTTGCGCTTAATCAAGAGGAGAAAACGTATGGGTCTGTTTGACATGTTCAAGAAGAAGGCTGAGCCCGCGGCTGCCGCTGCTCCGGCCTCCATCTCTGCTTCTGCCGGCGCCGACGTGCTGTGCTCGCCCGTCAAGGGCAAGGTCATCAAGATGGCCGACGTGCCCGATCCCGTCTTTGGTGGCGAGGTTCTGGGCAAGGGCTGTGCCGTGTGGCCCGAGGACGATCTGGTCTACGCTCCCTGCGACGGTAAGGTGACCGTCACCATGGGTCACGCCGTGGGTCTGCAGTCCGATAGCGGCATCGAGGTTCTGGTGCACGTTGGCGTCGATACCGTCAACATGAACGGCGATGGCTTCGAGGGCTTCGTCAAGGCCGACGACGTTGTGAAGGCCGGCCAGCCCATACTCAAGATCGACCGCGCCAAGATCGCCGCTGCCGGTTACAAGGACTGCGTCGTGGTGGCCGTGTCCAACACCGCCGAGTTTGCCGACGTCGAGCTCACCGTTGAGGCAGAGTCCGCCGTCGCCGCCGGTGACGCCATCGTTAAGGTCGTTCGCAAGTAAACTGCGGCGTTCAAAGGATGTGCAAGGGTGGTCGGGTTTTCCGGCCACCTTTTTTATTGCACCGTGGGGAAGCGTTTTATTGCGCGTTGGGCGGGCTTGCAAACCGTTCGGACGCTAAAACGAACCGACCGCGCCTTCGCGTTGCCGAGGGTGTTCATAAGTGGATAGTATGGGCTTACTTATTACAACGTGTGCCGCGTCCGGGAAGCGCGGTGCCGCTCATTGGGAGGAACAACATGAAAAAGAAGCTGCTGCTTGCGCCCCTCATGGCCGTCTTGGTTGCATGCGTGGTCGTGCTTTCCGGCTGTGGAGGTCCTTCGGTTGAGGAGCTCATCACCGAGGATCTTACGACGCAGTTTGACGAGGTCAAGAACGGTGGCGACGACTTCCTCTCTGGTCTGGAGGAGGCTTCGGGCGACGAGTTCGAGCAGCTGGGTATCGATCCCAAGGAGTACGCCAAGACCTATCTTGAGGGCTTTGACTACAAGATCGGCGACGTGACGGTCGACGAGGACAAGGGTGTCGCGACCGCCGAGGTCTCTATTACATGCAAATCTATGAACAAGATCGTCGAGGACTTCTCCACCCAGTATCAGGAGAAGGTCGCTGCGCTTGACACGGTTCCTTCCGATGACGAGCTGTACAAGATGGCCGGTCAGGTTATGGTCGATGTGACCAAGGCCACCGAGCCCAGGAAGACCACGGTTATCTTCAAGTACACCTGCAACGACGATGGCGAGTGGTCTGCCGACGACTCCGTCAACTCCGAGATGATGGATGCAATGCTGAGCTAGTTCGTTGCGGCGTTTTACCAAACGCCGCAACTGCTCGACGCTGCAAGCCCGCCAGAGCGGCAATCTGCCTTTCAACTTCGGCGGCATGACCAGAAGGTCTATGCCGTCCTCTTTTCATGCCAATTTGTTCGTTCTGGTGTCCGCTCGCTGTCCGTCCTCTACCTGCGGCGTTGCCATGGTGCGGCACTTGTAGTCATTGGGGACGTTCTTAAATGACCAGGCGGCAGTTGGGGACATTCCTTGTGCCAGCGTTGCATCGAGTGCTTGGGAAACCGCGACCCGGTTTTTGGCCGAATAGTGGGTCGCATTTTCCGGATGGGGTGGGTTGCGGAAAGTGCGACCCGGAATATTGCTCTGAAACGGGATGCGGTTTCCCTGATGTGCCTCAAACGGAAAGCGCATCCCATTCCGGAGCTCCAAAACGGGATGCGCTTTCTGCGCGGAAGAATTGTCGCAGCTGCGTAAGCAGTGTCGCTCGTTACTCGCCCAGGATTAGCGCTGCGAGCTCGCCCTGGGTGTCCACCACGTAGTCGGCGCCGGCGGCTTCCAGCTCTGCGCGGCCGCGGAAACCCCAGCTGACGCCCGCACTCTTAAGGCCGGCGTTGTGGCCGGTCAGGATATCGACATTGGAATCGCCTACGTAGAGCGTGGTCGCCGGGTCGGCGCCTAGCTCTTCCATCACATGCAGCGTGACGGGTGCTTCGGGCTTGGGCGGAAACGCATCGACACGGCCCTGCACCAGCGCAAAGCGCTCGGAACCAAAATACTTTTCGATAAGCGGAGCCGCCGAGACGTGGTCCTTGTTAGTGAGCACGGCAAGCTGAACGCCCGCGGCGCGCAAGCGGTCGAGCATCTCGATCGTGCCGGCATAGGGAGCGGTGTGGTCTTCCTTGTGCTCGCCGTAGTAAGCCCTAAACTCGGCAAGCGTCTGCTCAAACATGCGGCCGTCGCCTGCGTACTCGGCGGGCATAAAGCGCTCAACCAGTTTGAGCATGCCGTTTCCCACCTTGTAGCGGTACTCGTCAACGGCAAACGTGGGCCAGCCGTGCGCCTCGCAGGTATGGTTGCCGGCGGCCGCCAGGTCCTCGAGCGTGTTGAGAATGGTGCCGTCCAGGTCAAAGATCACATGGGAAAAAGCTGCTGCCATGGGTGCTCCTGCCGCTTGAGTTGTAAAACGCACCCCATGATACTGGGCATGCGTGCCGGGCATGTTTGGAATCTGAATATCTTTAATAGCCCTGAGCCTTTGTCGTTAGCAAATTCTCGGCAGCTGCTCTCCTACGAGCATGTCGAGGATGCGGGTCGAGCCCCAGCCGGTACGTACGCGCACGGCGGGTCGAGCGTCCGATCCAAGTGGCAGCACGCGGCCGATAATCGCGGCGTTCTCGCCGTAGCGGGCGGCGCGCATGGCGGCCAGCGCCGCATCGGCTTGTTCGGCCGGCACGACGGCAACCATCTTGCCCTCGTTTGCCACCTGCAGAACGTCGTAGCCGAGCATTTCGCAGGCGGCCTGCACGTCGGGACGCACGGGCACGGCATCTTCGTCGACCTCCATGGCAACACCGCTGGCCTGGGCAAACTCGTTGAGTGTGGACGCCAGGCCACCGCGCGTGGGGTCGCGAAAGCAACGCGTGCCGGGCGCTGCGGCCAAAACGTCGGCAATCAGGTGGTTGAGCGGCGCGGCGTCGCTTTCGATGGTGCTCGAAAACGCCAGACCCTCGCGTTGGCTCATGATAGCGATGCCGTGGTCGCCCAGTGTACCCGAGACCAGGATGACATCGCCGGGCTGGCAGTTTGCGCCGCTGAGCGCCACGCCCGCAGGCACCTCGCCCACGCCGGCGGTATTGATATAGACGCCGTCGGCCCCGCCGCGCTCGACCACCTTGGTGTCGCCCGTGATTATGGACACGCCCGCCTCGTGCGCCGTCTCGGCCATCGTCTGCACAATCTGGCGGAGCCTATCCATGGGATAGCCCTCTTCGAGGATAAAGCCGCACGATAGGTAGCGCACGTTGGCGCCCGAGGTCGCGACGTCGTTGACGGTTCCGCACACGGCGAGGCGGCCGATGTTGCCACCGGGGAAGAACTGCGGCGAGACTACAAAGCTGTCGGTCGACATGGCGATGCGCCCGCTCGCGGGCAGCGCGGCGACGCCGGCATCGTTGCCTTCGAGCAGCTCGGGTGACCCAAAGGCATCCAAAAAGACCTCATCGATGATGCGTTTCATCATCTGGCCGCCGGAGCCGTGGCCCAGCAGGACGGTGCTATCGGTAACGCTATGGGACATATCGAAAACTCCAATCGTGGGTGGTGCCGGTGTGCGGGTGTGTCCGGGCTAGTTGCGGTAGCGGTAGTACGCCGCGCAGCTGCCCTCGGAGCTCACCATGCACGGGCCGACGGGGTGCTCGGGCGTGCAGGTGCGGCCAAAGAGCGGGCAGCTGCTCGGCGCAATGGCCCCGCGCAGTACGTCGCCGCAGCGGCACCCGCGCGGCTCGACCGTCGCCTCAACGGGCACGTCAAAGCGAGCACGGGCATCAAAGCGCGAGAACTCGGGGCGGATGGAAAGGCCCGAGTTGGCAATCGGCCCCAGCCCGCGCCACGTGGTATCGCACGGCTCAAATACCTGCTCGACCAGCTGGCGCGCCACAGGATTGCCGTCGGCATTGACGCCGCGACGGTAGGCGTTGTCGATCGCGGGTTGCCCCTCAACAACCATCTGGACCAGCATGCAGATACCCTGCAAGATGTCGACCGGCTCAAATCCCGTTACCACGCCTGGAGTCTTAAACTCGTCGACCAAAAAGCTAAAGGGCGCCAAGCCCGTGATGGTGGCGACGTGGCCCGGCAGGATAAAGCCGTCGATGGTGGTCTCGGGGTCGTTGGCGATGGCGCGCAACGCCGGCGGCGTGGCCTTGTGGGCGCAATAGACCGAGAAGTTCAAAAGCCCGCGCGCCTCGGCCTCCAAGATGGCGGCGGCGATGGTGGGCGTCGTAGTCTCAAAGCCCACGCCCATAAAAATGACCGGGCGATCAGGGTTTTGCTCGGCAATGTCGAGCGCGTCGAGCGGGGAATAGACGATACGGATATCGCGCCCCGCCGCCTTTTGCGCAGCGAGCGAGGTGGATGATCCGGGCACGCGCATCATGTCGCCAAAGGTGGTGATGATGGCGCCGTCTATGTTGGCGAGCGCGATTGCGTGGTCGATGTCGCGGTTGGCGGTGACGCAGACGGGGCAGCCCGGGCCGCTCAGCAGCTTGAGCCCGGCCGGCATAATGGAGCGAAAGCCATAGCGCCCGATGCTCACGGTATGCGTGCCGCAGACTTCCATAAGGTTGATGGTGCGGTCGCCGACAAGCTCATGAATGCGCTCGATGAGCTCGCGAGCCAGCTTGGGATCGCGGAATGCCGAGAAATCGATACCGGAGCGCGCCGGCTGCTCGGGCGCCACTAGTAAGCCTCCGCCGGGTTGGTGGTCAGCTGGTCTTCTTCGACCAGCTCGGACATGGCATTAACAAGCTCGAGCGTTTCCTGTGCTTCCTGCTCGTCGACAATCTGGATGCCAAAGCCGGCGTGTACGAGAATATAGTCGCCAACCTGCGCCGTCGGCACGAGTCGCAGCGACACGGGGCGCTCGATGCCCATCATGTCGACGGTGGCCTTGAGGTCGTCGTCGCGTTTGACTACTTTACCGGGAACGGCAAGGCACATATTGTTCCCCTTTTATACGCTTTGCGCTGGACGGGCGCTCAATAATCCATCAGTTGATGGTAGCGCTCGCGGGCGCTGCGGGCAAACGCGCTACACCTGTGAGACGGCGGCTTGCGGGCTGGCCGAACAGCCTATTGTGGCGCGACCTGTGCGAGGCGAGTGCGTGCGACTGCTGCCTGACCGTAGGCGATGCAGCCGTCATTGACGGGTACGGTGTGGGGGACAAGGACAGTAAAGCCTGCGCTTTTGAGCTCGCGGGTGAGAAGCTGAAGCAGAAGTCGGTTCATGAACACGCCGCCCGAGAGCGCGACGGTGTCGATGCCCTCGTGCACGCAGGTATCGCTGGCGATGCGCGCCGAGGAGCGCGCGACGGCGACATGGAAATCGAGTGCGAGCCTGTCGGCGGGCGCTCCGGCTTCAATTCCTCCCAAAAGTGCCTCAAAGAGCGCTTTCTGGTCCAGAACATAGGGGCCGTCCAGCCACGATGGGCCAGATGCGAAATAGCCGGCGTTGTCGTCGGGAAAATGGGCGATTTCGTTGTCGAGCGCGCGCCAGGCGGCGGCTTCGAGTTCTATGGCGGGTTCGCCCTCGTAGGTTGCCTTGTCGCAGATGCCCAGAATTGCTGCCGCGGCATCAAAGAGACGCCCCATGCTGCTGGTACGCGGGCTGTTGATGCCGCGCTCGATCATGGTGGCTGTCACGCTGCGCGTTTGTTCGTCGAGGCTGTCCAAAAGCCGAGCGGCACCTGGGTGCTCGAGCAGGCCGAGCTCACTGAGCAGGGCGAAGGCGTTGCGGCGGGCGTCGCGCACGGAGGCCGCCCCACCGGGGAGCGCCCAGGTGCGCAAATGCGCGGCGCGCTCAAAGCCGCCAAGGCTGGCAACAAGAAACTCGCCGCCCCAAATGGTCCCATCGGTGCCGGCGCCGGTGCCGTCAAAGGCGATGCCAAGGACGCGCGCGTCGGTTGTAAGCTGGCTCGCGGCGATGGCCTCGGCCATTACGCTCGCGATATGCGCATGATGGTGCTGCACCTCGACGAGCGGCAGATTGCATTTTCGCGCCTGCTCGCGCGCCCACTGGCCCGATAGATAGCTGGGGTGTAAATCGCAGGCCAAGGCGGCGGGCGCCAAGTCAAAGAGATCTTCCAAGCGCGTGCGCGCGGCGTTCCAGGCATCGAAGGTCCCGCCGTTTTCAACATCGCCGATATGCTGCGACACAAAACAGATCGCCTCGCCGTTCGTCCCTTCACGCGTGAGCGTAATCGTGGCCTTTTGTTGCGGCCCGCAGGCGAGTACGCAGGACGGAGCGCCGTCGAGCGCCGGCAACGGCAGCGGCTGGGGTGCATATCCACGAGCGCGGCGAACGGGCATAACGGCGCCGTCGACCACGCGCACCACGGAATCGTCATAGCGCGAGAGAATCGCTCGATCGTTGCCGAGCAGCGCGTCGGCAATGCCGGCGGCAACGAGGCGCTCCCAGGCAAGATCGTCATCGGTCTCGATGGGCTCTTCGCTCAGGTTGCCGCTGGTCATGACGAGCGCGTGCATACCGTGTGACGCGGCAGCTGCAAGCAGAAGATGCTGAAGCGGGGTGTAGGGGAGCATAACGCCAAGCTCGGGCAGGTCGCGCGCGACGGACGGTGCGAGTACGAGGGCGTCGGAAGAATCGCCGTCGTTCCCGCAAACAGCCCGCCGGCGCAGCAGCACGATGGGGCGGATACTGCCGGCGAGCAGATCGCGTTCAGCATCGTCGATATGGCACAGGCGCCCGGCATCGGCAAGACTGCGCACCATGACGGCAAGCGGCTTATTGCTGCGACGCTTGCGACGGCGCAGCTCGGCCACCGCCTGCTCGTTGGCAGCGTCACAGGATAGATGGAATCCGCCCAGGCCCTTGATGGCGACGATGCCACCGCTGGCCAGCAGCTCAACGCAGCGCTCGATGATAGCGTCGCTGGCCTCGCGTGTGGTGCCGACGGCCGGTGTCGCGGACGAATTCCCGCACGCATCGCTGTTTACAGCCTCGCGCCACGTAATATGCGGCCCGCAATCAAAGCAGGCATCGGGTTGCGCGTGAAAACGCCGGTCGAGTGGGTCGGCATACTCCGCGGCACACTTGGGACACATGGGGAAACGGTCCATCGATGTGGCCGCTCGGTCATAAGGCAGCGATCGGATGATGGTAAAGCGTGGGCCGCAGTTGGTGCAGTTGATAAAGGGGTAGTGATAGCGTCGGTCGGCGGGATCGAACAACTCGCGCAGACAATCGTCGCAGGTGGCGATATCGGGCGAGACGAGCGTCGTGTGCGCGGTCTGGTCCTGCGACGCCACAATGTGAAAGCCCTGCTCATCGGCAGTGCTCCAGCCGCCAGGCTCCAAATCCGCAATATCGACTCGCTCAACGCGGGCCGCCGCGGGCGCATGCTCAGAAAGCGCGGCAACAAAAGCATCGAGCGCATCGGCCGGAGCGTGCGCCTCGATATGCACGCCGTCGCCCGCGTTGAGCACCCAGCCGCAAATGTCGTGCGCCATGGCCTCGCGATACACAAACGGTCGCATGCCAACGCCCTGCACAATGCCCGTTACATGGATATGCGCATGTCGCATGCGACCCTCCTTCGTTGAAATGTGTGCTGTTACAGCCCCAGGCTCTGCTTGGTGGCGGCGCACGTGAGCTCGCCGTGCTTAACGCCGCGCAGGCCCAGCAGGCGGTCGGCTAGTTCGTAGACGCGCTCGCCGCGACCCTTGAGTGCCAGGATTTCCAAGCAGTTGTGGTGATCCAAATGCACGTGCATCGTCGATACGATCTCGTCGGTGTAGTCGTGCTGCACCTCGTCCAGGCGGCGCGTCAGATCGCCGGTGTGATGGTCGTAGATCATGGTGAGCGACCCGATAACGTGCTCATCGGGCGTGCGCATCTGCTCTTTGGCGATTGAGGCGCGAATCAAATCGCGCACGGCCTCGGAGCGGTTGGCCACGTCGCCGCGGCGCCCGATCTGCTCGTCAAAACGGCGCAGCAGGTCGTCGGGTGCGGTAACCGAAAAACGGACCAGCTCGGAGCCGGAGCCACTACAGTGGCAGCCCGTGTCACCGTCCGCCCCGTGCGGATGCTCGTGCTCGTACCCGCAGCAGTGCTCGTGTTCGGCCACCTTACACCAGCTTCACGGAGCCGACGGAGTTGTGGTCGGCCTCGATGGCTTCCTCGTAGCCCTCGAGCGCGTCATGCGCCTCGTGGAGCGCGGCCATGGCGGCCTCGAGCTTGGCGCCGATGCGCTCCATGTCAAAATTCTCGGTCGCATGTAGCAACTGATGGCTCCATTCGTGAGCGAGCTCGATGGTGTCGTCGACCTGTTTGACGCTCATGGCAAGCTGGCTCATGTTCATTCCAACATCATGCATGGGAGATCTCCTTTTGTATGGGGCAGTTCAGTGGTTCAGATTTTACTACGCCCGCTCTGCGCGCAGCTGCATAAGAAAACGGGTACGAGTCTGTGCGACCCGCACCCGTTCACTGGGGGCTGTTTGTGCCTACCATACTATCCGTGGTTGCACTCGGTGCATCCAGAAGTCCGGCGAGCGGTGCAAAACCGCTCATGGGCGGCAGGCAGACGGCAACATGTAACAAGCGTATTACAGATGCTTCTCCAGCAGCGCCTGCAGCCTCGCCTTGGGCAGAGCGCCAACCGAGCGGTCAATCTCCTCGCCGTTCTTAAACACAATCAGCGTGGGGATGCTCATGACGCCATACTTCATGGCCAGGTCCTGGTTGTCGTCGACGTTGCATTTGGCAACGGCAAGCTTGCCCGCCAGCTCATCGGCAACCTCGTCAACGATGGGCGAGAGGGATCGACAGGGCCCGCACCACGGTGCCCAAAAATCGACCAGTACGGGCAGGCTGTCGTTAACGATGGAATCGAAGTTCTCGGGGGTAATCTGATTAATGTCAGCCATGGTGACCTCCATAATGCGACGCGGCTTGGCCGCGTAAAACTCAGTACGACCGTGCTTATACCCAGCCGCCCGCAAAGCAACCACTCGCGGCCTGCTCTTTTATATAATGGTGGGCACGCAAACGATTGGAGAGCGCATGCCCACGTCACAAAGCCAGAAAAAAGAAGCCATCGCCCAGGCGGCCGAGCAGGAGCTCACATCGCTTGCGGTCCGTGGCGTGCGTATCGCGGGCAACGCGTGCTCGCCGATCGTGCTGGTCAAAGGCGATTTGGACGAGGCCGAGCGCGCGGGCGGCGAGCTTGCCGCCGGCCCGGATGGCGCGGCGTTGCGCAAGGCGCTTGGGGCCATCGGCTACGCGCCCGAGGATTTTTGCGTGCTGGCAAGCGTCGCCGGCGTGGGTGACGGAGCGGTCGCGGTGGGCGAGACTCTGCCGTGTGAGCTGTTCCGCGAGGCGCTCGAGGCCTTGGACCCCGAGGCGGTGCTACTGCTCGACAACAACGCGGCCGATGCCATGCGCGAGACCTACGCCGATATGCTCGTGGCGATCGATGACTTCGACACCGCCATGCTCAAGCCCGGCCTGGTCGCCCATGTGCAGGGCCGCCGCGTGCTCGCGCTCGACGGCTTTGAGGCGGCACTCACCGACAAGGCCGCTAAGCAGCGCATGTGGGCCTATATCAAGCAGCTGACTCCGGCGGCCGCTCCGCTGTAGCGGATTGGCGCCGGTGAGCGATTGCCTGGCGGGCAAGACACGCCGCGAGATTGGCGCCGCACTTCTACATCACAGCGCGCAGCTCAAACCGATCGCCGTTAATGCGGAACTGACAGTTGCCGTTCATGCGCTCCACGGCAAGTTTGATGCTCTTGGTGCCAAAGCCGTGGCCCGCATGCCGGGTCACGGGCATGCCGTCGACCATGCGCGGCGCGCGGTCAAACGTGTTGGAAACTAACAGCAGCAGCTGGCCGTCCTCTAATCGCAGGTCAAAGTCGACGAATCGCTTTCCTTGGGGTGCGGCGCTTGCGGCGGTGATAGCGTTTTCCAAGGCATTTGAGAGCACGCTAAACAGGTCGGCGTCACCTACGTGGATGGTTTCGGGTACGGCGGCGCGCAGGTTGGCGGTAATGCCGTTTCTATTGATATCCGAGTTAAATGACGAAAGCGCGATGTTTACGGTCTCGTTGGCGCAGAAGCGGCGTACGGCGGTGCGATCGCCGGCTTCGCAGAGTTCATCGATGCGTTTGAGCGCCTCGTCGGTGTGGCCCTCCTCAATTAAAGCGGCCAGGCCGCGTAGGAAGTGGCGCATATCGTGGCGAAGAATCGACAGCTCGCGCCCAGATTGACGCCAAGCCTCGAGCTCTTTGATGGCGGCGCTGTCGCGGGTTTCGAGCATCCAGCGCTCTCGCTCGGCGGTTTCCTTTTCTTCGTATTCGCGTAGGTAAACGGCAAGAAACATAAGATAGAAGGCACAGAGCGCAAATGCCAAAAACTCAACCGTCACCACCGAGCCCGAGTGGAACAGCGTGGTGTAGACGTTGGTGGCATAGTCAAAGACGTAATAGACGAGCGGCAGGATTAAAAGGATGCCCAGCTCGGTGGTGCTTTTAATCGCCAAGCGTGGACCGATGTCGCCGGCCCAATGCAACAGGACGGCAAAGACGGCGAGTGTGGTCGCGATACGCGCCAGATAGTACGCGATCTGCGAGTCGGTTGCGGCAAAGGCGGCGATGCCCATCCAATTGCTGAACTGGCAGCTCAGATAAGCACTCGTAATGCCGAGCGCGGCAAGCAGCGGGCTCAGGCGGTAGCGCGCGCACAAATAGATGACGAGCGGCAGATGCACGACGAGCGGATATACCTGGCGGGCAAAAAGCTCGCCGCCGACGGCATTGGCGAGGCCAAATGCGCATCCGGTTACGGCGCCGACCAGCACCAGTTCAAGCGCATGACGCCGGTTGATCTCGACACCGCACAGCGCCGCCGAGGCAAAGACGCCAAAGAGCAGCGTCGTGGCGTGGTGGATTGCCCAAAGGATCATTTCGACTGGGGAGACCATCAGCGCTGTCCGCCCTCGAAACGCACCGCAAAGTAGGCGTCTTGGAACCCCTGCTTGCTGCTGCGCGACAGTGGAATGCACGCGCCGGAGCGCATGACGATGTCCGTGCGATCGAAGTGGTCGATGTTGCGCAAGTTGACCTGGTAGCTACGGTGGCATTTAAAGAAGGTGGCATTTTGCGCCAAACGGTCCTCGACGCTGCGGAACGACTCGAGTGCCTCGATATCGCGTCCGTCGCGCAGGTGGAAGACCACGTGCTTGTTGCGCGCCTCGGCATATTCGATGTCGGACAGGCGCAGGGCGTGGTAGCCAAAGGAAGTTTTGATCACGAGCTCGTCGGTTGCCGCCGGGCGCATGCTCGAAAGCTCGTTAAGTAACTGCGCCAGGCGTTCGTAAGTCACGGGCTTGAGCAGATAGTCGAAAGCACGGACCTCGTAGGACTCCAGTGCGAACTCGGGCGACGAGGTGAGGAACACCAGGCGCACGGCGGTATCGGCCTGGCGCAATTCGCGCGGTGTCCATGCCGTTGACGAGCGGCATGATCATGTCGAGCAGAATGATGTCGGCGCGCGATGCGGCATGGCGGGCCAGCAGGTCCTCGCCGCGTGTGACGAGCGCAACATCGACCGCCGTGCCCGTCTCGGTCGACCAACGGTCGATCATCCGGTGCAGTCTATCTAGAAAAGCGACATCATCGTCGCAGGCAATAATCTTGAGCATTCGGCCCCCTTAAGTAGTTCGATTTTGCCACATCGGGTACGCGCCGCTTGCGGGGGTGCGGACCGTTTGCGCCCCACGGCGTGCAACTCGCGCCAAGCGGTATTGCGGTGGCGAAAGATGCCTCCTGCGCCATCGAGAGCTCAGCTATCCTCAGCTTGCCAGTTCGAATATGGACCTGCCACATGATTGAATCTTTATTTCAACTTTACACCTAGGTTTACAGCTGTCTTGTCAGCTGTAAACCTAGGTGTCATACTAAAGCCCCAAGATTCGCCAAAAGAGAGGGGCCTTGATGGCACAGAGCGCGAACATGGATGCGTCGGAGCTTGCACGCGACATTGCGGCCGGCTTGGCATCGGCAACGACGGCAACGGAGCGTGCGGCACTGGTGCCCGCAGAGCTCGTCGAGGCCATTCAGCAACTAAAAACCCAACGTGACGCGGTGATCCTGGCGCACTATTACGTGGCGCCCGAGGTCCAAGCCGTTGCCGATTACGTCGGCGATAGCTTCTACCTGGCAAAGCTCGCCAAGAGCCTGCCGCAGCAGACCATCGTGTTGTGCGGCGTGGAGTTTATGGGCGAGAGCGCCAAGCTGCTCAATCCCACTAAGACCGTGCTGCTGCCCGAGCCGGGCGCAGACTGTCCCATGGCGCACATGGTCAAGCGCGAGACGGTTGACGCGGCGCGCGCCGAGTACGGCGACGACCTGGCCGTGGTGTGCTACGTCAACTCCACGGTCGAGATCAAGAGCTGGAGCGACGTGTGCGTCACCAGTTCCAACGCCGTTAAGATCGTGTCCGAGCTGCCGCAGCAGCATATCCTGTTCATTCCCGACCAAAACCTGGGACGCTTCGTAGCCGAGCAGGTGCCGCAAAAGCACGTCATCCTCAACAACGGCTACTGCCCACGCCATCACATCATCACCGTCGAGCAGATCGTCGACGCGACGGAGGCCCACCCCGACGCGCTCGTGCTGGCGCATCCTGAGTGCAAGGCCGACGTTCTGGCCGAGGCCGACTACATCGGCTCCACCGCCGGCATCATCAAGTATGCCGAGGAGTCCGACGCGAGCGAGTTCATTATCGTGACGGTCCGCGGCGTGCTCTACGAGCTCGAGCGCCGCTGCCAGGGCACCGGCAAGAAGTTCTATTTCCCCGCGGTGCAGCCCACCTGCGTCAACATGGACCTCATCACGCTCGAAAAGCTCGTGCGCTGCCTGGAGACGGGCGAGGGCGAGGTGCAGATCGGCGTCTCGGACGAGGCAGCCGACCAGGCCAAGCTCACGCTCGACCGTATGCTCGAGTACGCAGCACGCTAGAACAATGTTGCATGAGGGACGGTCCCTTATGTCACATTCAAGGGAGAGGATTCCTGTGGAAACCAAGCAATACCCCGATATGGAGTGCGACGTCGTCATTGCCGGCTGCGGCGTGGCGGGTCTGTACGCGGCCCTCAATCTGCCGACGAGCACGCGCGTGATCATGCTCTCCAAGGGCGCGGTCGATGAGTGCGATTCGATGCTCGCGCAGGGCGGCATTTGCGTGCTGCCCGAAGGCTCGGACTACGATGCCTTCTTTGAGGACACCATGCACGCCGGCCACTACGAGAACCGCCGCGAGAGCGTCGACATCATGATTCGCTCGAGCCGCTCGGTCATCAACGACCTGCTAGCGATGGGCGTGGATTTTGAGCGCAAGGCCGATGGCAGTCTCGACTTTACCCGCGAGGGCGCACACAGCCGTCCGCGCATTGCCTTCCATGCCGATATCACCGGCAAGGAGATTACGACCAAGCTGCTTCAGGCTGTCCGCAAGCTGGACAACGTGCAGATTTTTGAGCACGTGGCCATGACCGACATCCTAACGGGCGAGCGTGACGGCGCCACGGTGTGCACCGGCGTCGTCGCCGTTCCCGTGGATGAGGACAACTCGGTTCGTCCCGCCGACGAGCTGGCAAACGCCGCCGAGGGCGTGCATGCCAGCGAGCCGTTTAAGATTCATGCCCGCCACACGCTGTGGGCGACGGGCGGTATCGGAGGCGTATACGACCATTCGACCAACTACCCGCAGCTCACGGGCGATGCCTGCTACATTGCTCAGGAGCATGGCATTAAGATGGAGCACCTGGACTACGTGCAGATTCACCCCACGGGGCTGTTCTCGCCGCAGCCGGGCCGCACCTTCCTGATCAGCGAGAGCTGCCGCGGCGAGGGCGCGATTTTGCTCAACGCCGCCGGCGAGCGCTTTACCGACGAGCTTCAGCCGCGCGATGTGGTCGCCGCCGCTATTCGCGAGCAGATGAAGCAGGACGGCACCGAGCACGAGTGGCTGAGCTTTGCCCCCGTCGAGCGCGACGTGGTGACCGGGCACTTTGCCAACATCCGCGCGCGCTGCCTGGAGGACGGTCGCGATATCTTGGACGAGCCCATTCCCGTTACGCCCACGCAGCACTACTTTATGGGCGGCGTGTGGGTCGACAAGGACGGCCGCACCTCGATGCCCGAGCTCTACGCCGCGGGCGAGACGGCTTGCAACGGTGTTCACGGCAAGAACCGCCTTGCATCAAACAGTCTGCTCGAAGCACTGGTCTGGGGTCGTCGCGCCGCGTGGTACATGCGTACCGGCGAGTCGCTGGCCGTGGAGCAGGCGGGCGATCCCGCGCTCGATGGCCGTCATCGCGCCCTGAGCGCCGACGCCCTGGCAATCGATGATTTGGCCCGTGCCGCCGGCACGCAGGCCGTGGAGGAGTAGACCATGAATCCCATTACCATGAAGCTCGTCGTCGATGATCTGATTCTGCAGGCCCTGCGCGAGGACATCACGTTTGAGGACGTGAGCACGGCGAGCGTGTGCCCCACGGCGCGTCCCGCCACGGTGGAGCTTATCGCCAAGGCCGACGGCATTATCGCCGGCTTGGATGTGTTTGCCCGCACCTTTGAGCTGCTGGATTCGCAGAGCTCGGTTCTGCTCGACGTTGCCGATGGCGACGAGGTGCACGCCGGCGACCATGTGGGTCAGGTGCGCGGCGATGCGCGCGTGCTGCTTTCGGGTGAGCGCGTGGCGCTCAACTACCTGCAGCGCATGAGCGGCATCGCTACCTATACGCACAGCATGGCCGCGGCGCTCGAGGGAACCAAGACCGTGCTCGTCGACACGCGCAAGACCACGCCGGGCATGCGCGTGTTTGAGAAGGCGGCGGTTGAGATTGGCGGCGGCAGCAACCACCGCTACAACCTGTCGACGGCCGTCATGCTCAAGGACAACCACATCGACGCCGCCGGCGGCGTGACGCGTGCGATCGAGATGGCGCGCGCCCATGCATCGTTTACCGCGACGGTCGAGATCGAGTGCGAGAACTTGGACATGGTGCGCGAGGCTGTGGAGGCCGGCGCCGACATCATCATGTTCGACAACATGACCCACGACGATATGGCTGCCGCGATTGAGCTTATCGCCGGCCGCGCCAAGACCGAGTGCTCGGGCAATGTGGATGCCAGCAATATCCGCGCCCTGGCCGATCTGGGCGTCGACTTTATTAGCTCGGGCGCGCTGACACACTCCGCCCCGATTCTCGACCTCTCGCTTAAGCACCTGCGCCTGCTGGACGGTAAATAATGGACGCCCGTGAGCGTCGCCGTGCCATCATGGCCGTGCTCGAGGGAGCCAAGGGACCCGTATCGGGCAGCGCGCTTGCCCGCGAGGTGGGTGTGAGCCGCCAGATTGTCGTGCAAGACATCGCTCTGCTGCGCGCCGACGGGCACGATATCGTGGCGACCAACCGTGGTTATGTGCTGCAGGAGGCCCCCAGCAGCCCCGCCGTGCCCACGCGCTTGGTCAAGGTTCGCCACAGCGTGGAGCAGGCAGGCGATGAGCTCACGAGTATCGTCGACGCCGGCGGCGCCGTGCTCAACGTGATTGTCAATCACCGCGTGTACGGTAAGATTACGGCCGACCTGGACATCCGCAATCGTCGCGATGTCGAGCGCTATCTGCGCGATATCGAGAGCGGCAAGAGCTTTCCGCTGCTAACGGTGACGAGCGGCTATCACTTCCATCGCATTGCGGCGGAGGACGAACAGACCCTCGACGAGATCGAGGCGATGCTCAAGGAAAAAGGCTACCTAGCAGACCTGATGCCCTACGAAGACGATTTGTCCTAGTCGACGCCGCATCTATAAGTTGCGGTGAAATAGTTCCTAAAATCGGCATCCAAGACATAAAACAGGAACTATTCCACCGCAACTGCCAAGGGTCCCGCTCCAAATTAGCTGCCCACGAATGCAAAAGGAGGCCTCCGCGGCGATGCGGAGGCCTCCTTTTTTGTGCACGGTGTACTTTTGAGTGTGCAGGTGGGGGAGTCGTTACTCCTCGACGATCTCGGTGATCGCGCCAGCGGGGCAAGCGTCCTGGCAAGCGCCACAGGCGACGCAGGAGTCCTCGTCAGCGACGGTAGCGACGTCCTGGAGCTCCAGAACGCCAGCGGGGCAGGAGTCGACGCAAACGCCACAAGCGATGCACTCGTCGGCATCAATTACGGGATGAGCCATGGTAGTTTCCTCTCTGTTGACCGACGCTACAGGCGATGCGCGCCGGTTTGATTCGGGCAAAAACATACCACGGGAGCGATCGTTTGCAATACCCTCTGACCGGCATCTTCATACCGTTCGCCGAGTATGCCAAGGTTTACTAAAAAATGCGCAGGTGGGGCCGTTGAGCTGCGCAAATGTTAGCTAAAGGTGACTTGAAATATAGGGCGATTGAGCGTGCTTGCGGAAACCGCATCCCATTATTTTGTCGAAAAACGGGTTGCAGTTTCCGGTTAGGCCCGCTAGCGGAAAATGCGAGCCGGTATCAGCTCCCAAAACGGGATACGGTTTCCGGTTGAGCCTTCAGACGGAAACTGCGACCCGGAATCCACGCTCAAACCGGGATGAGCTTTCCGCAAGACGGCCCCCAGGCACCCCCGGACTCAAGCCTCAGTCATCTCTACATAGATCTCAATAGATTTGCCGCGAACTCAATCAGCGCATCTACCTGCGCATTTAAGAACCTAAACTCTCGGCAATAAGAAATCTTATATGAATTGACTTAGATTTTGTATATTCCGGCCCATAAGGGG
>CAUADW010000021.1 GCA_958427895.1 uncultured Collinsella sp.
GCACGAGCATAACGCCCGCGATGCTCGCCGTCAGCTCGAACGGCAGCTCGCCGGCGGCCTCGATAAAGCGGCCGTACATACTGCCGATATTGAACAGCGCGCTCGAGATCTGATAATCAAAGAAACTGCCCACGCCCAGGCAAAGGGCAAGGATGACCGCGATAGCAGCGGCGTCTTTCTTATAGATGTATCCGAACATGCTTTCCTTTCGGTCGGGCGAAGGGTCGACCCGCAACATGGTGGGGCAAAGATAGCTTTGTCCCATAAATACCCTTACAGGTTGAGCATAAGTGAGCGAAAACGTTCCATTTGTGGCAAGGTGGCCCGAAGGAGGAGGGAAGCGTACTTGCGTACGCGACCGACGAGTGAGGGTCAGATTGCCCAAATGGAGCGTTTGCAGCGTCGACCCGCTAGTCGTCGTCGCTAGCACCCAGCTGCTGCAGCAGCATGAGCGCGGCCGCCACCGGGCCGGTGCCGTCGTTGGCATCGAGGCCGCGACCCAGGCCGCTGCCCGCGCCGGCGCCCGCCTTGTAGGGCACCGACAGCTTGCGACTCTTGGGAAAGTTCACCGCGCCATAGCGGGTCTTAAGCTCAAAGGCTACCTTCTTGGGCACGTCGACGCCCAAGAACGTGATGCGGCCGCCACTGAGCGTAACGCTCTCGAGCCCCAGGCGCTCGCCGCGAATACGGATTCGCGCGCGATTGAACAGGTTGAGTCCCGCCAACGGCAGCTCGCCATGCGCGGCCTCGATCTCCTCCTGCACCTCGTCGATACTCTCCAGGTCCTCAGCCGCAGCGAGCTTGCGGTACACGAGCACGCGCTGGTCCACCGCCGGCAGGTACTCCTCGGACAAGAAGTAGTCGGCCGGCAGGTTGATGCCCACGCTCGCCGCCTCCACGCCGGCATCGTCGTCGCCGCGCGCCTCGGCCACGGCCTGTCCCAGCATCTGCGTAAACAGGTCAAAGCCCACGCTCGACAGGTTGCCGTGCTGCTCGGCACCCATGAGCGAACCGGCGCCACGGATCTCCAGGTCGCGCATGGCGATGCGCATGCCGCTGCCCAGGTCCTGGAACTCGGAAAGCGCGGTCAGGCGCGCCGTGGCCTCCTCGGTGAGCGGCAGCTCGCCCGGGAACATAAAGTACGCGTAGGCCTGCGTGGCAGAGCGGCCCACACGGCCCTTGAGCTGGTAGAGCTGCGCCAGGCCCAGGCGCTGCGAGTCCTCGATGATGAGCGTGTTGGCGGTCGCGTTGTCGATGCCGCTCTCCACGATGGTCGTGGCGATGAGCACGTCGATCTTTTTGGTCGCGAACTCAATCATCACGTCCTCGACCTCGCGCGGGCTCATCTTGCCGTGCGCCACGCCCACGCGTGCCTCGGGCGCGGCCTCGTGCACGCGCGCCACGGCGTCGTCGATGGTCTTGACGCGGTTGGACACGTAATACACCTGACCGCCGCGGCCCACCTCCAGGCGAATCGCCGCACTCACCACGTCGGGGTCGTACTCCCCCACGTGCACGATCACGGGACGACGCCCGGTCGGCGGCGTGGTGATCAGGCTCATATCGCGCACGCCGCTCGTGGCCATCTGCATGGTTCGCGGAATAGGCGTGGCCGAAAGCGTGAGCACGTCAATCTGCTCGCGCAGGTTCTTGAGCTGCTCCTTGTGCTGCACGCCAAAGCGCTGTTCCTCGTCGATGATCACCAGGCCCAAGTTCTTGGGGTTCACATCGGCCGAAAGCAAGCGGTGCGTGCCGATGAGCACATCGATCGTGCCCTCGGCAAACGCCTTGAGCGCGCGCTTCTGCTGCGCCGGCGTGCGGAAGCGGCTGAGCACTTCGACCTCGAGGCCAAACGGGGCAAAGCGCTCAAAGAACGTCTCGTAGTGCTGCT
Organism: uncultured Collinsella sp.; assembly: GCA_958427895.1. GTDB lineage: Bacteria > Actinomycetota > Coriobacteriia > Coriobacteriales > Coriobacteriaceae > Collinsella. Next base: position 1,892 of record CAUADW010000021.1, read on the forward strand.
GGGCCAGAATGGTCGTGGGGCAGAGCACCATGACTTGGCGGCCGGAGTCCACGCACTTAAACGCCGCGCGCAGGGCGACCTCGGTCTTGCCGAAACCCACGTCGCCGCACAGCAGGCGATCCATGGGCTTGGGCGCCTCCATGTCGGCCTTGATGTCGGCGATAGCCTCCAGCTGGTCGCGTGTCTCGTCGTAGGGGAAGCTCTCCTCCATCTCGATCTGCTCGGGCGTATCGGGCGGACAGGCGATACCGGTAATCGACGAGCGGCGCGTATACAGGTCGACCAGGTCAAACGCCAGCTTTTTGGCGTTCTTGCGTGCCTTGTTGGTGGCACGCGTCCAGTCGGCGGTATTGAGCCTGGTCAGGCGCGGCTTGTCGCCGTCGGGGCCAACATAGCGTGTGATGCGGTCGACCTGCTCGAGCGGCACGTAGAGCTTGTCGCCGTCGGCATATTCCAGCAAAAAGTAGTCGCGCTCCTTGCCGCCCACTTCCTGGCGCGCGATCTCGCTAAAGAGCGCGATGCCGTGGGTAGCGTGCACCACGTAGTCGCCCGGCTTAAACGGGAAGGTGATCTGCGTGATGTCAACCTTGCGGCGGCTGCGCGCGCGGTTGGCATCCATGCGGGCATTGAGGTCGGCAATCGAGAACACGGCCAAATTGGCATCGGGCACCACCACGCCCTGCGGCAGGGCGGCATCGACAAAGGTCACGCGTCCGCGCGAGATGGTGGGCACGGCGGCGCCGGCGGCAGCCTGCGCGGCGCCCGTCTCGAGCGAGCGGGCGTTGAGCGCGTCGGCCTTACGCTCGCGAATGGAAGCATGGGCCTCCTGGCGTGCAGCACGGTCGGCGGAATCCGCCGCTGCCACGCGCACGCGGTCGCCGATAGCGCCGCCATTTTCGGGCGCCGCGGTCAGCGATTCCTCAAAGGTAATGCCCTCGTCGCCAAAGGTGAGCTCCATCGACTCGCGCGCACCGCGGTCGGGAATGGCAAACACGCAGGCGTAGCGCTTGCCCACGACTTCCTGAATGCGCGTCATAAAGCGATTGTCCGAGCCCGCAATGGCCGGCTGCTCAATCTTGAGCTCCGCCGTCACCGCACCGCCGGCACGGATGAGGCTCACATAGTTCAGGCGCTGCTGGGCACCAAAATCGAGCTGTTGGGCGCGCACGTACAGACCATCCAGGCGGTCAATCCCTGCCTCGCCGGCACGCGCCTCGATATCCTCGTAGGCGCGCAGGCAGTCGTCGAACAGCGAGCGCGGCTCGGACAAAACCACCAGCGCCTTGCCGCTCACGTGCGCCAACGGGCTTACGGTCTGGCCGTACATCACCGGCAAAAAGCGGTCGAGCTCGGGCGTGACGATACGCGCATCCACCATCTCGAGCAGCGCCGCCAGTTTGCTGTCGTCCTGGCTGGCGCGATAGAGCGCCACATGCATGTTGTGGACGGCCTCGTCGGTAAGCGCCAGCTCACGGCAGGGGAAGATCTCGATACTGTCCTCGTTACCGATGGTCTGGCCCGTTGAACTCACCATGCGGCGGATGCGGTCGATCTCGTCGCCGAAAAACTCAATGCGCACGGGCGCTTTTTCCTGCGCGGGAAACACCTCGACGGTGTCGCCGTGCACGCGGAACAGACCGGGCGCGTCGGCGGCGCCGGCATTGGTGTAGCCCATGCCCACTAGGCGCTGCGGCACCTCATCAAAAGGAATCTCCTCGCCCACCGCAAAGGTCGTGGACTCCCAATAGCGGCTCTCGACCGGCGGCACGCAACGCAGCAGCGCGCGAGCCGAGGCGACCATGATGCAGTTGTCCCCGCGCACGATGCGCCCAAGCGCCTCGCAGCGCTGCGCTACCACGGCGTCGTCGGGCGCCTGCTCGCGCCACGGATAGTCCTTACGCTCGGGAAAGCGGCACACGTGCGCCAGGCCCACATAGGCGGCAAGGCTGCGCGCGGCGCGATCGGCCGCATCCTCGCCGCTCACAATGTAGACCGTCGGGCGCGGACGGCGCGCAAACTGGGCGGCCGCCATAAGCGTGCGGCCCGACTGCGACACGGCCAGCGTCACGTCCTCGCCGGCATCGAGTCCGGCCTCGACGGTCTGCAGCGCCTCGGCGGTGTAGAGCTGCGCGGCTATACGGTGAATGAGCATGCTGTTCCTCCGGCATCGCAACGCCAAAAGCCCGCCGGGGCAAGCTCGGCGGGTCGTACGTCAAATACATTGTCTGTCATGGTAACGCATGGAGAGGACTCCGGCTCAAGGGCAAACCCAGCCCCGCAAAAAACGCCAGACGAAGATGCGTTCCGCCCTACCCCGCTACGCGCACGCTGGGGCACAAATCTGCCAGCGGACACTCGTCACACTTGGGTTTGCGGGCGTCGCAGATCTCGCGACCGAAGGTGATCCACTGATGGTTAACCGACTCCCAATACTCGTGCGGCAAAATCTTGAGCAAATCCTGCTCGGTCTTGAGCGGCTCCTTGGCATGCGTCTTGGGACTCAGCATCAGGCGGTGCGCAATGCGGTTGACATGCGTGTCCACCGCAATGCCCTCCACGATGCCATACCCCACGTTGAGCACGATGTTCGCCGTCTTGCGTCCCACGCCCGGCAGCTTCACGAGTTCCTTCATGTCGGCCGGCACCTCGCCGCCATAGTCGGCGACGATCATCTGCGCGGCCTCGACGGCATGCTTGGCTTTGCTCTTGTAGAAGCCGAGTGACTTGATGGTGTCTGCCACGTCAGCCACGCTCGCCCCGGCCATGGCCTCGGGCGTGGGCCACTGGGCAAACAGCCGCGGCGTCACCTTGTTGACCTGCGCATCGGTCGTTTGCGCCGAGAGCAGCACCGCGATCAGCAGGCGGAAGGGATTCTCGTGGTCCAAAAAGCACTCGACCGGGCCATAGCGACGGTTGAGGCGCTCACACACCTCGATGGCGCGCTCGCGCTTGGCGGCATTGGTCTCGCGTGGCATAACGACTCCTCGGCTCAACGGCACAATAAACTTATGGGCACAATTGTCCCACGTCCGAGACGCTTACGCCTCCAAGAATGCGCCGGTCTGACGGCTCCACAGGCTCGCGTACTCGCCACCCGCCTCGACGAGCTGCGCATGCGTGCCGTCCTCGACGATCTCGCCATCGGCCAGCACCACAATGCGGTCGAGCGCCGCCACGGTGGACAGGCGGTGCGCCACCACAATGGAGGTACGTCCACGCATCAGGTTTTCGAGCGCCTCCTGCACCAGCGCCTCGGACTCGCTGTCGAGGGCAGAGGTCGCCTCGTCGAGCACCAGAATCGGCGCGTCGGTAAGGACGGCGCGGGCGATGGCCACACGCTGGCGCTGACCGCCAGAGAGCTTAACGCCGCGCTCGCCCACCATGGTGTCAAAGCCACGGGGCAGGCGATCGATAAACTCCAGGGCATTGGCCAGGCGCGCTGCCTCGCGGATCTGCTCGTCGGTGGCGTCGGGGCGGCCGTAGGCGATATTCTCGCGAATGGAGCGGTGGAACAGGAGCGCCTCCTGCGGCACGTAGGCAACCTGGCGGCGCAGGCTCTGCTGCGTGCAGCGCGAGACGTCCTGGCCGTCCACGAGCACGCGGCCGCCCTGAACGTCGTCCAGGCGCAGCAACAGCTTGGTGAGTGTCGTCTTGCCCGAGCCCGATTTGCCCACCAGACCCACGCGCTGGCCTGCCGCCACATGGAGCGTCAGGTCGTTGAACACGCTCTCGCCCGCCGCGGCGTCACGGTACGCAAAACTCAGGTGCTCAAAATCAATCGCGCCCTCGCCCACCTTGAGCTCGGGGGCATTCGCGTCGTCTGCCACCAGACGCGGCTCGTCCAGCACGCGCGTCATCTCGGCGGCGTCGCCCAACGCGCGATTGATGCGCTGCATCATGGAGCTTACGTAGTTCAAACGCATGGTGAGGTTGTACGTATAGGTAAAGATCATGACGAGCGAGCCAGCCGAGATGCCAAACCACGCGTTGCCGCCCGCCACGAACACGCTCACCACAGCCATGGTGATGACGATAAGGCCCGAGGTCGTAAAGTTGCGCTGCATCATGGCGTGCATCGATACCGTTTCGGCATCGCGGGCGGCGCGGTCGGCAGCATCGAACAGGTCGCGCTCAAAGTCTTCGCGCCCACAGGTCTTGACGGCCAAGATGTTCGTGACCGCGTCGGACAGTACGCCCGACAGCTTGTTCTGCGCGGCGGACGTCGCGGCCGAAAGCGGCATGATGCGCTTGTACATAAGCCAGACAAACGCGATATAGACGACCATGATACCCACCAGGATCACGGTAAACGTCGGCACCACCGGGGCGAGCGCCGCCACCGTGCAGACAACCGAGGTGATGGTGGGAATGAGCGAATACACCGTCACGTCCACCAGACCCGTGTAGCCGCTCATAAAACGGCTCGTCTGGCTCACAAGCGATCCGCCAAATCGACTGGTGTGGAATGTCATGGATTGATTGGAGAGCGTGTCAAAGCACAAGCGCGCCAGGTGATAGTTGCCCGCAATCTCGAGCTTGTAGACGGTGTAGTCCTGCAGCTTGGAGAGGATCTGGCCTACCAGATTAACGAGCACGAGCGCCAGAATGTAGGGGCCAAAAACTTCAAACACCTGGTCGCCTGCCACGGGGCCGGCTTGGACGCGGTCGACGATAAGCGCCATCACGTAGGTGTTGGCAAACGTGAGCAAAAAGATATAGCCCGCCGACGAGAACACCGAGAGAAAGACGATCAGCGGCTGTGTGCGCGTGACATCCCAAAACCGCCGCAGCGTGCGGCGCACGGTGGAGCGCTTGAGCGGGCTGGTGCTTCTCTGAGACATGGGCTTCCTTTCGCATCTGGCAGGGCGAAACGCCATTGTTGCACACCGAAGCGCGCTTCAGGCACGTACGACGCGAAAAGCGCCCGCGCTCCGCGCTTGCGCAGACGCCCCGCCGTCAGGCACGGCTAGTCCTTGTCTTCTTGGTCTGCGAGCAGGCCCGCGGACGTGAGCCCCAAGATCTCGTCGGCCTCCCCGGCATCCTCCAGCGCGTCGATGTCCTTGAGCTTGCGCTCCATAACGTTGGTGCGCGTGGTGATAATGCCCTCGACCGTCTTGCCCGCGGTCTCGATCTGCTGCTGCGCACGACGCAGCGCCGCCTGATAGCGCGGCAGCTCAGCCTTGACGGCGGAAAGCACACGCAGCACGTCATCGGTGCGTTTTTGCAACCTAAACGTCTGGTAGCTCATCTGCAGGCTGTTGAGGATGGCGGCCATGGTGCTGGGGCCGGCAACGTTGACGTGATAGTCGCGGCCCAGGGTCTCGATAAGCCCGGGGCGGCTGACAACCTCGGCGTACAGGCCCTCAAACGGCACGAACAGAATGCCAAAGTTGGTCGTCGCGGGCACGCTCAGGTACTTCTCGCAAATGTCCTTTGCCTCGCGCTTCACCATCATATCGAGCGTCTTGCGCGCGGCGGCGACGGCCTCCGCGTCGCCCGACTCCTGGGCGTCGAGCAGATGCTCGTACGCGTCACCCGGAAATTTGGAGTCAATCGGCAGCAGCACGGGATCGCCCTCGTCTACCGGCAGCTTGACGGCAAACTCAACACGCTCCGAGGCGCCAGGCTTGGTGGCAACGTTTTCCAGATACTGGTCGGACGTAAGGATGTCCGCCAGGATCGCGCCCAGCTGCACCTCGCCCAAAATGCCACGCGCCTTCACATTGCCCAGCACGCGCTTAAGGTCGCCCACGCCGGTGGCGATGGATTGCATATCGCCCAGGCCCTTGTACACGGCCTCGAGCTGGTCACTCACTTGCTTAAACGATGCAGACAGGCGATCGTTGAGCGTACGGGAGAGTTTCTCGTCCACCGTCGCGCGCATCTGATCGAGCTGCACGTTGTTGTCCTTGCGAATGGCGCCCAGCTGGGCGTCGACCGTCTCGCGCACCTTGTCCAGGCGGTGCTCGATGCCCTCGCGGTTGGCGCCGAGCTGTTGGGCCGTCTCGCGGCGCAGGTCATCCATACGGTCGCCAGCCTGCGAGAACTCACGCGCGATGGTCAGGTAGCGCTGCTGCTCTACGGCGGCGTCGGTCGTCTGCTGCTGCGCGATGGCGTTTGCCGTGCGGCGGGTTTCTGCCAGCGCGACGTTCAAGGTGTCGAGCGCGTTGTTGGCCTGCTCGAGCGCCGCGAGCGTCTCCGCGTCGCTGCCGCCACGCTCTCGCAACTCGGCACGAAGGCCTTTAAGCTGCAGGGCGCAAACCACAGCAACCCCCACCGCCACCAAGGCAATCATAACAAGCGCAATATCAATAGCAGACATAGATTCCGCCCAACAAACCCAATCGATTATCAATCAAAACCGCGATCAATCTTACCCCGCCACACGCACCGGGCGCCCGGCCCCTTCTTGGGTGCCCCTCTCCTCCGCATATTCCATAATGCGGCGCGCCGTTTTCCTGCTCACCTTTGAGTCATCGCCGGCCAAGTATGCGTATACGTTTCCTTTATTCAGGTGCAGAGCACGGCAGATGCCATAGCGCGTTACACCCGATTCCTCCAATGCTTCCAGTGTTCTCTTTCTCATCAGGGCGTTCACCCTTCTGTCGGCCGCTGGCTTTTCTTTCACCCCTCTATACGCGTGCCAAACGTTGGCATAACGATTGGGGAGCTTATCCTCGGTGCATAGAGATGCCAGGCTACCCGCTTGGCCATACAGAGACAAAACACCTCGATAGCTCTCTTCCATCCACGAGCCCTCGGATAAACCCAGAACGTATTCGGCTTTTCCCTGCGCCAAAGCGAGCAAAAACAGAGGCTCCGCCACGCGCGGCGCAACCGTCGTCGCCTGCTCAACCAGCTTTCTAAAACTCAGCGACTGCTGCCCGGACAGCTCTCGGCAATAGCCTTTCAAAAATCCCTCAAAAGTCAGATTCAACCGAGCGCCTCCTTTTTGTATTGCCTGTATGCGCAGACCATCTCTTGATAACTCCGCTCCGAGGGCGACGACGCCAGAGCCTCTCCCTCGTCGAATATAAGCCACTCGAGCAGATCCCAATCAAGTCGGTCAACGAATGCCTGACTATGAAGATCGACGATGTCGTTCGGACGATAGGCATAAAGCTTCATCACCGCCAGGTCCTCCAAAGATGGCGTAAAGTACCTGATAAAACGCGCCCCAATCTTCAAGGGAATCAAACGATCTTCGTAATTGAATGGCATCTGATTACAATATGCCACCGCCATACCATTCACCTCGGGGTATCGAGCTATGATCTCGCGGAGGCACCTGTCTGCCTCAAACACATCAATGTCATGTGTAACCGACCGATTCGTCACATCGTTTAGCATGAAAGCGCTTCCTCCCACCAATACAACGCTCGGCCTGTCGTCTCTTGGACCTATTTCCAGCTCCGCCTCTTCGTCAATGCCCAGAAGAGTCTGCTCTAAATCCTGCTTATACATAGCAAATCCTATTATTATTCATCTTCAATAATACTATTCAGTCGCACGACAGGACCTACAGGATGCAAGAATTCTGCTCGTGGCGATAATCCCTACACCCTAGAAGTCCTAATGTGACAAACGCTAACTCTCCCAGCCGGCGCGGATGGTTGTTATGACGTCGCCTAGGCGCTGGCCGAGAGCTGCCAAGTGCTGAAGCACCTCATTGGGCGAGGCGCCGTTGAGAATGCACGTGAGGGCATATGAGGCCAAGAAGATTGCCGCGAGTCCCAACGGGATCAGCACGATCATCGCTAACGTGCGCAGGCGCTGGCCCACGCGGCGGTGACGTGTGCGGCGCTTGTCGAACGCAAGCTCCTGCGCATATGAATCTTGTTGTACGGAATAGTTCTCTGGCGCCGATCCGCCCGCAGGCGAAACCGCAGGCGTGGCATTTTGCGCAGGGGGCTGGGCGGCTACCCCTTGCATTTGCATCTCCATGAGCCGTTGCTGCTGACGCAGCATGCGCTCAGCTTGTCGCTGCGGGGTCTCAAGAAACAGATCCATGCTGGCCTCCAAAATCGGAGCATTCGACGCTTACGCTCAGCATCCCGCACCGCCAAGGCCACGGCAACGCAATCCGTAGCAATAGCTGCAAAGTTTCTTGTTGACAAAAGCTGTCGAAAACCTCAACAACTCCCCTACCAGCACTTTCTCTGAGCTTTTTTGTCGAATAATCTTTTGCCCTTCCACCAACCCGCCAACTAACCAAAAGCTGGCCAAAAGCTTGACGGAAATTGTGAAGACAGAGACCCCACACAAAAACGTGCCGCCCCAAAAGGGGCGGCACGCAAACTTCTAATCAGCTTTTCAGTAACGAGCACGCGACGACCCAACGCCGGAGCGCATGGCGGGGAAATACCTTTGCCTCGCGCGACCCTGCGGAGCCGTGAGCGAGAGGGAAAGGTATTTCCCCGCCCTGCGCTCCGCAGTCCACGTTCGTATCGGCGCTAGTAGTTCACCACCTGCTCCTCAAAGTACGCCTTCGGGTGGTTGCAAACCGGGCACACCTCGGGCGCCTCGGCACCAACATGCAGGTGCCCGCAGTTCAGACACTTCCATACCTTCACGCCCTCGCGCTCAAACACCTCGCCCGACTCAATGCGCTCGACAAGCTTGTTGTAGCGCTCCTCGTGAGCCTTCTCCACGGCACCGACGCCACGGAACTTTGCGGCGATCTCGGTAAAGCCCTCCTCCTCGGCGGTCTTGGCAAACTCGTCGTACATCGTGGTCCACTCGTAGTTCTCGCCCGCAGCGGCATCACGCAAGTTGTCCAGAGTGTCGGGAACGGCGCCGTCATGCAGATACTTAAACCACAGCTTGGCGTGCTCGGACTCGTTGCCTGCGGTCTCGGCAAAGATATTTGAGATCTGAACGTAGCCATCCTTCTTGGCCTTAGATGCGTAGTAGCGATACTTGGTATGCGCCTGGGACTCACCGGCAAAAGCGGTCTCGAGGTTCTTCTTGGTCTGAGAGTTCTCAAAATCCATAGGTGTACTTCCCTTCAACATGCCGCCCGTAGGCTTCGAGCGGCCTTGTCTTTAGGATGCCCTCATGTCGAAAATCTAAACCTTACAATCCTGTTTTTCAGATTCGGGTGGGCTACACGCTTAGCCAGCGGTCACCCTCCACGCGGCAAAAGCCCTCACGCTCCAAGTCGGCCAAAATGCCTGCGACAAGATCGTGATCGACCGGCTCGCGGCCTGCTGCCGCCTCCATTTCGTTGACACCCGCCACGGCCTCGGCGAGTGTGATGCCCGCCGGCTGTCCATCGCGCGCAGCCAGCAGCATGCGCACAATATGGGCGCGCTTTTGGCGACGCGAGCCCTCAAACTTGGACTGACGGCTATAGCTCGCCGAGCGCCTGGACGGATTGGGCAGCGTCTTCTTAAGAAACACGCCATAATCCAGCAGCGCGTAATACCATGCGCGCGGTGTGTCGGCATCGTCGAGCGGCACGGCAAAGGGAGCGATCTCATCCGCCGTCGCACCGGGAGCTGCCGGACAGGCGGCCTGAATCAACGGCACCAGCTCGCGATCGGGAACGGCGGGCACATCGGGAAAGAAATGATGCAGAAAGACCGTGCGCACGTTGGTCTCCAGATACACACCCGGAAGATTAAATGCAAACGACCGGATGCCCTGCGCCGTCGCCGGGCCAATACCGGGCAGGGCGACCAGGTCGCGCGTCTCACGTGGAAACTCCCCACCCCAGTCTTCCATAACGCACTGAGCGGCTCTGTGAAGCGCCAGAGCACGCCGGTTGTAGCCCATCCCCTGCCAAGCGTCCAAAACATCGGAAGGCGCGGCCTGGGCAAGCGCCTGCACTGTTGGAAAGCGGTCGAGCCACGCGGGCATACGTGTCTCCACACGCGGCACCTGCGTTTGCTGCAGCATAACCTCGGAAAGCCAAATAATGTACGGGTCGCGCGTGCGGCGCCACGGAAGGTCGCGATAACGCAGGACCCCTTCCGAACGAATCATCGAACGAAAGGGGTCCTGAATCATGGCTATGCTCCTTATGCGGCGCTATTCCTCCCGGCAAGCGCACGCACAGGTGGCGTACTCGGGAAACGCATCGCGGTCGGCGAACTTGGAATCGACGGCCGGGAACTGGCGGTGAGCGACGATATCGCCCAGCGAAACGGAATCGAGGTAGTCGCGCATCAGCGCTTGAGCTCCGGCCCACAGGGGATGATAGCAGCACGTGCCCATGCGTGCACAGTCGCCATCGGGCGCGGTGCAATCGTTCATGACCATGGGGCCCTGAACGGCCTCAACGACCTGGCGGATGGTGACATCGTCGGGGCTGACCTTAAGACGCATGCCGCCATGGACGCCACGCAGGCTCTCCACAATACCGGCCTGAACCAAACCATGCTGAATCGAACGGGCAAACGAATACGGGACATTGACCTCTTCGGCGGCGGTGCGAACAGAAAGCAGACGCTCCGGGTCCTCGGCAAGCATCGCGAGCATGCGAAGGGCGTAATCAGTCTTCCTCGATATGTCCATTTTTCCCCTTTCAAGGAATAGGAACAGCTCGAACGAACTCCGGAGCCGAGCTTGCGTCGAGACACCAATGACCGTATGGACGCCCAAATAGCAAAACGGGTGCCCACTGAATGCCGCGTTTGAAGCCTCTTGCATCAAAAACGGCCCATAATGAAAATCAGTATAACCTAACCCCCTGCTTCGTTGAACAGGTGTTGCGCAACAAACGCTTTGTTTGAACACATGTCTCAAACGGAGCTTGTCCAGGAATTGGAAGGATTTTGTTTTGGGTGAAAGGGGCCGATGGGATCAGGGTCCTATCAAACGCAAAAAGCCACGTCCGAAGACGTGGCTTTAATTGCGTTGGCGGGAAGTACGGGGCTCGAACCCGCGACCTCCGACGTGACAGGCCGGCGCTCTAACCAAACTGAGCTAACTCCCCAGGCAGTCGTTCGCGTTTGTTTCCGCTCGCGTGCGCTGCGGGGATTAGTATACACAGAAGTCTGTCTGGTGCGCAACAACTTTTTTGAAAATATTTTTTGGGCCCCTCCGGGAGGGTTTCCGGGGCCGAGGGCGGGGGTTAAGTTTGCTGCTCTACAGTCCTGCGCAAGACGGAAAGCACATTAAGTGCTTTCCTTTGCGTGCGGAACTCGCGACAAACTTAACCCCCGCCCTCGGCCCCGGAAACCCTCCCTGCCGTCACATTATTCAACCAGTTTTGCGGGCGTGCGCCGCTGCGCGGCTAGCCCGCATGCTCCGCGGCAGAGTTGGTCTGATGGATCTTGTTGAACTTCGGCCTTTGGCTCAAAGAAAAACGGGAGATGCGATCTGCATCCCCCGTTTTTGTTGCACCTACTCTAGGTCAATAAATTTGGTGCTCAGGATCTTGCCGTCCTTGACGAGCATTCTGGCCATGGTGGGGCCTCGGGTGCCTCTGGGGTAGCTGGCGCTACCGGGATTGAGGACCAGGCAGCGGCCTACTTGGGCTTCTTTGGTTACGTGGGTGTGACCGTTGATGGCTACGTCTACGGATCCCACCGGAAGGTCTTCGCGGTAGTGGGCTACGGCGAATTTGAGGCCTTCGTAGGTGAAGATAGCCAGACGGTCTACGTCCGGGCCGTAGTCGCGGTAGTAGTCGTTGTTTCCTAGGACCGCTCGCACAGGGGCGATGGTGCATAGATGCTCGTAATCCATCTCTGAGGTGAGGTCTCCGGCGTGGATGATCAGATCTGCGCCCTTGAGCTCGTCCAGAAGCGTAGGCGAAAGATAGCCGTGGGTGTCCGAGATGATGTCGATGCGCTTGGCGCTTGCACTGTTCATGGGATCCCTTCTGCAAAACCGATTCGACGTATATGCAAAAGCCCCACGGCTCCGCAGACAATTGGTCTACAGGGCTGCGGGGCCAGTGTACTAGAGGCTCAGGGCCTTCTTGAGCGGCACAACGCGGCGGCGCGAGACCGGCACGCGTTCGTCGAAGCCCGTAATGCCCAGTTGGATAGCGCCCGAGGGCACTGTCTCGACATCCGTGACGCACGCCAAGTTGACGATATAGCGGCGATGAACGCGAAAGAAGCCGAAGTCGCAAAGCTTGGCCTCGAACTGCGCCAGCGAAGTCGTCGACAGAAAACGATCATCGACGGTATAGATACAGGAGTAATCGTCCTTGGCCATGATGAAGCGAATGTCATCCACGGGGATGAGGACCTTACGGCCGCCCTTTTCCACCGGAATGCGCTCGATGGTGGCTTTGCTGTCCGTGACGGGCTTGGCGTGCTGCATGACCTTCTCGATCGCGCGATCCAGGCGTGCCTCCTCGACCGGCTTCATGAGGTAATCGACGGCATCTACGTCGAACGCCTCGACGGCATGATCGCTATACGCGGTCACAAACACAATCGCCGGCGGATTCTTAAGCTTATGCAGTGCCTCGGCAAGCTGCAGACCAGAAGCACCGGGCATCGAGATATCGAGAAATACGACATCGACGCGGCTTTCCATCAACATCTCAATGGCGGAGCGGACGCTCGACGCCTCAGTGATCATGCCGATCTTGCCCGTCTGCTCGAGCAAGAAGCGAAGTTCCGAACGGGCCGGGGCCTCGTCATCCACAATCATCGCACGCAGCATAGGGATTAAACCTTTCGTCAACAAACTACGCTGGGCATCCGCCGTTTGGCGTTGAGCCCATAGCCTTTTATTTTACTCTTGAATATCAAAGATGCTCTCTGACAAATCAAGATGCAGGAGCACTTTGGTGCCCTTGCCCGGCGCCGATTCGACGCGCGTATAAGAGTGCGGTCCATAAAAGCGATGGATGCGCTCAGAAATATTGTGCATGGCCACGCCGGCGCCGCCGCCTTGCGGGGAACTGGCATCGGGGCGGGCGGAGCGCTCATCAAACAGCCTGGCGGCGGTGCCCTCGTCCATGCCCACGCCGTTGTCAGCCACGGCAATCAAGATTGCGTCGTCGCCGTCTTGATGGACGGTCACATCGATCCGCAGGGCGTCGTCATCGCCCATGCCATGCCGCACGGCGTTCTCGACGATGGGCTGGATTACAAAGGCCGGGACCAACGTGTCCTCGACATCCTCGGAGACATCGAAGGTCGCCAGTACGCGGTCCTCGCCAAAGCGCGCCTTCTCAAACGTCAGGTAGCGCTTGGTCTGGGCAACCTCGCGCGAGACCGGGATAAGCGACCCCGAGTTGTCGAGCGTGGCGCGATAGAACGAGGAGAACTCGCGCAGCAGCTCGCGGGCGCGCAGCGGGTCGGTACGCGTAAACGACGCGATGGTGTTGAGCGTGTTAAACAGAAAGTGCGGATTGATCTGCGCTTGCAGGGCACGAACCTCGGCACGGGCCGTGAGCTCCTTTTGCACCTCGAGCTCGTGGATGGCGAGCTGCGTGGACAGGATCTCGGCAAAGCCCGAGGCGAGCGCATACTGGGTACGGTCGACGGCGCGCGGGGTCTTGTAGTAGAACTTGAGCGTGCCGACGGTACGGTCGCCCACCTTGATGGGCGCGATGATACCGGCGGGAACCTGGTTGTGTGAGCCATCCGAACCCACCACGTCCACCACGCGGTTGAACGACTGCACGATGCCGTGCTCAATGACGTAGCGCGTGGCAAGCGTGTGGATGGGCGAGTCGGGCAGTAGCTTTTCCTCGAACTCGCCCGCGCAGGCCAGCACGTTGCCCTCATCGGTGATGGCAACGGTCATGGCACGCGTCTCGGGCAGAATACGCCGGCACACCAAAAGCGCTGATTCCTGTGTCAGGCCGCCCTTAATGTCCTCGAGCATGGCCGAGGCAACCGAAAGCGTCTCCTCGGTGTACTGGGAGCGTACCGAATCGGGATTGAGCGTCAAATAGATAAAGATGCACAGGAAGATGCACAGTAACGCACAGGCAATCACCGTGGCAATCGGCTCAATACCAGTCGCCAGGGCAAAGATAAAGTACGCCAACACGCAAACGGCGCAGACAACGGCGATGATGCGAAAGATTGAAATTGAATTATCGCGCTGGGCGCGGCGGTCGATCATTCAGCCCCCTCCAGGATGCTAATCAGTTGTGCGTCGCGCCAAAGTTCGTCCATGATCTTGGGCCAGAAACTCTGAAAACGCAGGTAGCTTGCGGCGTTTTGGCGGGCATAGGTCTTGGCCTCGTCAATACCATGACGCCAGATGCGCAGATACCCCTCGTGCTCGCGGGTAAACATGCTGCGAACCATGGCGGTCTTGCGCACGCGGTCGTCGAGCTCGCGCGAGATCCACGGACCCGGATAGGGCATGAGTGATGCGGCCGTAACCGGAATGAGCTCCTTTTGGTGCGCAGCGAACGTCAGCTTGGCCCGCTCGTAGTACCAACGGTACACGTCCTGCATAAAACGCGGCGAGCGCTTCTCGGACTCGGGCGGCAGGTGGCGCACGGTCCACTCGTTGTCGAACCACACGTCGTAGCCAAACATGCGCATGTTAAACAGGTAGTCCAGATCCTCGCCGCGGGTGATAAACGGGTCGAAGGCCACGCGTGTAAAGGCGCGGGCGTGCAGGGCCATCAGGCCGCCGCATACGTAATTGGAGCGCGAGATGCGGGTGCCCGAGAGCGCCTTTTTCATCCAGCGATTGAACTCGATACGCTTGGTCCACCAGCGATGGCAAATGCCCGCTTTGTCCGTGGGAGCCAGCGGCGACCCGTCGCGATCGTAAAAGTATCCGCTCTTGACTAAAATCGGCAGGCCCTGACGTGTCTGTTGGCCCAGTGCATAGGTCGCACGCTTCATAAAGTCGGCATCGATGACGGTCTCGTCGTCATCCAAAAACACAACCGCGTCGTGCCCCAGCACCGCCGCGCAGGCAAGACCCATGTTGCGGATGGCGCCGTAGCCGCGCAGGCTCACGCACTCGCCCGAGCCTTTGGGCGCAATCTGTGCCACGCGGTCGGCAACACGCGAAGCCTGAGTATTGGTAACGATGGTGACCTTAAGTGTGGGATGCGCATTGACGATTTCGTGCACGCGGCGGGATACGTCGGCCGTGGCAGAAACCGGACAGACCACCAAGAGAATGATGCGCGGAATGTCGTGCACCTGTTCGAGCGAAGTCAGGCAGCGATCGAGTTCCGGGTTGGCGGCATTGAGCGACGTCGAGTGATCGTAGGTGCCGGGAGCGTTTGCTTGGGTATCATCGCCCACCCAATATGATGGGATCACAACCGTGGCGTTCATGCCTTTACCCTCCTTGCAACACAAAAACGGGGCGCCGCCAAACACAGGCGACGCCCCGCGACCTAGCTGGTTCCATCATACCCACTTGGGCTAAACATTGTTCGGAAGTCAGAATGATTTATGCGGCTACTTCCAAAAGAGTGCTGCAGATAGGCACAATTGCCGTACTGAGCCCGGTTGCCTTACGCCGCCGCCTGAGCCGTGCGGGACAGACGGACCAGCAGCGCAAAGCCAAGCACCAGCAGCACGCCGATGGAAAGGACACCCAGCGACGGGTTGCCGGTCAGCGAGGTGACGACCGACACCAGGAAGGTGCCCATCACGCTTGCGTAGCGGCCAAAGATATCAAAGAAGCCGTAGTACTCGTTGGACTTTTCCTTGGGGATGATGCGGCCAAAATAGCTGCGGCTGAGCGCCTGAACGCCACCCTGGAACAAGCCGACCAAAATGGCGAGCACCCAGAACTCAAAGGCAGTCTTTAAGAAAAACGCGGCAAAGAGCACGATGCCCATGTAGGCGGCGACGGCCACCATGATCATGTTGAGCGTGCCCACGCGGCCGGCGAGCTTGCCGTAGATGATGGCGGACGGGAAAGCGACGAACTGCGTAACGAGCAGTGCCAGCACCAGCTGGGTCGAATCGATACCCAAAGCCGAGCCGTAGCTAGTTGCCATGGAGATGACCGTATGGACACCATCGATGTAGAAGAAGAACGCGATCATGTAGACCAGCACGGGCTTGTTGTGGGCGATCTCGCGCATGGTATGCCCGACCTCGGAGAACACGCCGCCCACGATGTGGCCGAGAGTATCCTGGGGACCGCGCTCGCGACCGTACTTTTGCTTATAGGTGCGAATGAGCGGCAGGGTAAAGATGAGCCACCAGGCACCGGTGATGACAAACGACAGACGCGTTGCCAGCACGGTGGGGACGCCAAGAGCGGGGCCACCCATGATAAGCGCCAGGCAGATGATGAACGGCACGGTAGAACCGATGTAGCCCCAGGCATAGCCCGAGCTGGACACGGCGTCCATGCGCTCGTCGGTGGTAATGTCGGGCAGCATGGCGTCGTAGAATGTCATAGAAGAGTTAAGGCCGATAGTGCACAGCACGTACGCGGTCAAAAATGCCATGGCGGACATGGGGATAGCCTGCGCCAGGCAAAGAACCAGGCCCGTGAGGAAGAAGCCCAAGAAGAACTTGATCTTGTTGCCGGCGTAATCGGCAAGCGCGCCCAGAATGGGCATGAGCATGGCAATGACCAGCGAGGCGATCGTCTGCGCGTTGCCCCAAGCGACCACCAGGTCTGCCGAGGAAGCACCGGTATTGATGGCGTTAAAGTAGATGGGCACCACCGAGGTATTGAGCAGCACGAGGGCCGAGTTGCCCACATCGTACATAACCCAGTTACGCTCGAGCTTGGTGTATTTCATGGACAGGGCCCCTTCGTATCCGCCCGATATGCAGTTAGTTCATCGTACCCCAATTGTCCAGAAGCACCGGTAAGGATTCGGCAAAGGGACAGGAGCGGTCATACGGACACGCAGGGCGAAACGCCATCCCATCAACGCAGTTGCGGTGAAATAGTTCCCGCTTAGCCCTCCGGGGGCTTCATTCAGGAACTATTCCACCGCAACTTATTGGAGAGTATGGGCGAGGCAGCTTGCTACTCCTCGCGGTCGAACTCTTCGTCGGCGCCGAGCACGCGACCGCTGTAATTGACGTGGTTGGTCACGGCTTCCATATCGCCGGTCTCGATAAAGCGGGCGACGGTGAGCTCGTAATCGAGCAGCGCGCGGTCGAAGACCTCGGGGAAGCTCTCGGTCGAGACTTCATCGGTAAAGGGGTTCTTCCATGCCAAGTGGCCCAGGTTGCCGGTACGCTCGGGCAGCTCGGTCGTCACGCGGTGCGCAAGGCCGTCGAGCAGCGAATAATCGTGCACCAAGCCCTCGAGCAGGGCAATCGCGCGCGTCTTGGCCGAACCGGCGGGCTCGATAGTGCGGTAGAGCATCTGCATGTCCGAGACGGCGCCAGCGTACTCCCCCGCCGGGATGTCGATACCGTACACGCGCCCGGCGACGTAGCTCATCAGCACGCCGGCAACGCGATTGATGCGGTCGGTGGTGACGATCTCGCCCGCCGGAGGATAATCCTCGACCGTGGCCCCGTCACGTTTGAGCTGCAGCATCAGCACGTCCAGGTCGCTTTCGAGCACGGCGTGAACTTGGCTGCCCGAAGCCTCGAGCTCGGGGTCGGACTCGACAATGCCAAACTGCTGCTCGTAGACAAAGGGGTGGGCATTGCGGTCGAGCACATAGTGCGACAACAGGCCCAGCGCAAAGGCGCGACCCAGATTGGCATCGCGCGGCTGCAGGCGCGACACGCCGTCGCGCAGGCACGAGAACTGGCGCGACATGCGCGAGCGGTGCATGACCTGAGCAAGCGACATGCAGTCGGAGATGCGCGGCGTGAGCATGTGGAAGAAAAACGGGTCGGGGCCCTGGTTGCCCAGGATAAAGGCGATGCGCTCCTCATCGGACGTGATAACGCCCTGCGGAAGACGGTCGATGCTTTCCTCGCCAAACAGATGATGCGTAATGAGCGCGGGCATAATAATCCTTTCGATTTCATTCGATGCAATCCATTATGCCCACCGTACAGTCATGCCAAACCTGTAACGGCAAACGATGGCGCACCGACCCTTACGCAAGCCCCAAGTGCGATTTGACCTCGGCAGCGCGACGGCGGGACACGGGCACCGTCGAGGTTACGCGATCGAGCCTGAGCTCCATCAGGCCCGTGGAGCCGATCTCGACATTATGTACGTCTTCCAAATTAACCAGATAGCTGCGGTGGACGCGGATAAAGCCCTCGGAGGCCAGGCGACGCTCGAGCGAGGAAATCGACTCATTGATCAGGTACGTCCCCTCGGCGCAGACGGCGTTGCAAAAATCGGCGCGCGCCTCAAAGTAGCAGACATCCGCCACGGGAATGAACACCTTTTTGCCCCCGCGATCCACCGTCAGGCGCAAAGGCTGGCGCGGAGCATGGACGACACGGCGAGCGCCCAGGGCAGTCTCGATCTTGTCAAGCGCCTTTGACAAGCGGGCATCCTCGACCGGCTTGACGATGTAATCGACAGCATCGAGGTTATAGGCATCGGCCGCATACTCGGCAAATGCCGTCACAAACACCACAACCGGCGGCGTCTTTAGGTTCTGCAGCGTCTCGGCAAGCTCAATTCCCGAGCGACCGGGCATGGTAATGTCTAAAAACAGCACGTCGGGCTTGTTCGACAGAATCGACTCCACGGCTTCGGTGACATTGCCCGCCTCGGCAATCTGACCTACACGCGTATCCTTTTCCAACAGATAGCGTAGCTCAGCCCTAATGGGAGGCTCGTCATCAACCACCAGGATGTTCCAGCCTTCGGACATATGCGCTTCCCCTCTTTTTCTCTCAATCCAACCGCGTGCTACACCGTTAGCGGCGCCGGCTCATGCGGCTCGCCGTTCAACTCAACGATGACCTGTGTTCCCACGCCCTCCTGGGACTTCACGCGCATGCCAGAATCTTCTCCGTAAAAGAAATGGATGCGCTGAAGCACGTTGAAGAGCGCCAGGCCGCAACCTCGCTTGACGGAGCCGTCGGCGGTAATGCTCTCGGGCTCCTCTCGGCGATGCTGCTCAAACAGATGCGCGCAGACTTCTTCGCTCATCCCGATGCCGTCATCTTCGACGATGATCTCCAAGCCGTCATCGGTCTCGAAAGCCCTAACACGAATAGAAAGCGGCTCGATCTCGCGCTGCGCATGCTTGATGCAGTTTTCGAGCAGCGGCTGCAAGATAAACGGCGGTACCAGGCTGTCGCGCACCTCAAAGTCGATGTCGACCGAAACGCGCAGACGGCCGTCGCCATACCGGGCCTGCATAAGATTGATATAACGAGTGCCCTGTTCCACCTCGTGCTCGAGCGTGGTGAGCGTATCGGAATCAGAAAGCGTCTGACGATAGTAGTTGGAAAAGTCGATCAGCAACGATCGCGCCTTGTCGGGCTCGGTTCGAACGAGCGACACGATCGTGCTAATGGTATTGAACAGAAAATGCGGGTCGACCTGCGACTGCAGGGCACGAAGTTCAACGCGGGCTGTGAGCTCGTCCTGGCGCTCGAGCTCAAAGCTGGCGAGCTGCGTGGAAATGAGATCGGCAAAGCCCGAGGCAAGGGCCGTCTGGCGCATATCAATGCTGCTCAGGCGGGGGTAATACAGCTCGAGTGTGCCCACGCAATGCCCGCGCACGGTAAGCGGCGCGACAATGCCGGCGCGCAGGCGGGGAAAATAACCGCCCGTCTCATTGGAGGTGTCACGCGAAAACACGCTCTGCTCGCCCGTCTCAATCACACTGAGCGTAGTCTTGAGCACGACCGGGGTGCCGGCAGGGCACTTTGCCGAGTCCTCGCCCCAGCTTGCCAACACCTGTTTGCCATCGGTAAAGCAGATGGCAGAGGCGATGGTCTCGGACAGGATGATTTTAGAGGCGCCCAGGGCCGCTTCGGGCGTAAGGCCGCGCGACGTGTAGGCGAATATTTTTGATGCGATGGCGAGCGTACGGTCGGTTGCGCTCGATGTGAGGTCGTCGGGGACCACAAAGACATACGAGAAAAAGAAGCACAGCATGACCATGCCGGCAATAACGACAACGCCCGGAACGGGATTGGGGTTATCGGTTAAATCCCAGATAAGCAGCAGGATAAGCGCCGGAACGACAACGCCGAGCAGGATGGCCTGGACCACATGCTGTGCCGTGCGAAAGACCTTGGTAGAGTTGTAGCTCTTGCCCAGAATCAACCTGTTTAAATCCACCGTCATCCCCTTTTATCTACCGCACCCATAGCAATAAAGAGGGCCGCAAGCGACCCTCTCCATTGCATTATGCAATCAAAAACTGTGTTTTACATCCAGTCATCGACAAACGGTATCTTAGGCGCTGTATTTGTTGGCCTCGCCAAAGGTGCCAGCCTCGACGATCCAGCCGTCCTTCATGATGACGTCCATGTTGTCGGTGTTGAGCACGTGGATGTCGGCGGCGACGTCACCGTTGACGACCAGCAGGTCGGCGCACTTGCCGGCCTCGATGGAACCGGTCTCGTCCTCGATGTGGCACATCTTGGCACCGTTGAGCGTGGCGCAGGTGATGGTCTCGACCGGGGTGAAGCCGATCTTGTCGACGAACTCGTACATCTCCTCGATGGAGCAGGTGCCGTACGGGGTGACGAAGGAGAAGGAGTCGGAGCCGATCGTCATGACGACGCCGCGCTTCTTGGCCTCGCGCAGGCAGTCGTAGTTGCGCTGCAGCTCCTTCTCGACCAGGGTGCCCTCGTACTTGTCGTGCAGCTCGGGGACGTAGACGGGCGGATAGGTGGCGTACCAGGTGGGCAGGAAGGCGATCGTCGGGGTGAAGAAGGTGCCCTGCTCGGCCATGAGGTCCATGGTGCGCTCATCGATATCGAAACCGTGAATCAGCTGCTCGCAGCCAAAGCGAACGGAATCATAGGCAGCGGCGTGGTTGTTGTAGCAGTGGCTCCACACGGGGATGCCGACCATCTTTGCCTCTTCGACCACGGCCTGGATCTCCTCGGAGCAGTAGTGCTGGTCGCGACCGGAGTCCCAGCGCCAGATGCCGCCACCGGTAGCCCAGATCTTGATGGCATCGGGGTTCTCGCGCAGGCGACGACGGACGGCCTTGCGCAAATCCCAAGGACCGTCGACCTGGTCGCCCCAGGGGTGGGATTCCTTGTTGAGCTCCTGGGTGCAGTGGTGGGAGTCACCGTGGCCGGCAACGCGACAGAAGCCGAGGCCGGTAGCCAGAACGCGCGGGCCCTTAAAGACGCCCTTGTCGATGCAGTCACGAATCTGGATACCAAAGCGGCCGATCTCGCAGACGGTGGTGAGGCCGTGGGTGAGGCAGTCGTAGGCCTGCTTGACGGCGACGGCCTGCTTCTCGAGGAGCGGCTGCATGACCCAATCGGTATCATCGTCGGTCAGGTTGCCCGAGAAGTGCAGGTGGGTGTCGATCAGGCCGGGAAGGACGGTCTTGCCGGCGGCGTCGATAACCTCAACGCCTTCGGGAAGGTCCTGCATAGTGCCAGCGTACTCGATCTTGCCGTTGTCGTCGACGAGAACGAGGGAGTTCTCGACCGGCTCGGCACCGGTACCGTCGATGAGCTTGCCGCCAACGATTGCATACTTAGTGGACATGGTTCCTCCTTATGGATCCATATATGTGGGCGAGGCCGTGTTGGGTTAAGGCCTCACAAAGCTACCCAAGTGGTGCCGGGTTCGGTGCGCGGGAGAGAGGGCCCCGCGCACCCGATCCGCCCCGGCTAGGCGTTACTTTTTGCGGGAATTGGTGAAAGCCATGAGGGCCAGGCCAATAGCCAACCAGCCGATCACGATGCTCCACTCCACCATGTTGAGGGAGGCGGGAGAGAACGGAATCACGAGCAGGCCGATGATGATGGCGCAGGCAGCGATAGCGAGACCGATGCCAAACTTGCCGCCGGGCACCTCGTAGGGACGAGGCAGGTCGGGCTCGGTGAAGCGCATGCGCAGGCAGGCGAGGGCGACCATACCGCAGGAGAAGATGAAGGCGAGAGCCGACACGTTGGTCAGAGGGATGAGCATGTTCTTGCCCAGGAACGGACCGATGACGGTGATAACGCCCAGAACGACGCAGGCGAGCTTGGGAGCGCCGGACTTGGGGTCGACCTCGGCGAACTTCTCGGGCAGTTGGCCCTTGCGGCCCATGGCGAGCATGATGCGGCTCGTGGCGCCGTAGAAGGAGTTCATCGGGCCCATGGGTCCAAGCGTGGCGATGACGAGCATGGCCAGGTACAGAAGCATGTTGATGCCCTTGAGGCAGGCAAGCGCGGGAACCGGGCTCTTAACAAACTCATGCCAGTCGAGGATGGTGCCGAACGAGTAGATGCAGACCATGTAGAAGCCGCCAGCGGCCAGCAGGGCCAGGGAGATGATCTTGCCGAACTTGTTCCAGTTGAGGCCCTCGGCTGCTTCCTCAGCCTGCTGAGGAATGGTGTCGAAACCGGCGTAGAAGAACGGGGTCAGAACCAGGACCGACACGATGCCGGCGAACAGGCTGGCGCCCTCGGTAGCGGCCTTGCCGCCGCCAGCGCCGGTGACCTGGGAGAACACGGGCATGGCGTTGTCCGGCGAGCCGGTGAACAGCGAGACGCCCATGGCGAGCAGCATGCCGCAGAGCAGGGCCTTGGTCAGGAAGGCCTGGAGCTTGGCGGCCGAGCTGGCGCCGCGGAAGTTGAGGAAGATGACGTAGACTGCAAAGCCGAGCGCGATCAGCGTCGGGAACAGGTAAACGTCGGCGCCCAGGATGGTGTAGAGCTTGACGGCGCGCAGCCACTCAAGACCGGGCAGGCTGCCGAACATCTCGGACACGAGGGTCGAAATGGCGATGGCTTCCCACGGGCACAGGATACCGTTGCCCAGGGCCAAAAGCCATCCGGTGATGTAGCTCAGCGTACGACCAAAGCTACGATCGACATACTCGACAATGCCGCCCGAGATGGGGATAGCAGCCGTGAGCTCACCGAAAACAGCTCCGACGGGCACGAGGAAGATTGCACCCAAGAGGAATGCGATCATAGCGGGAACGGGACCGCCGCCCACGACCATCCAGTCGCCGACCTGCAAAACCCAACCGGTGCCGATGATGGCACCGAAACCGATGGTGAAGAAGTTCCAGAGCGAAAGCGTTTTCTTCAT
This sequence comes from uncultured Collinsella sp., assembly GCA_958427895.1. GTDB lineage: Bacteria > Actinomycetota > Coriobacteriia > Coriobacteriales > Coriobacteriaceae > Collinsella. Next base: position 24,911 of record CAUADW010000021.1, read on the forward strand.
ACCGCCGTTATCCTCGACTGCAACTTCTGCGTTCTTGTCCGCCATTGTTCCCCTCCTTTCCTTTTTGACGCCCCTTGACGTCACCCCTTGCGCGGTCTGTTTTGCCGCGTTCTTTTATTTCGTGGCTTTACAATACGGCCTTGGCGCAGCAGCTCCGCTTGTAGCTCGACCGAAGGCAGAACTGCAAAACGAGCGGCGCCGTTTTTGGGACGAACGGCACGGTTTGCCGCTCATTGTTGCCGCCCGTCCGACGGGCGTACGCTCATCGGACGCATAGAGAGATGTTTTTGAGGCCGTGTGTTTTGCGCCTTTCGTACCGTTTACCGAGCTTTTGACGCACAGACCCATTTGTTGCACATCTTTTTTGTAGGATAGACAGGTTATACATGAGACAAGGCGGTACGAATGGCATACGGATACAACGACGGTGATCAACGGCGACAAAGCGTTCGCCTTGCTGGCCGTACCACGCCGACGCCCGGAAGTGCCACGAGCAGCAATCCGCAACGTCCTCAAGAGCAACCCAGGCCTTCGTCTCGGCAGCAGTCAAACAGAACACGGCAGAGTGGCCGTCTGAGCACGGGCACAAGCGCGCAGCAAGATAGCCGCTTGGGCGCGCGCACTCGGCAGCGTCAGGCCGAGGTTCCGCAACTGCGCCGCAACGGCGCACGTCAGCCCGGCATCCATATCAACCGCTTCTTTTCGCATCCCCAAGGCGGACGCGACGGCAAGCCCTACCGCTCGACATCGCACGCGAATGCCCCCGCCCTGCCGGCTCGTCGACTTCGCCTCGCACTGTGCTCTATCCTCACCTGTCTGGTCTTTGTGCTTATGAGCTCCTGTATGTCCCACGGCTCGGCCGGTCTCGAGCCCACCGCCGAGGACAAGCTGCTCAAGGCCCCCGTCGCGCCCGGTTATTCTTTCGCCTTTTCGACCCCGCGCCCGCAATGGCAGGCCGGCACGATGCCCCATATCTATCAGATCGACCCTGCGTGGTCGGAGCTGCCTTACGCCGGCGGCACCATCCGCCAAAATGCCTGCGGGCCTACGTGCCTCACCATGGTCTATATCTTTAAGACGGGACGCACCGATATGACCCCCGTCGACATGTGCGCGCTTTCCGAGGCGGGCAATTACGCCCCCACCGGTGCAACCGAATGGTCGTTTATGACGAGCGGCGCGTGGCAGTTGGGACTTAACGGAACGGAGCTCCATAACGATCGCGACTCTATGACTCAGGCGCTGCGTTCGGGAGCGCCCGTCATCGCCGCCGTTCGGCCGGGCACCTTTACCAACGTGGGCCACTACATTGTGCTTTACGGTATTGACGACGCCGACCAGATTGGCGTCTACGACCCCAACTCGGCCAGCCGCAGCGCCCGCCGCTGGGGCTGCGTAGAGGTCCTCAACGAAGTCGAAGCCATGTGGGCCTACTACTAGTCGTTGGGGACTCATTGGGGACAGACTTAAATGAGTGGTCGTCGGGGACAGTCTTACGGACGCCGGCCGAGAGCAGACGAAAAGGGCCATCCCGAACTGCTTGGAACTGCCAGCACGGAAAGCGCATCCTGCTTTGGGGCCCAATAGCGGGGTGCGCTTTCCGTTAGCGGCCCGTTTGGGAAACTAGGGACCGCTTTTCGACAATAATCCGGGATGCATTTTCCGATTGAGGGCCTCAAGGGAAACCGCACCCCATGTTGGACGCTCATTCTGGGATGTGCTTTCCGCAGTTGATCGATGCGGCCTTTAAGGACTGTCCCAAGCTGCCGGCAGGAAAGGAACGTCCCCAAGTGCCGGGTTTCCGCAGCCTGCAATGCTCCTCATGAACAGCCGCCTCAATAATCAGAACCACCCTTAAAAAGGGTGGTTTGCTCTTAGGGTATAACCCACGGGC
>CAUADW010000022.1 GCA_958427895.1 uncultured Collinsella sp.
CGGCATGGAAAAAGCCGTCGTCGAGCACCTGCGTCGAGTAGTCCTCGACAATCGCGGCACCGATCTTTTCCAAGTCATAGCCCTCGGCCACTAAGCGTTCAGGATCGGCGATCGAAATGCCGTCGACGTAGTCCATAACCACCACGTGTTCGGTGCACAGGTCCAGATAGGATTTAGGGCACGTCACGCCATGAACGCTCTTATGGAACTCGTAAAAGTCATTGAGGTTTTTGGCCTCGGCCAAAAAGTTGGTCTCCTCGCGAAACGAGGTCCACAGTTCCTCGACCACGCCGTGCAGGTCAACGAATTGATCGGTGTTAACGAACTTGGAAACGATACGCACCACCGAGCGGATGATATCGATGTCCTGCGCCATAACCTGCTGCGCACCGGGGCGCTGCACCTTGACGGCCACGTCCTCGCCCGTCACCAGACGAGCGCGGTGCACCTGCGCGAGCGATGCGCTACCAAACGGATTGGGGTCGATCGCATCGAACATCTCCCCCAGGCGCAAGCCGTATTCCTCTTCCAAGCAGCGGAGCACTACCTCGTACGGCACCGGCTCCACGTCGGAGCGCAGACGACGCAGCTCGTCGCAAAAGCGTTGCGGCAGAATCTCGGACCGGTTGGCCAGAATCTGCCCCATCTTGACGAACATGGGGCCGAGTTCCTCGAGCAGGCGGCGCAAACGAACCGGCGTGAGGTTATCCCACACGCGGTACTTTTTGACCAGGCGAACAATCTGCCCGATGCGTTCGCGACGACCCGCCGGCGTGAACTGGTATTCCTCGTCCGGCGCCATCGCGTCGGGCTCCTCGGGGACCATATCGACAGCGCGCGGCTTTTTGCGAGCGCCCGAGACGGCGGCATCGACCTCATCGACAACCGCCGCCTCGTCACCCAAAGGATCTAGATTGTTGTAATCGGTGGTGGAATCTGCCATCTGCGCTGCTACTCGGCCTCTTCGGTATCCTTCGCATCGTCGGGCTCAACGGACTCGACGGGCACCGAGGTCACGTTGTCCTCGACCGAATCGACGATGTCGCGCACATGGGCTAGGAAGGCCGTGCGCTCAGGGGCGGTCATAACGCGGACGCGGGCAAGGATGAGCTCGTCGAGCACGCGCTGGGCCGCAGTCTCGCCCTGTATGCCCAAGCGCTCGGTCAGATCGGAGATGGTGCCACCGGCCTGCTCGAACATGTCGGACACGCTGCGGGCGATATCGGGGGTGGCGGTGTCCTTGCGGACCTGCTCGCCTTTGGTGTTAAGATCGTCGAGGACCTTCTTGCCGCCTTCGACAGCAACGGCGGCAGCGCCAAAGCCCACGTTAATGGCGCCGTTAACAAGCTGATCGAGTTTCATAACCATGGTTGTCTCCAATCACAAACAACTGCATTGGCGTTCTTGTACCCAAGATTGAGCGAAAGCGACAAAGCGTTTTAGCGCTATTCGATCGACGGGAAATCCCTACCTCACGTTGTCGTTCATCGCGAAAGAGTTCTTCATGGCGCAGCTCGTGGTGTAGAGCACCTTGCCCAGCAGGGCATCGGTCTCCACGCGAACACGCTCGGCAAAGGCCTCGTTGGCGCGTGCAAGCTCGGAAGACACCTCGGCCTCGGGCAGAGCGGCTACGGCAGCGTCGACGTCATGGATCTGCTTGTGGCCCATGCCACCGACCTTCTCCTGATAATCCTCGACCGCGCGACCGCACTCATGGAAACGGACGTCGGCCAGGGCACCGATCAGGCGGTTGGCCCAGTAGAAGTTTTCGGACGTTACGCGAGCCTGCGTGTCGGCATAGTACTCGGGCATGGTCTCGACGTTGGCGTACAGCGGAACCAGCGCGTTAAACGAGTTGGAACCAAAGGCCATCCACTGCACGGCGCGATACGCCGGCTGCGCATAGGGGCGTAGTTGCAACACGGCGAGCTGGCTGTTGCGGTTGATGCCGATGGGGCGATAGGCGCCGCGCGTGGCGGGCGTGCCCTTGCTGCCGTAGCAGTCGTACTCCGTACCCTGGTAGTGGCTCGAAAGCACGTACTTAATGTCCTCGATGGTCACCTTGCGCTCGGGTACACGGCTCCAGGGGATGTCGTCGCTCTCGGGCGTGTAGTCGGCGTCGGGGCCATCCCACACGTCGCTGGGGTTGAGGCAGCGCTGCATGTACCAGGCGCGCGGCGTGTTGTAGACGTGGTCGCTGTCGCTGTGCGAGCCAAAGGCGTCGCGTGGGTTAAAGACCGCCGCCGGACCGTCACCCTCGACGCCCAGCGTCAGGTCCAGATGCCACTCGCCCATCCAGGCGCGCAGGTCGGCGGAGCACATGTGGTCGGCCTGGGCGCCCTCGGCGTCATCCAGGTCAAAGCTGTCGATACCCAGTTGGTTGGGCATGGTCACATAGGCGTCATCGGGCACACGCTTGGCAATCCAGTGGTGACCGCCGATGGTCTCGAGCCACCAGATCTCGTCCACATCACTAAAGGCGATGCCGTTGTTCTCGTAGGTGCCGTAGCGCTCGAGCAGGTCGCCCAGGATACGGACGCCGTCGCGGGCGGACTTGGCGTAGGGCAGGACCAGGGTCACCATATCCTCCTCGCCCAGGCCACCAGGTTGCGCCGGCACATAGCCGTCCTCACCCTCGTTGCCCTTGGCAGGCACGTAGTCGACGAGCGGGTCGGCGCCGCGGACGCGCTCGTTGGTGGTGAGCGTCTCGGTCGCGGACATGCCCACATTGAGCTCGTTGAAACCGGCCTCGGCCCAAATGCCGTGACCGGGAATAACATCGGGGACGCTCGTGTAGCGCATGGGATTATCGGGCAGTTCAACGGTCAGGTGACTCAGGACGCTCGTGTAGACGCGCAGCTGCTCGTCGGAATGCACTACGCGCATGTGCTTGGGCTCAAACACCCCGTTGGACGAGTCCTCGTTACGCGCGACCAGGGTCGACCCGTCGTAGCTCGCGTTCTTACCAACCAAAATCGTTGTGCACGGCATGCGCATCCTCCTTGAGCGAAGAAATCAAACGATAACAGTGTATCGCTTCGGCGCAGAAAGGGCGAAACCACGGCCTCGGCAGCCCCCGTGGTCAAAAAATGCCAAATATGAGTACTGTCACCAATTTAGTGGCAGCAAATTTCCCTGTAACGAGTGCCGAAAATCCCCATTTGACCAAAAGCAAGACAACGTTATTCCCCATAAGTTCAATAAAATAGGCTTCCTAACGATAATGGATACCGTTAGGAAGCCAAAAAGACGTAAAACATATGTGACTATCTTGGAAACAGTACTCATATTTGGCATTGTTTGACCACGTGGTATATAGCTAACCCCCTCAAACAGCCCAAAACGCCTATTTCGATGCGCGCTCCGCCGCCTCAATCACGTGTTTGGCGAGAATCGCCGTCGTCACAGCTCCCACGCCGCCCGGCACGGGCGTGATGGTGTCAACAACCGGCTCTGCAGCATCAAAATCAACGTCCCCGACCAGCTTGCCAGCGGCCTCGTCCCAATTAATGCCAACATCGATGATCGTCTGGCCCTCGCGAACCGCGTCCACGCCAATCGTACGCGCGCGTCCAACGGCGGCAACCACAATCTCGGCAGTACGGCACTCGGCAGCAAGGTCGCGCGTATGCGTATGGCACGTCGTCACGGTCGCATTGCGCGCCGTAAGCATGGCGGCAACAGGACGCCCGATCACCAACGAGCGCCCGACCACAGCAACCTTAGCTCCATCCAGCTCAACGCCGTAATGATCAAGCAAAGCGAGGACGGCTTCGGCTGTGCAGGGGGCAAAACCCTCGCCGCGCCCCGAAAGCGTGGAGAGCAGCGAAGCCGGCGTCATGGAGTCAACGTCCTTGGCGGGATCGAGCGCTGCGGCGACGGCGTTCTCGTCAAGGCCGGCGGGCAGCGGGCGGAACATCAAACAGCCATGAACAGCCGAGTCGGCATTTATGTCCTCGATGGCCGTCAACAGCTCGTCCTGCGAAACATCGGCAGAAAGCAAAACGCGACGAGCCTCAATCCCCACTTTTTCGCAGCGCTTGAGCGCACCGCGCTCGTAGGATAGGTCGTCCTCGCGTTCACCTACACGCACGATAGCCAACGTCGGAACAACGCCCCGCTCGCGCAGGGCTGCGCAGCGAGCAGCAAGTTCCTCAGTCAAAGCGCGAGCAACGGGAGCACCCTTCAGCAGTTCAGCCATGGCTATCCTCTCTTCCTTGCAGCGTCGGAGGCGCGGCGCGCCAGCGCATCGGCGCGCGGCAACCATGTGTCGAGCAACTCATCACACGCCGTCTCGAGCTCCTTAGCACGAGCGCGATCCTTCATAGACGTGGTGTTCGCAAAGAGCGTCAAACTCGCGCCCTGCATAGCAGCACGGCAGAACACGGCGCCGCACGCCACATCGGACAGCAGCTGACGCGAGCCCTTGTCGGCCATGTCCTCGAGCAGCGCCAGCGCACGCCCGCAGGCATCCATAATGCGATACGGCGGCATGGCGGCCACGTGCAGCGCATCCTGAATCGCAGCCGGTCGAGCCGGATCGTCACGCGGAATACCGTACGCCGCGGACACCTGCCCGTAGGCACGAACGTCCTCGGCAACCAACTCGACAAGCTCCTGGGACAGCTCATCAGCCTGAGCAAACGCGCGCGCCAGGTCATCCGCACGATCAGCAAGCGCGGGGTTTGTCGCCCCATAGCGGGCAACCATTCCGCAAAGCGAGGCGCCCAGCGCACCTACAAAGGCGCTCGCGCTGCCACCGCCGGGAACCGGCTCGCGCGCGGCAAGCGCCTCGGCAAACCCACGGCAGGTCTTGTCCATCATCTCTTGGCTCATACGCACGCACCTTCAAGTCATATACATCGGTCGGGTAGCAACCACCGACCGACCGCATCGATCACATAATGGTGCTTAGTCTAGCCCATAAGTACATAAGCGTCAGCGCACCTGGCCATCGCGGATTTCTATGGCACACGATAGACCATGCCAACGCAAACATGGGACACATGGCCCACCTTTCGAGACTTCCGGACGTCAAAAACTGAGGCATATCTATAAACAAGGAACCTGTTGGGGCAACGCCCACGCACGCGCGCCCCATTAAATCAACGGGCACCTCACCCCGGGGAGAGCCGACAGCACCGGCCCTCCCCTCTTTTGGACCCGTGCATATTGCCACTTAACGGCGCAAATCCGGCCCTCAGAATGGGACACATGGCCCACCCGAAGGAGCCGTCCACGCGTACAGTAAAGGCAGGTAATCCATGGACGATTACAGATCGAGGAGGACACGACCATGAAAAAGAAGGCCTTTGCGATTCTCACCCTCTGCATCAGTCTCTTTGCCGCGGTTGCCCTGGTGGGTTGCGGCGGAAGCGGCGGCGCTACCGGCAGTGGCGGTGGCGGCGGCGCAGAAAAGCCAGCCGTGGATATGAGGACCGACTTCATTTGGTTTAAGGTCGAGGTTCCCGAGGGAGTCGAGATCACCGACGTTGCCGGCGACACCGCCGACAGGGCCCAGTTTAAGTTCACCGAGAGCGAGCACGCCAGCGACCGCTTCATCCCCGTCTTCGATCCTGACAAGAACGCCGACGAGCTGTTCGACTACGAGGCAAAGTGGAAGGCCAACTCTGGATGGACCGAGAGCGATCCCGTTAAGTACAACGGCAAGACCTGGCGCAGTGCCTACTTCACGCACTCGGGCGGCGTAACGACCGAATACTTCACCGACGTTGACGGCGGCAGTGTGTACGTGCGTATCGACAACGTCGAGGAACACAAGGACGCCGTCGAGACCATGATGAAGTCTCTGGAATTTGCCGACGACATCGCCGAGGCCAAGACCGAGGCCATGGACGTCAAGCTCGACGATATCGAGATCAAGCGCTAAGCGACTGGCGAGCGCAACGGGAAACACGGTCGCAGTGCAAACAAGCGACGGTACCCCAGCGCTTCGTACCCAGGGAGGGCCGGTAAACCGACCCTCCCTTTCTTATGCCTGTAGCCGACGAACGCGAGGATGCCGGACGCCGGAACCGCCCCAAATGTGGCAACAGTACGAAAACGACAAACACCCCAACACGTCCGCCCACCGATTTATTGCGCCGCGCAGACAATTAAACCAGCATCTTTAAACATCTGGGCAGTATAGTGACCAAAACTATCGCATAACCGCACTCTGCGAATGGAGAAGTTATGACCGAACACCATGCCATCAGCCGCCGAGCGTTTACGCTGGGCCTAGGGCTTGCGGCGTTGTCACCACTTGCAAGCCTGCCCGAAACCGCAGCGCCGGGCATTCCCCTGCGAGCGGCATTTGCAGACAACACACCCGCACCGTCGGACAGCCTCGACAATTTCGTCATTCGCCTTCGCCCCGCGGGCTATTTTCGCACCGCGAGCGTCAACCAAGACGGCAACGTTCGCGGCAACGTCTGCCACCTGTTTAACGACGGCACGTCCAGCAAGCTCATCCTTGAGAACGTAACGACCAAGAATGACGATACAAACTGGTATGCTATCCGCACCTTGCTCAATTTCGAAGAGCATAAAAAGACGGGCTACAGCATTTGGTCGGTCGACGACGACTCTGACAAAGATGGAAAGGTCATCCACGTATGGGGCGGCGAGTATGACAACAAGCCCAGCCGCGCTTTTGCGTTCGAGCGTCAATCAAACGGAACCTATATCATCCGAGACCGCACGGTCGAGAAAGAAACCGAGAAAAAAGACATTAAGTACCTGGCAATAGAATCGAACGGCGAAGACCAGGACAACAATAAGATCTGCCATAAGAGTAAGAGCATTCCGTGGGAGCTCGAACTTATCGGTTACGACATGAAAAAGAACGATGCCACGGTTAGCAGCCTCGACTGGATCACGTACAGCAGCTACGTCGACGGACCATGTTGGATGAAATACGTCGACGACAACAAGTTCCTCGACGAGCTGAGCATCCCGGGTACGCACGATTCGGGCACCTGCAGCGTGGACAACGACACTGAGCCCCAATCCTCGCAAGTAAAATGCCAGCAGGATTACATTCCCACGCAGTTGCTCGAAGGCATTCGCTATTTTGATATCCGGCTCGGAAAGGGCGATGACCCCGGCATCGACCACGGGATTTTCTACCTACTCAAAAAAGACGGGAACTATCTGCATCTCTCCGATGTCATCGGGTACTTCAAAACGTTTTTGAACGAAAACCCGTCAGAAGCGCTCATCATGCTCGCATCGCGCGGCAACGATGAGGCTACCGACGAAAGTGTTACGACGGCTTTCGCCAAGGTTTTGGACGACAACCCCAAACTGTTCTATACGTCGAGCCGCGTTCCCACACTGGGCGAGGTGCGCGGAAAGATCGTCCTGCTACGTCGATTTGGACTCGACGGCGACAGCGTAAGCGGCCACACGTGGGGACTCGACCTCACCGAATGGGATAACAAAATCGCAGCGCACACCGACAGCAGTTCCATGTGCCTCGTCCAAGACGCGCGGGGCTTTGAAGCCGCGGGGGAAACAGGCGACAAAGAGCCCTATTGCACCAAGGTATACGCCCAGGACAAGTACAAACTCACGGGAACCGACAAGCTCAGCTGGGTCGATAATGCGCTGAAGGAAACGTCCGGGCGCACGCGCAACGAGGTAGATGTCGAGGACGATAACAGGGCCAAGGAGAAAGTCCTGGAGCGTTGCTGGTCTATCAACTACACCAGCTGCACGGGCTTGTCGCACGGAGGCAATCCTTTTACCTCGGCACGAGTAGTCAACGAGCATCTGTATAAGAGCCCGTACATCAATCCCAGCGGCATCGAGGATACAAAGTCAGATTACCTCAAGCACATTGGCATCATCGCATCCGACTTTGTTGATGCGGCGCTGGCCCGGAGCATCTATCAGCGCAATTACGATACGGAGCACAAGCAGACGGCTTCGTACTATCTCCCGTACTATCTCCCGACCCGCATGCGCATGACGTACGGCGACTCGCTGAGCGATGCCTCATTCCAGGATGGCAAGACCGTTGGCGAGGGTCATTTCCGCCTTGCCGACAGCAGCAACGCGCTCAACGCGACAGCTTCGGGCCATGCGTTTGCCATTGAATACGTGGATGTCGACGCCCTGGGCAACGAGACCGTTACGGGGCTGCAGGGCTCTGTGCCCATCGATATCGATCCACGCGCGCTGACGCCCCATTTTGAGGGACTCGAAGGCCTTAAGGCCGGCGAAGACGTGCGCGCCAAGATTGCGGCATCACTCGAGGGCAAGCTCGAAACCGATGCCTGCACGGCCCAGCTCGAGTTTGTGCACGACGCGAACGGCGCTCCGGGCACGGCAATGGCCGAGGGCGAAACATTTGCCGCAGGCACGTACTGGGTGCGCGTGAACGGTCTCTTGGGCGACGCGGCGCAGAACTACACGCTCGCCAGCGACGGAGCCGCAAGCTTTACCGTAGCGGCCTCGGGCAGTGCAGGCGGCGCCGGCACCGGCAGCAGCACGGGCTCCAACGCAGGCAGCGCTGATAAGAATGGTAAGGGCAACAAGGGCAAGGGCTCGTGCGGAAAGCTCGCCGACACGGGCGACGGCTCCGGCATTGCCGCCGGGCTCGCCGCTGCCGCCGTGGCGACAACGGTCGCAGGTGCAGCAATGCTTGCCAGTGACGGTGAAAACAACGAGGACGTTGTCGAATAGGCGAGCCGGCCTTTTAGACACATCGACTCAATCGGGGGCGCAGAACACCGTTCTGTGCCCCCGATTTTTACCTTGGCCCGAACGCCGCTATCGGCTACATCACCATGTTCAGCGCGTTAACAAACTCCTGGGCCTTCGCACGGCTGCTCAGGCTAAAGACGCAAGCGGTCAACAGACGATTGCGCAGAAAAACATCGCGGCCTTTGATTCTATTGACGCCCGTAATGTCCTTAAGATAAACAATCTCGGTGTGCTTGCCGCCAAAAGTGCCCTTCTTGAGTACCTCAATGCGGTTAGGGTAGATCTTGACGTCTTTAAACCTACCCGAACCCTTGTCCTGAAACAGCAAGGTGTTGTTGTCCATGCGTGCCACTCCCATGGGGTTCGTCAAAACTGCCTCTATGGCCACATTTTAGTCACCGCAAGGCTCCCATGCGAAGGTGCCAGACAGCAAAGCAATTCGTGTCCGCGCGAGGCTTTAAACTAAATGCGATAAAGATGCATTCCACAAGAGGAAAGTGGGGCGACAGTGATGGGCGAACTGGTAAACCGTGGAGAATCGGCAATCGTGCCCGAAGGTTTTTACAAGCAGGTCTCCTCGATTCTCAACGCCGCTCGCGACAAGGCCTATACCGCTGTTAACTTTGCGATGGTTGAGGCATATTGGGAGATCGGCAAGAGTATTGTTGATGAACAGGGCGGAGAGGAGCGCGCCAAGTACGGCGATGCACTGATCGACGAACTTGCCGTTAGATTGACTAAGGATTTTGGCAGAGGCTTCAACGCCAGAAGCTTAAGATACATGCGTCAGTTTTATCTTGCGTTCCCAATCCGGAACGCGCTGCGTTCCGAATTGAATTGGACACATTAACGCAGGTTATCGCGTATAACCGACCCTGATGCTCGAACATGGTACATGAACGAATGTGCCGATTCTCGCTGGAGCACGCGTCAGCTCGAACGCCAGATCAACACCATGTTCCGCGAGCGCCTACTTGCCAGCAAAGACAAAAAGGCCGTCACCCAGGAAATCCAAAAGAGCGCCCCGACCCATCGCCCCGAGGATATCATCCGCGACCCATATGTACTGGAGTTTTTAGGTTTCTCGGACGATGCTGCGTTTCGCGAGAGCGATCTAGAGCAGGCGCTCATCACGCATCTTCAGAAGTTCCTGCTGGAGCTTGGCCGTGGCTTCGCTTTCGAGGCGCGCCAAAAGCGCATCACCTTTGATGGGCGCCATTTCTATATTGACCTTGTTTTTTACAACTATCTGATGCGCTGCTTCGTGCTCATCGACCTTAAGACGGACGATCTTACGCATCAGGACCTGGGCCAGATGCAAATGTATGTGAACTACTACACGCGCGAGCTCATGAACGAAGGCGACAATCCGCCCATAGGCATCGTGCTCTGCGCGGACAAAAGCGATTCGATCGTCGAGTACACGCTGCCCGAAGACAACGACCAAGTGTTTGCCGCCAAATACCTGCCGTATCTTCCAAGCAAGGAAGAGCTGGCGCGCGAGCTGAGTGCCGAGTACCGCGCCATCAACGAAGCGACTAATGGCGAAGCGCAAGGGTAGCAGCACGTTGCGACCGAAGCCACCGCAGCCGTCGCAGGCGCACTCGCGGTTGCGACGCACGCTACGAAACAATACCGGTCATGGACGCCGGCAACGACATTCTAGCCGTGGCTGGCGAGCGTGACCTGACAGGCAAAGACGCGGCCTTCGTCTGATGTGGGTCCATTGGCTGCCACAGAAAAGGGCCGGTTGCAGCCGGCCCTTTAGACGATAGCGCCTGCGTTGCCCGCGCTTCCAAAGTTGACCGACTGAGGAGCGGGTTCCGCGGTACAATCTGATTTTACCCGGTGGGGCGGCTCTTTTGCAGCCGCTCCACTGTTTATTTACATCTGGCACCCTCAAACAATCAGACGGTAGTCCGCACTCCTGAGAGCCGCCCCGCACCCCCGGCCATCACGTTACGGCAACAACCGGCGCTACTCCCCTACTTCCCAAAGATCGCAGCGAACAAGCCCTTGCGTTTGGGCTTCTCCTCTCGGTAGGAACCCTCGGCTGCGGCTGCCACCTGACGCGGCTGCTCGCCGTCTCCACGGCGCACAATCTGGTAGAGGAACGGCGATTTAACGTATTTGACCTCGACGGGCGTGGCGTGCACGGTGCTTTCACTGGACAGATGCAGGCTCGGATTGAGCGGCGCCACGATATGCGTTTCGCGCTTGTCGCTAAACACCACCGCGGCCGCGCGGCCCGTCTGGCCGTTTACGGCAATGCGCACCTGCTCGCCATCGCGGCCGTCTGTCGCCGGACGATCGACAAAGTAGACCGGCACCATCACCAGGCCGTCCTTATGCTTGCGGGCCTTGCGCGCCCAGGTGCGGATGCTCTTTTTATTGAGCCCCAGTACAGCCTCGGCGTCGTTGCCCGCAACGTCGAGCGCCAACTTATCAATGACCACCTGGTCCTTGGTAGACGCATCGACGGAGACAACGCGGAAGTCGCCTTCCTGCATGGCGGGATCGAACGGCCCAACCTTGGCAAAGTCCCAAGGCTCCAAAATGCCCATGAGGCGAACGTCCAGGTAGTTTGCCCTGGGGTATGCCCAGTCGAGCACCTCGTAGTACACCAGGGTTTCCTTGCTCAGGCCCTTGCCCGGGAAGCTCGCCATCATGCGCAGGTCCGCCAGCGCCATGGGGAAATAGAAGAGCATCATGTCGTTTTGGATCGCATCTTCCACGTCGTGCCCGGCAAAGGCGTCGGGGTACTGGCGCACCAGCTGCAGTGCGTTGGCACGTGCCTGCTGCGGCGAGATTTCGCAGGGAATGCCCTGCTCCGGCACATACTCTGCGCCCACGCCCATGGTCAGACGCTTGCTGAAGGTACCGGGCTTGAGCAGGTCGGCAATGCCGATCTTGTTGCCGCAGGACGGACACTCAAACACACGCTGGGTCGATGACCCCTCAAAGGACGCTCCGCAGAAGGGGCAAGGAATGCTCACATGCGTGGCCTCTTGGAACTCTTGCGCCGTGCCGCAATCCTCCCACAGCAGATGTTCCAGGACCGACTGATTGCGCCAGTGCGAATTGAAGAAATACCAGTCCGGGTCCTCCGGGCGCTCGAGCTGCGACACATGGGTGAGCTTGAGCAGTCCATCCACCACCGTCAACGGCGTATGGCGAATGCCCAAAGCGCTCTTGGGCTCTCCGGCGTCCGCCTGCCACGGAATGACCGCACCGCAATAAGCGCACTCAAAGCTACGCTTAGCTTGGTGTGTGTACATAGGGCCGCCGCAGTTTTGACATTTAATGGCAAACATCTCGTCCATGGAAACGTCCTCCTTTGCACAGGGGCTGTCGACATTAAGTATGTCGAGCAAACAGGCACATGCCCATACCCATGTGGCCCAAAATGGACCACCCAGGCAGACGAGAAGGCTCGCTCGTTAGCGCCGGCAGACTATTGCTGCATTTTCTGAGCATCGGTGCACGGCGCCCCCGCGCGAGCTACACTATCCCCTTAAACATGATTGTGAGGACGACCGCTATGCTATTTGTAAATCGGCTGGTACATACGCTTGTTCCCGGCAGCGAGGGCAAGCCGGTCGATGCATCTTGCCGCACCAACGCGGGTTTTGCCGCAAGCCTCATCTGCATTGGCCTCAACATCACTCTGTGCCTAGCCAAGGGCATCGCGGGCCTGCTTGCCGGCTCCGTCTCCCTCATCGCCGACGCTTTCAACAACCTCTCCGATGCCTCGAGCAACATCGTGAGTCTGCTCGGGTTCCGCCTTGCCAGCCGCCCGGCAGACGAGGGCCACCCTTACGGCCACGGCCGCTACGAGTACCTGGCCGGTCTGTTTGTCGCCGTCCTCGTTTGCGCCGTCGGCATCAACCTGGCGCTCGAGTCCATCGCCAAGATCATCAAGCCCTCCCCCACCGCCTACACGCTGGTCTCCCTAGCCGCCCTCGTCTTGTCCATGCTCGTTAAGCTCTGGATGGCCGCGTTCAACCGCACGCTGGGCGATCGCATCGACTCCGAAACGCTCATCGCCACGGCGCAGGACTCCAAAAACGACGTCATCACCTCGGGCTCGGTCTTGGTGGCGGCGCTTATTTCGCAGACGACCGGCTTTGATCTCGATGGCTGGGCAGGCCTGGGTGTGGGCATCTTCATCTGCATCAGCGGCCTGGGCCTGGTGCGCGACGCCATCAGCCCGTTGCTGGGGCAAGCGCCCGACCCCAAGCTCGTCCAGGCAATCCGCGACAAGATCATGTCCTATCCGCAGGTCTTGGGCACACACGACCTCATGGTGCACGACTACGGCCCCGGTCGTCAGTTTGCCAGCGCCCACGTGGAGATGCCCGGCGAGGGCGACGCGTTTGAGCACCACGAGATTCTGGACACCATCGAGCACGACATCAAGCGCCAGATGGGCATTGGTATCACGCTGCACTGCGACCCCATCGCGACAACCGGCGATGACTTGCGCAGCTGGGTCAAGCGCGGCGTCATGCAGATCGATCCCGCGCTCTCCATCCACGACCTGCACGAGCACGACGGGTTCGTTTCGTTTGACCTGGTGCGTCCCGACGGCTTTGACATATCCGACGAGGAGCTGCTGGAGCTTGTCACGCGCATCGTGCACGAACGCAGGCCCGATGCCTCGTGCGTCGTCACGTTTGATTCGGGCTTTAGCTCGCCCGACCGTCCGGCCGAGCAGCTGTAGCCCCACTACTCAGCCGCTAGTTTCCCTGTGCGCCCGAAATGCCGCTCTGCAGCGCGTCCCAGGCATTGGTAGCCATATCACCCAGGTTCTGGGCCGTGTCGCCCAGCTCTTGCGCCTTGTCTCCCAGCTCTTGCGCCTTGTTGCTCAAGTCCTCCAGCGTGTTGGAGCTCGAGCTGTCGGTACCGCTTTGGCCGTCGGACGAGTTGCCCGAGCTGTTCTTGTGCGTGAGTTGAATTTCGAGGTTGCCGTTGTCGTTATAGTAGACAGAAGTAACGACCCAGTTGGCATCGACGACGGGCGTTGAGCCATCATCAGTCAGGACCACAGCATTCGAAAGATCGGCCCCGCGCGACTTGAGGAGCTTCTTGGCGTTGGACCAGTACTGCCCCGGGATATCGCTCAGATCGACAGTGCTAGACGAGGCGGACTCGGTTTGCTCGGCTGTGGTATCGGCCGTTGAACTCCCTCGCTTGTTGAGCATGCCCGACACGATGGCGAACACAACCGACAGTGCAAAGAAAATCGTCAGCACGATGAGGATCTTCTTGATCACGCTCGACGAACGCGACGGCTTCTTCTCCTCGTCCTCGCCATACTGCGGAATCGATTTGGGGTACTCGCGATACGGCTCGCGCGACTCGTAGCGAGGCTGCGCCGTGCGAGGCATATACGTCGTCTGCTGAGGCTGCGGAATGGGATTCTGCGGCAGGTTGTCATAGGGATTCGGCGTCGAGGCAGCATAAGAATCCTGCGGCGTGCAATCAAACGGATCCGGAGCTGCGTTGCCATAGGGGCCTTGCGAAGATACAGCGTAAGAATCCTGCGCCGTGTCGCCATAGCCCATAACCCGGGTGGGCTCGGCAGAAGGCTGCGTCGCGGCGGGGTCGGCATAACCGGGGTTGGGAACAACGCGGGTCGCATCGGCGCTATCGCCAGCCTGCGCGGAACCGTAGCCGCCCATCACGGTTGTCTTGTCCTGATCCATGCAACGATTCCTTTCCGTCGCGCGTGAGCCTCAAGTTATCCATGCATTCTACCCGCGCAAAAGCCTATGATGGGCAGAGTCCGTCGGTATCTACAAGACATGCGCGGTCCTAAGGATCAAAAAGCCCCGCCGGGCCTTGTGGGCACGGCGGGGCGGGCAAGCGGCTATGAGCAGCAGGCTTAGAACAGGCCGGTGATGTTGCCGTCGTTGTCGACGTCGATGTTCTCGGCCGCGGGAACCTTGGGCAGGCCGGGCATGGTCAGAACGCTGCCGGTCAGCGCGACCACAAAGTGGGCACCGGCGGAAACCTTGAGCTCGCGCACGGTGATGCGGAAGCCCTCGGGAGCGCCCAGGGCCTTGGCGTTGTCGCTAAAGCTGTACTGCGTCTTGGCGACGCACACCGGCAGGTTGCCAAAGCCATTCTCGCGCAGCTCGGCGAGCTGACGCTTGGCGGCCGGCGTAAAGTCGACGCCATCGGCGCGATAAACCTTGGTGGCAACGGCCTCGAGGGCATCGGCAACATCGGCGCCGTCCTCGTAGGCAAACTTGAGCTCGCTCGGCTGTTCAATCAGACGCATGACCTCATCGGCCAGGTCGAGCGCGCCCTCGCCGCCCTTGGCCCAGACCTCGGAAAGCTTAACGTTGACGCCGAGCTTCTGGCACTCGGACTCGATGAGCGCAAGCTCGGCCTCGGTGTCCGTTGGGAAGCGGTTGATGGCGACCACGCAGGGCAGACCATAAACGTTCTGGATGTTGTCGACGTGACGCAGCAGGTTGGGCATGCCAGCCTTGAGTGCCTCGAGGTTCTCCTCGTTGAGGTCGGCTTTGGCGACGCCACCGTTGTACTTAAGCGCACGAGCGGTCGCGACGATCACGACGGCGCTGGGGCGAACGCCCGTCATGCGGCACTTGATATCGAGGAACTTCTCGGCACCCAGGTCGGCGCCAAAGCCGGCCTCGGTAATGGCAACATCGCCAAAGCGCATCGCCATACGCGTGGCCATGATAGAGTTGCAGCCGTGGGCAATGTTGGCGAAGGGACCGCCGTGGACAAACGCGGGCGTGCCCTCGAGTGTTTGCACCAAGTTGGGCTTGAGCGCATCCTTAAGCAGCGCAGCCATGGCGCCCTGAGCCTTGAGGTCGCGGGCGCGGACGGG
This sequence comes from uncultured Collinsella sp., assembly GCA_958427895.1. Taxonomy (GTDB): domain Bacteria; phylum Actinomycetota; class Coriobacteriia; order Coriobacteriales; family Coriobacteriaceae; genus Collinsella. The sequence continues at coordinate 15,578 of CAUADW010000022.1, forward strand.
GTCGCCGGCATAGCTGTAGCCGACGACGATCTCGCCCAAGCGCTCCTTGAGGTCGTTGATGCTCGTGGACAGGCACAGGATTGCCATGACCTCGGAGGCAACGGTGATATCGAAGCCGTCCTCGCGCGGCACGCCCTGGGCCTTGCCGCCAATGCCGTCGATAACATGGCGCAGCTGGCGGTCGTTCATGTCGACAACGCGCTTCCAGGTGATGCGCTTAACGTCAATACCGAGCTGATTGCCCTGCTGGATGTGGTTGTCGAGCATGGCGGCCAGCAGGTTATTGGCGGCACCGATGGCATGGAAGTCACCGGTAAAGTGCAAGTTGATATCCTCCATGGGGATGACCTGAGCCCAGCCGCCGCCGGCAGCGCCGCCCTTAACGCCAAAGACGGGGCCGAGCGAAGGCTCGCGCAGGGCCACGGCACTCTTGACGCCGCGACGACGCAGGCCGTCGGCCAGACCGATGGTCGTGGTGGTCTTGCCCTCGCCCGCAGGCGTTGGGTTGATAGCGGTCACGAGGACGAGCTTGGCCTGGTGATCAGTCGGCTCGTTGAGCAGTGAATAGTCGACCTTAGCCTTGTCGAAGCCGTACGGAATAAGGTGCTTAACGTCGACGCCGGCGTTCTTGGCCACCTCGGTAATAGGCAGCGGCGTGACAGAACGTGCGATTTCGATGTCAGTAGGCATGGGCGGTCCTTTCGTTACCGAATGAGAAAAAGACCAATTCAGCATAGCACGGGCGCGCAATAGTAAAAACGCCCATAACCGATGAACGGCGATATGTTTACCCGATGCCCAGCGATAGCCCAACAGCCCGCCAAAACAAAGCGCCCTAAACGGTAGGTTCAATCCCCAGGTGCTCAAAGGTGCGAAGGGTTGCCTGACGGCCCTGCGGCGTACGAATCATCAACCCGCACTGCAGCAAATAGGGCTCATAGACATCCTCGAGCGTGCCCGGGTCCTCGCCCACCGCACTGGCAAGGGTCGTCAGGCCTACAGCACGGCCGGAGAACGTCTTGGCAAGCGTCTCCAAGATACGAATATCCATCCAGTCCAGACCGAGCTCGTCGATCTCGAAGAACTCGAGCGCCTGGCGGCAGATATCGAGCTCGATAGGGCCGCTGCCACGCACCTGTGCGTAATCGCGCACGCGCTTGAGAAGGCGGTTGGCAAGACGTGGCGTGCCGCGCGAACGCGAGCCGATCTCGAGTGCACTGGGATGGTCGATCGTCACGCCCAGGATAGTTGCCGAGCGCGTCACAATCTGCGCGAGTTCCTCGACCGTGTAGTAATCCAGGCGATACGAAATGCCAAAGCGGTCGCGCAACGGGCCGGTCAACATGCCTGAGCGGGTCGTTGCCGCTACCAGCGTAAACTTGGGAATATCCAGGCGAATCGAGCGCGCCGCCGGACCCTTGCCAATCACGATATCGAGGGCAAAGTCCTCCATCGCGGGGTACAGGACCTCCTCGACCGAACGGTTGAGGCGGTGGATCTCGTCGATAAACAGCACATCACCCGGCTGCAAGTTAGTAAGGATGGCCGCCAGGTCGCCCGTGCGCGCGATGGCAGGGCCACTCGTGGTCTTGATCTGAGCGCCCAGCTCGTTGGCGATAACGGTGGCCAGCGTGGTCTTGCCCAGGCCCGGAGGACCCGAGAAGATCACGTGGTCGAGCGTCTCGCCACGGCTCTGCGCCGCTTCGATCAACACGCGCAGGCTCTGCTTGATGTGCTCCTGACCACAGTAATCGTCCAGGCGCTGGGGGCGCAAAGTGCGGTCGACATCGAGGTCCTCGGCCGTCAGCTCCGAGCCCACCATGCGCTCGCCGTGCGCCATGGATGCCGCCGGCGAGTTGCCGGGCGTCGCCCACAGGTCCTGAGAGTCATCGGCTTCCCACATCACGCATCCATTCCGAGTCGCTTAAGCGCCGCGCCGAGCAGATCCTCGACACGCATATTCTGCCCATCATACCCGCTCAGAGCAACATCGGTCTCCTGCGGGCTAAAGCCCATGGAAAGGAGCGCCGCACGGGCGTCATCGATCGCCGAAGGAGCGGCGGCGGGAACCGGCATCGCAACCTGGCCGGGAATCACGTCGACCGGCACAAAGCCCTTATCCTTGGCAAAGGTGCTCTTGAGTTCCAGGATCAGGCGCTGAGCTGTCTTTTTGCCCACACCGGGTACCTTGGCCATGCCCTTGTCGTCCTCGGCCATCACCAGCGAATACAGCTGCCCCACGGTATAGGTGGAAAGCACGGCGAGCGCCAGGCGCGGGCCAACGCCCGAAACGGACACGAGCCGGTCGAACATCGTGCGCTCATCCTTTGAGGAAAAACCGAAAAGTGTCATGGCGTCCTCGCGCACCTGCATACGCGTGTAGAGGCGGACCTCGCCGCCGGGCGTCGGCAACGTGGCCGCAGTGCTGCCCGAGATGCCGAGCTCAAAGCCAACGCCCGACACATCGACGACAGCAGAGCTCATCGTGGCCTCGACAAGCGTTCCGTGGAGCTGGGAAATCATCAGTATCCGGTTCCTCTCTGTTGATAGAACTCGCCACCGGTGAGCGCCCGGGTGCGGCTGAGGTTTACGTGGCAGATGGCGCAAGCCAGGGCATCGGCGGCATGGTCGGGATGCGGGTCGTGGTCGAGCTGCGTTAGCGTGCGTACCATGTAGGCGACCTGCCGCTTGTCCGCGGCGCCGGTGCCCACCACAGCCTGCTTGATCTGCATGGGCGTGTATTCGCCAATCTCGAGCGCGCATTCCGACAGCGCCACGAGTGCAGCCCCGCGGGCATGCGCCGTAGGAATGGCCGAGCGAACGTTGGCGCCAAAGTAGATACTCTCGATGGCGGCGGTATCGGGGCGGTAGCGCTCGACGACATCCTTGAGGTCACGGGCGATGTGAGACAGGCGCACCGCGAGCGGGCTTCCGGCGCTGGTCTCGATACAACCGTAGGCACGGCAGCGAACCTCGCCGCGCCGCTCCTCGATAATCCCCCACCCCGTATGGGCCAAACCGGGGTCGATACCCAAAATGACCAAGCCAACCTCCCCTCGCCACAAGCACGACGCAAGACAAGGCCCCGCGCACTATTCACGAACGTCTGTTCTAGAATAACACAACGGGGCCAAGATGCTTAAAGCAAGATAGATTCGGCAGAAGCAATGTGTGTGAGGGAATCCCTCGCACAATGTTTCCGTCTGTACTAGTTCTGGCTAAAGAACGGGAACTGCCTCGGATCCACCGGCGGTTGCGGCATCGGCGTGCCCTGGGGCCCACCCTGCGGGCCACCCTGGCCGCCCATCATCTTATCGATGGCGTCCTGGACCTCGCCCTCAAACTTCTTCATGCCCTCATGCAAGCGACGCTGGCCGTCCTCGGAGCGCAGTTCCTCCATCTGCTCGGGCGAAATACCCAACAGGTCACCCAATATGCCCATCATCTCGCCACGCATGCGCTCGCTTGCATCCTCGTCAGCAAAGCGGTCCACCTCGGCGCGCGCCAGCGCATCGACCGTCATGCGTTCCTTGCCGCTCAGCCCCAGGTCGGACCACGCGAGCATATACGGCCAGGCACGCTCGGCAAACGAACGGGCCGAGACGATCGGCGCCATCGGCAACATGCGGCGGGCAGCCTCACCCTGACGCACGAGCATCAGCAGCAGCGAGCAAGCCTCAGGCTTGCCAGCGGCCATCGGGATGTCGTCGAAAGCTCGATTGCGGTCCACGTGCGCCTCGAGCGCGCCATCGACCTCACCCGGCTCAAGCCCGCCGAGCAGCTGTGCCGCGCGGTCGAGCATATCGACCGGACCGTCGAGCGTCGAGAGCGCCTGCGCCAGCACTCGCTCCATACAATCTTCCACCGCGTTGAGCGTCACGAGCTCTTGGGGCACCACGGCAGACGTGCGGTTGCGCACACGCGCCACAAACTCAAGCGTCGACAGGTATACATCGCCAAAGGGCGCGAAGTCGCCCTGGTAGCCGCCGCAAAGCGCCGGCGCCGCCAGCGCGTACTCGGTTTTGGACAGCGGGCTCAGCGCCATCGCACCCAGCTCGAGCGCCGTGTCCTCCAGCATGAGGCCCAGCGTGCGCGAGCGCAGACGCTCGGCATCGCCCGCCGACACGTCGCGATCGAGCACACGCGCCGCATCCGGTGCATCGCGCTCGACGGTGCGAATGTGCAAACGCTCGGCGATGGCGCGGACGGCGGCGCAGCGGGCAGCCTCGGCCTCTTCCTGCGCCGGCGTAAAGATACGGTTGCGCCCAAGCACCAGGCCAATCACGTTGCGCGGGCCCAGAGCGTCGACGGCCAGCGCCGCCAGCAGGGACGACGGCAAGTCACCCTCGAGTGCCACCGCAGCACGCGACGCACCGTGGGCTCGGGCGTTGTCGCGCACGGCGAGCACCAGCGCCTGCCACAACCACTCCTCGGAACGAAACTCGGGCAGCTCGTGGTCCTCCAAAGCATCGAGCATCACGCCGCGCTGAATCTCCTGAACCAGCAGGCTCTCCTCAAAACACGGCGCCTGGGCCACCACGCGACCGCAGTCGTCGAGCACAAACGAACCGCCAGTATACACCGACTCGTCATAGGCACCGACCGGCGCCATGCAGGCAAACCACACGCTGCGCTTGGATGCGATCTTGCGGTAGGCGCCGCTGCGAACGGCGGCAATGGCGGCAGTCTCGCGGTCGGTCATATCAAACGCGTTGAATTGGAAATACGCAATGAGGTCAACACCGGTCGGCAACATCTCGAGTTCGCGGTCCAAGTCAAAAATCACGGCGATGCGCACGCCGTCCACGTCGAACACCGGCGGCGCCCAACGTGTGTCGTTGTTCTCGCCACGCTGCAGGGCAATGCTCGAACGCGCCGGCACCACATGACCGTCCTTGAGCATCATGTAGTCGAGCAGCGGCTGGCCCTCAAACGAAACCGCCGCGGGCACGATGCAGATCATGTCAAGCTCCTGGATACGCTCGGCGACACCAGTCAAACCGGCAAGCATGTCGTGCTCAAAGTCGGCAGCGCCCACCAGGCCACCGGGCATGGCGCCCATAAAGAGCGGAGCCGGAACGCACAGCACGCGCGCCCCGCGCTCGTGGGCCAGACGAGCCTGGTCCTCGATGCGGCCGCAAATGCCCTCAATATCACCCAGGCGCATATCGATCTGTGCAAGCGCGAGCTTCATGGCCCAGCCCTTTCCGTCGTAAACCATCGAAATCGTAGTAAAAGCGCCGGCCGCATAATGCAGCCGGCGCTTGCATGTGCATATGCTTGCTATGATACCCCGAGCGGGGGCGCGCTCCTAGAATGTCGCGGACCACAGCCCGTGCAGGTTGCAGTAGGCATAGACGGTACCGGTCTTGGAGCCGCCCGCGAAAAACGTCGCGGGTTTCATGCCGGGCTCAAGGTAATGGACCTCTAAGCGGCCCTCGGCCTCAAGGGCGATCCACTCAATGTAGTGCTCGGGCAGGCTGGGGTGCTCGACCGAACCAACGCGCGCGCGAATCACGTGACCGTCGCGCTCGGTCTCGACAACAGGCACGTGCTTCTCGTGCGCCGCGTCCTCAGTGTTTGCAGTCAGTTCCGTGCAACCGGCAGGGGTCGCAACGTCGTCGCCAAGGGCGGCAATGAGCTTACCGTCGGGGTCCTTAAAGAATTTCGCCATGATGTTCTCCTTTGCTGATGTACCAATGTTCTTGATGGTTCTTATGCCCAAAGGCAGACAAACCATCCACGGCATTGCAAATGAACACATAACGGATTAGGCAAGCGGTCGAGCCAAAATGCGTCGACCGTCCTGCCCACCCCAGCAGCCCCACCCCGCGCGCGGCTAGCGACCGTCGCCGCCGAGCAGCGCCAGAACATCCTCGCGGGTAAACAGCGCCGACGAGATGCCGTCGCCGCCGAGCACGCTGTTGACCAGGTCGCGCTTGGACTCCTGCATCTGCATAATGCGTTCCTCAATCGTGTCCTTGGCGATGAGCTTGTACACGGTCACGGTATGTTGCTGGCCAATACGATGCGCACGGTCGGTCGCTTGGTCCTGCGCCGCCACGTTCCACCACGGGTCGTAGTGGATGACCACGTCGGCCGCCGTCAGGTTAAGGCCCACGCCGCCCGCCTTGAGCGAGATCAAAAAGACCGGCACCTCGCCCGCCTGGAACTGTGCGACCATCTTGGCGCGGCTCTCTTTAGACGATGCGCCCGTGAGCTTAAGGAAGGCGATATCCTCCTTGGCCAGGCGCTTGCCAATGATATCGAGCATGCCCGTAAACTGGCTGAACAACAGGATGCGATGACCACCGTCGAGTGCGCCGTGCACGAGCTCCATGCACGTATCGAGTTTGGCGCTCCCCGCCTTGTAATCCTCGTAGTGTAGACGCGGGTCGCAGCAGATCTGGCGCAGCTTGGTGAGCTCGGCGAGTACCTTGAGCTTGTCTTTCTTAAACTCGGATGCCTCGCGGTGCTGCACTTGCTGGGCAATGCGGTCCTGGTTTGCCAGGTAGAGCTTGCGCTGCTCGCCGGTGAGCTGAGCCACGACAGTGTCCTCGATCTTCTCGGGCAGATCGGCCACCACGTCCTCCTTGACACGGCGCAGCACAAACGGCGACACGAGCGCCTGCAGGCGAGCGGCACTGTCGCCCTCGGCATGCTCGACCGGGCTTTCGAAGCGTTTGGCAAACGACTCGCGCGTGCCAAGCAGGCCCGGCATCAAAAAGTCGAAGATGCTCCAGAGCTCGGATAGGCGGTTTTCGATGGGCGTGCCCGTCAGGGCAAAGCGCACGCCGGCCGGCAGGCGCTTGGCGGCGCGCGCCACCTGCGTGAGCGGGTTTTTAATGTACTGGGCCTCGTCGAGCACCACGCGGGCAAAATCCTGCCCGGCGTATTCATCAATATCGCGGCGCATAAGGTCATACGACGTCACGACCACGTTATGCTCAGCCACACCGGCAATCTGCACGCGGCGCTGCGCCTTGGCGCCCACGATTGCGCAAACATCGAGCGAGGGCGCAAAGCGCTCCAGCTCGGCAGTCCAGTTGTACACGAGCGAGGCCGGGCATACCACGAGCGTGGGCTTGGTGTCCCCCGCCTCCACGCGCGCCAGGATATGCGCGATCATCTGGAGCGTTTTGCCCAGGCCCATATCGTCGGCCAAGATACCGCCGAGGCCCAGATGCTCAAGCGAGCCGAGCCACTGGTAGCCGTCGACCTGGTAGCCACGCAGCGTGGCCTTGAGCGAGGCGGGTACCGTAAAGTCCATCTTGCCGAGCGTGTCCAGGCGCTCGACGGTACGGCGGAACGCAGCGTCGCGATCGGCCTCAAGCGCCGGCGTGCGCGCAAGCATGCTGTCGACGAACAGGGTACTCGACGCGGGGAGCGACACGCCGTCGAGCAGGTCGACAGCATCGACACCCAGGTCTTCGGCGAGGCCAAACGCGGCTCGGGCACCCTCGTCCAAACGAATGATGTCGCCGGACGTAAGGCGCGCAAACGTTTGATGGCGCTTGTACGAATCGAGATAGACGGCAAGGTCCGCGGCCGAAAGCCCGCTCGCGCCCAGCTCGACATCGAGCAGGTTACTCTTGACGGTCGCACGAACCGAGAGCTTGGGCGCAGGGCGGACCGAAATCTGGCGCAGACGGTCGCTGAGCATGACCTCACCCAGCTCGGACAGGGCAGACAGACCCTCGGTCAGCAGGCAGAACAAGCTCTCGTCATCGCGCTCCTCAAACGCCAGACCGCCCTCGTAGAAATCGAAGTACAGGGCCGCCGTGTCCATAACGCGAAACTCCGCCACCTCGTCGCGGGGCGGCACGCCAGGGCGTTGCTCTTCGAAGAGACTGCCCGGAGCGCCCAAGCTAAAGAGATCCGCCGACCAATCGCCGTAGGTAACCGTAATTTTGCAGGCCACGAGCCCATCATCGACGCCGATCGCCATAGCAAAGCTCGGCTCGGGCGCCACGGTATCGAGCACGGCGGGCGCGGTGAGGTCGGTGTAGTCGCGCAAAATGGGCAGCGCCATACGACAGAACTCCCCCACCTGGTCGACAGCGATATGGATCGGCGTGCGGCAGGGCAGTAAGCGCGATAGGAACGGCGCCGCATGCTGGGCAAACGCCGCATCAGCGCGACGCGCGCGGTGCGTGTCGACCAGATAGGCTACGTCGCCCGAAGCAAAGCAGTATGCATCGGCCGGCAGGCGCAGATCGTAGCTGCCACCAGCCGCCGGCGCGATTTTGGCGGCAAGGAGCGGTGGGCGCTTAGGCAGAGCCTCGTCCTCCCCTTCCGGAGGCATCTCAACCGCCACGTCATAGGTGCGATGCGTCGTCGTCCCCCGCGACCAGGCGGGCTCAAAAGAGATGCTCTGGCCGCGCAACAGGTCCAGCACATATACGATGCTATGCTCGGACAGCGGTAACTGACGCTCGGCGACAAAACCGCTGCGGGCAAAGTCGTACGACGCCGAACGCGAGCTTGTGATGTCATCGAGATAGGCAACTGTCGTCACGACAAGGTTGAGCAGCTTTGTCGACACGTCTTCGAAGGCTTCGGGCGTATGGACAAACGTGAGCTTCTTGCCGTACGAGAAGGTGCCGCCGCGCACGTAGGCGTCGGCCATGCCGTCGATGTCCTTGACCACGTAGGAGACCGATCCACAGCGAATGCGAAGCTCGAGCGCCCAGCTAAAGCGGTCGGCAAACAGTGGATTGTAGTACGGCACCAGCGAGGGCTCCAACACCGCCTTGGGGGCATCGGGATCCACGCTGCAGGCGAGCTTGCGGCGCATGCTCGCCAGCTCATCCATGCGCGCGTCCGAAAGATCGGAGAGCGCCGCCATGAGGCTGGGGCTCGTGGGGACGGGCGCCGGAAAGGGAAAGTTGGGATTGACGGCCGGCGCTTTGGGCGCGGTGCGCGCGGGCTGTTTCGGCTGCGCCGTAAACGTGCGGACCGGCGTGCGCAAACCTTCGACGGGCTCGGCGCCGCTGGCATCCAAATACGCCAGAGCCGTGGCAATAGCGTGCTTGCACATGCCGGGGTAGCGATAGGCAGCGGGGCAATCGCAGTCGTAGTCGATCACCTCGTGCTCGTCCATGTCGAGCGCCACGTGCGTCTTGTACAGGTCGCCACGCGAACCGCGCACCGAGCCCTCAACCGTCACGTTTTTGGAGAAGCGCGAGCCGCTGTCCTCGATCGACAGCACGGCGCCGTTGAGCATGAGCGAACGCCCCTTCATAAAGGTGCCGCTCAACGCCGCCTCTTTGCGAAGCGCCTGCACAAACGTCCCCTGCGCCATCACTTCCTCCAATCTCACCCGGGGTAGCTTAGATAACCGTCACGCGGCCTTGGTTGCCGACGATGGCCTTTGCCTCTGCCAGCAGCGGAATCGAGCGTGCATTGACCTTGGCCGGCACCTCAGCACGCAGCACGCGCCCGTCGACTTGCTCAATAAAGATCTCCACGCGGTCGCCGCCCGGGTTGGTGGTGAGCACCGTGGCCAGGCGCGCCATATTGCCCTGGCTAAAGCGACTGTTGGGCACCATGACCTCAAAGACCTTGGGCTTGTTTTTCTCCTCGCTAAGCTCCAGCGGCACGATCTCCTGCGCGATGATCTGGTCGCCGCGGTCCGAGCGCTCGAGCTTGCCCTTAATGCGCACAAACGCGTCGGACAGCTGCGCGCCGGTCTCGGGATCGACCTCGCCGTACAGATACCCCTCGGCCTCCTTGTAGGT
>CAUADW010000023.1 GCA_958427895.1 uncultured Collinsella sp.
GGCCCGTGGCCGCCTTGGAAACCGAATGATGGTACGAGCATCCATTCGGCTTCCAAGGCGGCCACGGACAGAACGGGGCGAACAGAAAAGAGCGACGGACGTCTACTCCCCCGCCACGCTCGCGCGCAGCTTGGCGGCGATGGGCTCGGATGCCAGCAGGAACACGAGCATGACCACGGAGCACGCCAGGCACACGATCCAGGTGCTCGCAAAGGAGCCCGTGGCATCGAACAGCACGCCCGAGACAATGGCACCTACGGTGCCGCCGACCATCTCGAGCGAGGTAATGGTGCCCGTGACCTTGCCGAGGTCAGCCATGCCAAACTGCTTGGACGCGGCGATGGTAGGCGTGATGGTGCCCATGCACGTTCCGATACCAAAACTCACCGCGGCCACGATGGGACCGAGGTCCGTCGTCGGGAAGCACAGCGCCACGCAGGCGATAATGCACGCAACGGAGCCAAGGATATTGCCAAAGCGCAGGCCAAAGCGGTCATAGATCGCACCGAGCGAGATTTTGGCGATAACGACGGTAACCATATAGGCCGAAAGCACAGTACCTGCCCACATGGGATCGTGGCCGCCCGTGACAATCTTGGCACCGTTGACGGTAACGCTCGTCATGTTGGTGACCTGGTTGGGCAGGATGGCGCCGTTAACGAGACCCATAAAGAGGAAGGCAACGACAAGCAGCCAAAATGCCGGGTTCTTCTTGATACGAGACCAGCCGACGCTAACCTCGGGCGCCGTGTGCTCGTCCTTGTCGCCGGCCGTCGAGACGGACGGATCGCCCGGGTTCTCGCCGAGCGGCTTAAGGCCAATCTCGGAAGGCTTGGTGCGGAAGGAATAGGCCGTGATGGGCAGCGCCGCCACAATGCAGACGGCAGCGAGCACCAGGAACGCAGAGCGCCAGCCCACACTCACGATCAGCGAGCTCACGATCGGCGAGAGAATGGCTCCGCCAAAGCCCGAGCCCGAAAGTGCGATGGAAATGGCAAGGCCGCGTTTAGCGGTAAACCAGTTGGCGGTCACAAGGCTAATGAGCAGACGGGTCGAGGCCACAGCGAAGCAGCCCGAAACGGCAAAGAGCACGTAGACCTGCCACAGCTCACCGACAAAGCTCATGCCAGCAAGCACCGCCGAGGTAGCGATAACGGTGAGCGAGCCCAATACGCGGCCACTCACCTTATCGGCAACATGACCGATAACGAGCGAACCCACGACACTCACCACGGTGGAGATGGCATTGGAGATGTTGTACTGCGCAAGGGAAATGCCCAGATCGCTGACGATTAGCGGCTGAAACAGGCTCATGCAGTTGACGAAAATCGTGTAGCACGTGGCCATGATCACAAAGCCGGAGGCCACCACGAGCCAGCCGGGGAAGAACTTGCGTTGCTGGGATATACTGCTCCTTATTTAACAAACGAATAGCCGGCGCCGGGCGCCGGTAGTGCCCAAGATTGCCTTGAAAGACAAGGGCATAGGCCTTACGGCCATGTCCGCAGGCTTGAAAGGCAAGGTTGGGTGCTACCGGTGGTCGGCGATATAGCCCAAAGCGACGGCGGTATAAGCCGCGGCACCAAGCGGCAGCTCGGCATCGTCAAAGCGCGCCTTGGGATGGTGCTGGGCAAAGTGTTCGTCCGTGTCGGTTACGGCCGCGCCCACGGTAAAGTACGCACTCGGAATCTCGCTCGAGATAAGCGCGAAGTCCTCACTCGCCATGGCATGGAAAAGCGGCAAGAAAGCCGACTTGGGCAGCACTGCGCCCACGTAGCCAAGCGACGCCTGAGTCATATCGCTGTCGAGTACAAGCGGCGGAACATCCGAAAGCGTCTCGATGGTCGCCGGCGTACGATATGTTGTGGCAACGCCGTTAACGACCTCCGCGATGCGGGTCTTGAGGTGCTCCATGAGCTCAACATCGAAGCCGCGCAGCGTTCCCTCGAGCACGCAGGTGTCGGGGATGACGTTGGCCGCCAAGCCGCCAGCAAACTTACCAACGGTAAGTGCGACTTCCTTGGCCGCCGGCACCTCGCGGGCGATAAGCTCCTGGAGCGCCAGGTGCACATGGACGCCGGCCGCGATGGGGTCGATGCAGATCTCGGGGCTCGAGCCATGGCCGCCCTTGCCCTGAAGCGTGATGCGAAAACCGTACACGCCCGAAAGCGCCGGGCTGCCGTAGAGCACCAGACCAAGCGGCGACTGGCTGTTGACATGCATGGCAAAGGCCGCCTGAGGGCGCGGGTTCTCGAGCAAACCGTCGGCGATGGCAGCGCGTGCTCCCTCAAAGGTCTCCTCGCCCGGCTGGAACAGCAACTTAACCGTAGCGTTGGCATCAACAAGCTCTGCCTCGCGCGCTTTGAGCATACGAGCCGCACCAAGCAGCGCCGTCGCGTGCATATCGTGACCGCAAGCGTGCATGCAGCCGTTGGTGGATGCAAAGGGCTCGCCGGATTCCTCGGCAACGGGCAGGGCGTCCATGTCGCCACGAAGCATAACGACCGTACCGGCCTGTTCGTCCGTGCAGACGCCATTGCCCTGGGCCGCGGTGGCACCGGCACCGACAAGGCCCACAACACAGGAACCATCGACGAGCGTGGCAAACGGGATGTCCATCTCGGCCAGGCGCGCTTGGATATACGCAGAGGTCTGCGGGAGGTCGTTACCAAGTTCGGGCGTCCGATGCAGATCGTGACGCCATGCGGCAAGCTCATCGGCAAAAGTTTGAGCCTCTTTGACCAGACTGTCGCCAATGGCGGCTTGCGCCGCCGCGGTGGCCTTGGGCGCTGGTTGCGGTTGAAGATCGGACAGTGCTGGTGCCATAGATGCCCTCCAGTAACGTTTTTGCAGCAAGCACTTTGATAGCGTAAAGTGCAAGGTACTACTTTAAGGGCGACGCATAAAAAATGCCGCCCCGGGAGGCGGCGCAACAAATTGTTTACAATTGCGGGCGCGGTTTTCGACGCAAAAAATCGAAATGCGTCTCGCTCAAGATAATCGAAAGAAAGATGAGCGCGAAGCCGGCGAGCAGGCGCGAGGTGAGCGCCTCCCCCATCAGCAGCACCGAGAACAGCACACCCGAAGGCGACTCCATCGAAAGGAGCAGCGAGCCCGTCGAGGCCGGGACATGCGCCAGGCCGACGTTTTGGATGAGCAGAGCCACACATGTGCAGCCCACCGAGAGAAACGCCATCACACTGATAAAGCTCGGCGTCCAAACGGACAGCGGCGCTTGGGTCTCGAATAGCAGCGACGAGATAAGGCTCAAGACACCATTGCCCACAAACATCCAAAACGTGATGACGTTGATGTCCATCTTGCGGCCGTACTTGGCGGTCACCGACATCTGGATGGCAAAGAAGACCGCGCCGCCCAGCGTAATGGCATCACCGATGTTGAACTCGACGCTATCGAGCGCCACCAGGCCAATGCCCGCCAGACAGAGCAATGCGGCACCCAAGTTGTAACGCGTGAGCTTTTCGCCGCTCAGGAAATAGCTCGCAAAGGGCACGAGGATGCAGTACGTACCCGTCAAAAACGCGTTCTTGCCCGCCGTGGTCTGAGCCAGACCGACCGTCTGCAGGGCGTAGGCGGCCCACATAAGTGTGCCCATGCCAAGTCCGACGATCAGGTTGCGGGCGTTGAGGTGCGCGATGATGCGCTTGTGGAAGATGGCGAACATAACCAGCGAAGCCGGAAGAAAACGAATATAGAGCAGTTCGAACACCGGAATGGTGTCGAGCGCATCTTTCATGGTGGTAAAGGAATAGCCCCAGATGACCGCCACCGATAGCAGCAAGACCTTCCAGAAGAACGGGGAACGCGCGCCGGCGCCGCGGGAGGTGCCGCCGGCGCCCAGGTCCTCCCGTGCGACAGGGCTATCGGGCATGTTTTCGATTTCGTTGGCAGCGTATTGGGCCATGGAACATCCTCACACTCAAACTGGGCGTGGTGTCCGCACGCGTATGGCTGCGTGCCGCCTCATGGTCAAATAAAAACGAGGCGCACCGGACCCCCGGCACGCCCCGCTACTGTAGCAACAACCAAGCAACCCACGCAATCCAGCCCACTAAAGCGTTTTGTTCCGCCGTTCTACCGAACGGCGGACCGGCCGACGCTACGCGAGCCGCATTCACGCCAATCTGACGTTCAATTTCAAGGGCGCGACCAGAAGGTCAGCGCCCTTTCATTTCACGTCACCTTGGCGCAAATGCGGCTCGCTCGCTGGCATTAGTGCTACATCAGCGTTAACGTTGCCGCACTAAATTAGCTTTGTCGATTCCAGCTTTTCGATGATCCAGTCGTTGGCTTTGATGACTGGGCGGCGGAAGACGACGCCCAGGGCCAGCGACGGAATCAGATAGCTCGCCAGAATGCCCAGCTCAACCCAGTACTCCATATGGTAGGCGCCAGCCATGGCGGCATGCATGGCGTTAATGCCATGGGTAAACGGCAGGAACGGATAGATCGCCTGGAACACAGGGCCGGTCATCTCGATGGGGAACGTGCCGCCCGAACCGCCGACCTGCATGACCAGCAGCACGACGGCGAGCGCCTTGCCGATATCGCCAAACGAAACCGTAAGCGTGTAGACGATATTGGAGAACACGAGACTCGCGACCCAGCCCGCCAGCACAAACTGCAGCGGGTCGTCGCACTGGATGCCAAAGAACAGGATGTCGCCCGCACACACGAGCGTTGCCTGCAGCAGGGCCAGACCGCCAAAGAACAGGTAGCGGCCCAGGTAGATCTCGTGCAGGCGCACGGGGATGAGCTCGTTGATAAGCTCATCGTCAACCGAGACCTTCATCATGGCTGCCAGCACAATCGAGCCCACCCAGAGCGACAGAATCGTGTAGAACGGTGCCATGGCCGAACCGTAGTTGCGGATCGGATAGACCGGCTTGCGATCGAGCGCGACGGGGCCGGAAAGCGACACGGCCAGACCCTCGGGATCATTGCCGATCATCGTCTTGATCGTAGCGAGGTCATCCGACATCAAGGCGCCGTCGAGCTCGTCCTTAAACGCACTGATCTTGTCCGACGCCTCGCCCAGCTGATCAGAAGCCTTGTTGACCAGCTTTGCAGCCTTGGAGAGGCCCTTTGCCAGCGAACCGGATGCGTCGGTCAGGCCAGCAACAGCACTATCCAGATCGTTCGAAATACCGTTCAGCGAATCCAAAACGCCCGAGATGGTCTTCTTGAGCTCCTTTGCCTTGGCCGAAAACGTAGAGTCGTAGTCAGTCTTGGCGCCCGAGATACCAGCCTTGGCATCCGCGATTGCCTGATCGACCTCGGCACGCGACTTATTAACCTCTGCCATGCTGTCAGAGAGAGACTTCGCGGTGGCCGTCAAGTCCTTGGCGTTGTTGCGATACTCCACAGCAATCCTGCTCAGCGATGTTGCCACAGACTTGAGGCTGTCTTGGAGTTTTTCGTCAGTCACCTGATCGGCAAAGCTGCGGAGCTGGTCGGCCGTGGCGTCGATATCGTCGGCACGCGTGTTGAGCGCCGCCGCGGCATCGTTGAGCTGGGACACTGTAAGGTCGACATGTTGATTCGCGGCATCAAATGCCTTCGCAAGCTCGGCGGACACGTTGTCAAACGAGCCCGCGCTTCCGTCAATCGCGGCATTGATGGCGTCGTTGGCGTCCTTCAGCGCTTCCTTGGAATCGCTCATGCCGCTCTTGACATGCTCCATCAGCTGCTTCGTTGACTCATCGACCGTGCCCGTCTGCTTGAGCATGCCGCTCGCCGACGTCAGCGAATCGGACGTGGAGCTCAAAATGCCCGCCAGCGACGAAGCATTTGCCCGAACGTCTCGCAGGTCCTCAATCGAATCGCCGAGCGTCGAGGACAGGTTGGCGATAAAGTTACCCACCTGGTCGGTGCTCATGTAATCGAGCAGGCTGGACACCGTCTTAAGACCGATCGTCGTAATGGTCTCGGTAAAAGTTTTGTTAACCTGGCTCTGGACGGCGCTCGAACCCTTCTCGGTCACGATCTGCGCAATGGCGTTGGCCTTCTGATTCTCGTAGAACTCGATATCGGCATGCTTCACGTCGGTCGAGAAAAGCGTCATCATGTCAGCGCTAAACGTTTTGGGGATAACGACGGCAGCATAGTACGCGCCCGACTTAACGCCCTCGATAGCCTTTTCGCGATTGTTGAGCACAACCCAATCGAAGCTCTCGTTGCCGCGTAGGGTGGCGGTCACGTTTTCGCCCACGTTAACCTCGACGGGGATCAAATCGCTCTCGTAACCCTCATCGGTGTTGACCACGGCGATCTTAAGATTGCCGGTGTTGCCGTACGGATCCCAGCTGCCGGCGATGTTAAACCACGCGTACAGACACGGTACGATAATGAGGCCCATCACGACAACCAAGCCGATCACGGAGCGAGACACGTTTTGGACATCGCGCTTAAACAGATGCAGGATGTTCTTCATTTATGCCTCACCTCCTTTGGAGTGCTTGCCAAGCGCGGTGGTATCTCCATCATTTGTGGCTGTGCTGTCGCTGCCCTGAGATTTATGGTGCGAGCCGATATGCGGCAAGCGGCCCGTGGACTGATCGCCGCCCTTGGCACCACGCTCGCTGGCGTTGAGGCCAAACATGTGGCGGGCGGCAGGAATGGCGGCCGTGTGTTCGCGCATCTCGCGACGCAGGTCCTCATCCGAAAGCGCCGAGATGCGCATCTGGGTATTGAGGCTCGCTCGGATATATTCGATATTGATAAGCCAGCCGCAGATGGCAATAACCGAGATGATCCAAATGACAAGCAGGATGATCTTGCCGTTATTGTCGATATCGAGAACCGTCGACAGGACAAAGAGCAGGACCTGAACGCCCACCACGGCGGCAAAACCGCCCTTGATGTAGTACGGGTAGCGATGTTCAAAGGCGACCGCATGATCGAGCAGTTCGCGACGGTACGAATCGGAATCGAGCATGACGCGCATGGCCGTGCGCAGCGAGTAGCGCTGGCGCGGCAGGTCGTTGGACTCGCAAATCATCATACCGGTCGTGGAGAGCTGTTTATCAAAGAGCAGGTTAAGGTTGAGCAGCAGCGGACGCAGCTGCAGGCCGATAAAGAGCGCCACGATCAAGAACACGCCCAGAATGCACAGGTTAAACAGGTAGTTGAACGAATACATGCCGCCGACCGTCTCGCGCAGCAGATTGATGCCGTAGGTAAAGGGCAGCAGCGGGTGCAGCCACTGGAAGAAGCCGGGCATCATCTCGATGGGGTACATGCCCGACGAACCCGGGATCTGCACGATGACGAGAATGACGCCGATAGCCTTGCCGATATGCTTAAACGTGGTGGACAGCGCATAGATGATATTGACGTAGGTGAACGAAATGGCGATGCCGCCCAGCACGAACAGCAGCGGGCTGACGCACTGCACGCCAATCACCAGATCGCCTACCGTAACGATGATGGCCTGCAACGCGCCCAGGATCACCATGAGCAACCAGCGGCCAAAGTAGCCTTGGCGCGCCGTAAAGCTGCCAACACCTTCACGGTCGACCTCGAGCTTGTAAATGGCGATGAGCACATAGCCGCCCACCCAAAGCGCCAGATTGGTGTAGAAGGGAGCGATGCCCGAGCCAAAGCTCTTGACCGGATAGATTGACTTGGACGTCAACTCAACCGGAGACGCCATGAAATCTGCCACGTCATTGACATCGACGCCCATCAGATCGGCCAGCTCGCCCATGGACTCGGAGGTCTGCAGCGCCGCGATGTCATTGGCGGCGGTTGCAAGCTTGTCCTGGACCTTGGCAAGCGAGGAATCGGTCTGGGACAGCGTGGTCTTGGCCTGGCCGAGCGTAGCGCTAAGCTGCGCCAACGTGCCGCGCGCATTTGCAAGTGTAGGTGTCATACCCGAGACGATACCGGTCAGGTCGCCCGAAACGGCAGCAAAAGAGTCGAGCGCGCTCGAGGCCTTCGGCAGCGCGTTTTGGCCCAAGTCCGTCTGGGCTTGGCCAAGGTTGGTCGCACCGGCATGAATTGCGTTATTGATAGCGTCACTGGCACCCGAAACAGCCGCTGCGTCATTCGCCATGGCGCTCGACTGCGCGGACAGACCGTCCTTGATGCTCTGAAGCTTTTCATTCTGCTCTCGAAGCAAATCGATGGTCGATACAATGCGCGCGTCAATTTCCTCGGAACCTGTCGACGTGTCATTGGCGAGAATCTCCAAGTGCCCGATAACGGCCTTATTGTGGTCGATCGTCGCTTGAAGAGACTCGAGCGAGTTGTCGATACGGGTGGTCGTAGATGTGACCGCGCCCGTCAGCTTGCCGATGGCAGCGTTCGCAGAGGCCGACGTCTTGGTGAGCGCAAGGCTGCCTTCCGAGAGCGCCTTGGAGAGCGAGGTGATGGAGTTGCCCGCCGTGGTGCGAGCTTCGCTCAGCAGGTCGTTGCCCTGGGAGATCGCCTGCGTCAGCGACGGTGCCTGGCCTTGCAAGCCGGCAAGTGCCGCATCAGCCGAGGCGATAGCGCCACTCGTCTTATCGATGGCGGCATTCATATCGCCAATCGAATCGCGCACCTCGCCCAAGGTGTCGGACGCCTCGGACACCGAACTTGCCAGCGAGTCCTGAGTCTGGGTTGCCTTGTCCTTTAAATCGACACCGGCATCCTTGGCGATACCGGCAACAGTCTTGCCTACCGTAGAGACAAATTCCGAGTTGATCTGCTCCTCGATGGTGTTTGCACCGGTATCGGTAACCTTGGGCGCAATGGCGCTCTTCTTCTCATTGACGTAGTACGTGAGCTTGGGCTGATGGTAGTTGCCGTCGAGCATCGAAACCAGGTTATCCGAGAAGTTCTTGGGAATCACGATAGCGGCATAGTACTCGCCGCTCTCGACGCCCTCCTTGGCATCGGCCGTCGAGTCGACGAACGTCCAGCCCAACTGATGATTCTCCTTGAGCTGGTCGACCACTTTGTCGCCAGCGTTGAGCTCACCCACCAAGTCGTTTTGGGTGCCTCGATCGTTGTTGGCGATAGCAATCTTGATGCCTTGGGTGTTTCCATACGGATCCCAGTTTGCCACGATGTTATACCAGGCATACAGCGAGGGAATAACGCACACGCCTAGGGTAACCACCAGGGCGACGGGGTTCACAAGCAGTCGCTTAATGTCGCGCTTAAATATCGCAAAGGACACCTTTGCATTGGATAGTTTGCTGCCGAGACTCACGCTTGGACCATCCATCCTGTCGTTAAATCGAATCGTACTATCGACAACCATTGTAGTAGGCGCTTTAACGTCTCAAAGCACAATGGTGTTGAGTTTTGCGGGTAGCAATATACTACGAAGATGAGTTAACGTACAGTTGTACAGTATCCTAAATTTCAGCAGGTCACAAAACCACAACCCGCACAAATTAGCAATTCAAATAGTCATCGGGGACGTTCTTAAATGACTAGTCAAACAAGAACGTCCCCAATGACTACTTAGGACCACGGCAACGTCGATGTTTTGGCAATGCCAGCGAGCGGGCGCCAGAGCGAACAAATTGGCATGAAAAGAGGACGGCATAGACCTTCTGGTCATGCCGTCCTCTTTGAATGACAAGTTGTCGCTCTGGCGCCCGCGCAGCGTCGACTGGTCCGCCGTTCGTTAGAACGGCGGAACTGAGGGCAGCGTCGACCGGTCCGCCGTTCGTTAGAACGGCGGAACCAATTACATAAGTTCACAAATGGCGGCTGCGAAGGCTACGGGGTCCTCGGGGAGGATGCCCTCGACCAGCAGAGCCTGGTCATAGAGCAGACCGGAGTACTGCTTGATCTTGTCGGCGTCGCCTGCCTTCTGGGCAGCGACAAGCTTGTCAAAGACCGGGTGCTTGGCGTTGAGCTCGAGCACGCGCTGGCTCTTGGGCATACCGTCGGGCGCGCCCTCGGGACCCTTCTGGAGCACCTTCTCCATCTCGAGCGAAAGCGGGCCCTCGGTGGTGATGCACGCGGGAGCATCGGTCAGGCGCGCAGAGACGGCAACCTTCTCGACCTTGTCGCCGAGTGCCTCCTTCATGGCGTTAAAGAGGTCCTCGTTCTCCTTGGTGGCGTCCTCGGCCTCCTTTTTCTCGTCCTCGGTCGCCAGGTCAAGATCACCGGTTGCGACGTTCTTGAGCTCCAGGTGACGATCCTCAACCTCGGGCTCGGCACCATCGGCCACGGCCTTCTCGGCAGCCTCGCGGGCGGCATCGTCCTCGTAGATCTTGGGCATATCGGCGGCAACGTACTCACGCATAGCCTGGAACGTGAACTCATCCACATCCTGCGTCAGCAGCAGCACGTCATAGCCGCGGTCGAGCACGCCCTTTACCACGGGCATCTTGGCCAAGCGCTCACGCGAGTCGCCGGCGGCGTAGTAGATGGCCTTCTGATCCTCAGGCATGCCCTTGGCATACTCGGCCAGGGTAATCATCTTCTGTTCCTTGGCAGACCAGAACAGCAACAGGTCGGCGAGCTCATCGGCCTTCATGCCATAGCTCGAGTAGATGCCGTACTTAAGACCGCGGCCAAAGTTCTCAAAGAACTTCTCGTAGGCCTCGCGGTCGTTGTCACGCATATCCTCAAGGTCGGCGGTAATCTTCTTTTCCACACGCTTGGCGATGGCCTTGAGCTGACGGTTCTGCTGCAGCGTCTCGCGCGAGATGTTGAGCGACACGTCGGCGGAATCCACGACGCCGCGGACAAAGTTGTAGTAGTCGGGCAGCAGGTCGTCGCACTTCTCCATGATCAGGACGTTGGAGCTGTAGAGCGCCAGACCCTTCTCGTAGTCCTTGCTGTACAGATCGAACGGCGCGCGTCCCGGCACAAACAGCAGGGCGTCATACTCGAGCGTGCCCTCGGCGTGGAAGCTGATGGTACGCGCAGGATCGTCAAAGTCGTGGAACGTGGACTTGTAGAACTCGTCGTAGTCCTTCTGCTCGACATCGGAGCTGCGCTTCTTCCAGATCGGTGTCATGGAATTGACGGTCTCGAGCTCCTGGTAGTCCTCGTACTCGGGCTTGTAATCGTCGCCGGCGTCCTCGGGCTTGGGTTTCTGGCGGCTCTTGGACACCATCATCTGGATCGGGTAACGCACATAGTTACTGTACTGCTGAATCAGGCTCTTGAGACCCCACTCGGTCAGGAAGCGATCGTAGGTCTCGGCCTCGCCGTCGGCATCGAGCTTCTCGTTCTCGCGCAGCGTCAGGATGACATCGGTACCGTGCTCGGCGCGCTCGCCGTCCTCGATGGTGTAGCCCTCAAGACCGTCGGATTCCCACACATGGGCGACATCCTCGCCGTAGGCGCGGCTGACGACCTTCACATGGCTGGCGACCATAAAAGCCGAGTAGAAGCCCACGCCAAACTGACCAATGATGTCGACATCGGAGCCCTGCTGCTCGGCGTTCTCGGTCTTAAACTCCTCGGAGCCGGAATGGGCGATGGTGCCCAGATTGCGCTCCAGCTCCTCGGCGGTCATGCCAATGCCGTTATCCGAGATGGTAATGGTGCGGGCGTCTTTATCAAAGGAGACGCGAATGGCCAGGTCGCCCTGGTCGATCTTGACGCTCGGGTCCTGCAGGCTCTTAAAGTTGAGCTTGTCGACGGCGTCGCTCGCGTTAGAGATAAGCTCGCGCAGGAAGATTTCTTTATTGGTGTAGATGGAGTTGATCATGAGGTCGAGCAGTTTTTTGCTCTCGGTCTTAAATTGACGCATGTGCAGTCCTTTCGCGCTACCCCTGTCCGCAAAAACGGCTCGGTCGCCCGAGCCGCATCGCAGACCTGCTATGTTCAGACTTAGATTTTATAACCCATTAACGCGCATATATACATACGGAATCGAAAAACTGTATGTCCGAGCGCTCTGATGCGCCAATTGCCAAGGAGTGTCCCCAACTGCCGGCAGGAAAGGAACGTTCCTATCTGCCATCTACGCGCTTGGCCATCCAGGCGTGGGGCTGGCCCTCGTCTTCGTAGTCCACCGGGGCAATCTGCGTGTAGCCCGCCTTGGCATAGAGCGGCAGCACGTATTCCTGAGCATGCAGCTTAATGAGCTCGGCGCCGGCATCACGCGCGCACGTATCACTGGCCTCGACAATCTTGCTCGCCAAACCGCGACGGCGCATGCTCGGCAGCACGGCCACGCGCCCCATAATGTAGGTCTCCCCCGCCGCAACGCCTTCGTCCATGTCGCATGCCGGCAACACCGGGGCCTCTGCGTCAGCCACGCGTTCAAGCTCTTCGGGAAACACGCGCGAGCAACCGGCAAGCTCGCCGTCTACATAGAGCGTCACATGAATGCAGTTTGGATCCTCGTCGATAGCGTCGAACTCATTCTCGTAGCCCTGCTCGTCCATAAAAACGACGCGGCGCACCAACGCCGCGTCATCAAAGCATCCCGTCTTAAGTTGGATATCCATGGCTGCCCTTTCATTCAATGCGAACGTTAGGGACAGATATTAGCGAAAATGAGCTCCGCGCACGCTAAACTTCGCACGAGCCTTCGCCAGGCAGTCGTAATGACCCACGTTATGGGCATCGCTCGCGATGAAGCTGTACAGGTTCTGATCGAACAGGCGCTGTGCCGGCTTTTTCTCGCGACCAAAGCGACCGCCGGCAATAAAGTCCGCCGAAGCCTGCAGCTTGCAGCCCATATCGACCAGGCGCTCCGCCACGCTTACATCCTTTTGAACCGCACGATAGCGCTCAGGATGAGCGATAATCACCTGGTAACCACGGCACTGCAAATCGTAAATCGTGTTCTCGTACTCTCTAAACGCATACGCATCGGCATGCGTCGAAAGCTCGAGCAGAAACTCGTTGGTCCCATCGAAATGCAAGTGCTCCGCGGCATCGATACCAAGCTCAACGAGCTTTCGATGGTTGACCTCGAAGCCCATCTGAAGCGGAAAGCCGTCAGCGTTATCACGCAGCAGCTCAAAGGCATCCCACATCTTGTCGTAATCAAAATAGGGATCACGGCAGTGAGGAGTGCAAACGATTCTGGTTACACCGGCCCGCTTGGCAGCCTCGAGCATCGCCAAGCTCTCATCGAGATCGGCGGCGCCGTCGTCTACACCCGGCAAGATATGGCAATGAATGTCACGCATAGGTCAGCCTTAATCAACTAAACGTTTGCTCGGTTGGTGAAGATGCCCTTTTTGGAAGTCACCTGATCGTCGGAGCCCTTCTTCACCTTCTTACCGTCCTTGGTGTAGTAGGAGTAGTAGTACTCGCTGGTCTCGGTCTCGCAGTAGTTCATAACGGTACCGATGAGCTTGACCTTCTCGGACTTCTTAAGCTGACCGATGGCGTTGAGCGCCTCTTCGCGCTTGGTGAAGTCCTCGCGCACCACGAACAGCGTACCGTCGGTCAGACTTGCGATCTCGGCAGCATCGATGAAGGTGCCAACCGGGGGAGCATCAAAGATGACGTACTGGAACTTGGCGGACAGCGCCTTTACCAGCTTGGCAAAGCGGTGAGAGACGATGATGTCGGCAGGATTGGGAATATGCGGCTCGGCATCGAGGAAGTAGAAATTCTTCTGACCTGTCTCGACAATTGCCTGGTCAATGGAGATCTGCTCGGACAGGACTGCATAGAGTCCGCCGCGGGAGCGGACGCCGAGCATATCGGCAAGGGACCTGCGACGCATGTCAGCCTCGACCAGCAGGACGCTCTTGCCGCTGGTGGCGATAGCCTGGGCAAGGTTAATGGAAACCGTAGACTTGCCCTCGTTGGGAATCGAGGAGGTAACGGTGATGGTGCGAATGGGGTCGTCCACGCTCGCAAAGCGGATGTTGGCCAGAAGGGTCTTGGCGGCATTCTGTACAACGAGCTTGTCGGTGTTCTTTGCCTTAGCCATGCCTATTTACCACCTTTCATAGCCGGAATTCGGCCAACAACGGGAATGCCCAGGAGCTCTTCTGCCTCTTCGGCACCGCGGATGCGGGTATTGAGCATGTCTGCCAAAACGACATAGGCAACTGCGATAAAGATACCGGCGAGGAACGCGACAGCAACGTACAGCATACGCTTGGGACCGCTGGGGGCTTCGGGGGTCTTAGCCTCGTCGATAACGTTGATGCTCTGGGCAGCGCCGACGTTCTGAGCGACCGTACTCACCGAGCTGGCCATGGCCTTTGCGACCTTAGCCGTCTCCTTGGCATCGGTGCCGGTAACCGAAAGCGTAATGACACGCGTGGTGGTCTCGGAGGAAACAGACACCTTGTAGTCATCCAGATCGGTGAGGCCCAGTTCCTTGGCGGCGCCGCTCTTAACGCTATCGCTATCCAGCAGCGTGGCGATATCGTTGGAAAGCATCTGGCTCGCCGAGAGATCGTTATAGCTCATCTGACCGCTATCGTCGGTCTTGGCGAGAATGTACATGCTCGTCGTCGCGGTGTAGGTGTTGTCCATCGCAACGAAGGACACGATGCCCATGGCGATCGCGCAGACCACCGGAAGGGTGATGACCAGCTGAAGGTGCTTTTTGAGCAGCTGGAACAGTTCGAGAAGGGTCATGCAGCTTGCCTTTCATTTCCCCAGTTCGGATTGACAAAACTGTCCGTATGTTATCGCATCTTTTTACCGAGACCAAACTCTATACATAAGAAACAGTCTCTCCTGTAAAAATGTCGGAAGCAATCGTAAAATTGCACAACAACGCCGCACCCGAAAGTCAAATGCGGCGTCTACATCAATATCTATGTTGTATCGCTATGCGAATGGCTCGTCCTGCTGTATGGGAAACGTCACCGTAATGGTGGTTCCCACGCCCAACTCGCTCGACAGATCGAGCGTGGCGTGATGATACAGGGCCGCATGCTTGACAATGGCAAGCCCCAGACCGGTTCCGCCGCGTGCCTTGGACCTACTCTTGTCCACGCGATAGAACCGCTCAAATACCTTGCCCTGTTCTTCAGGCGCGATACCGATTCCCGTGTCGGCGACCGCAAGGAACGGATGGCCTTCGTCGTTGGTGCCGCACTGCAGCGTAACCGTACCGCCGGGTCGATTGTAGCGGATGGCGTTGCTTGCCAGATTATAGATGAGCTCGTCAATCAAGCGCGACACGCCCTCGATGACCACAGGCTTGGTCTCATGACTTATCGTCACATTCGCCTGACGGGCGACCTGTTCAAGACGCTGCTCGACCGCGTAGATGGCACGCGAGAGCTCAATAGGCTCCGTGGACCCAATGGGCACCGCCTCGCCCTCAGCTGCACGCTCGGCCTCGTCCAAGTTAGACAGCGTAAGGATATCGTTGACAAGCGCTGCCAAGCGGCCCGCCTCACGATAGATGCGACCGCCAAAGTTGCGCAGGTCGCCCTCGCCCTCGACCATGCCGTTTGCGATGAGCTCGGCATAGCCCGAAATCGCCGTAAGCGGCGTCTTGAGCTCATGGGTGATATTCGCCGTGAACTCGCGGCGCATACGGTCGTTGTCCGCTAGCACCGCCATTTGGCGCTTGAGTTCCTGGCGCTGCGACTCGATACGCTCAAGCATGGGGACCATCTCGGCATAGGCGTGCTCATAGCTACGGCGTGGGTGGTCCAAATCCACCTCTTGCAACGGCGCGATGATGGCACGGGACTCGCGGCGCGCCATAAAAAACGAGAGTACCGCACCCGCTGCTGCGATAAGCAGCATCGGCGCCACCATCGACAGCAAAATCGCCGTAACGCCAGGCTGGGCCTGCGCCAAGCGGACAACCTGGCCGTTATCAAGGGCGACGGCGCGATACAGCATAATCTCGTCGAGCGTAGAGCTTGCGCGCTCCGCGGAACCCAAACCACTCTCAAAGGCCTCGATGACCTCGGGGCGATCGCCATGGTTGGGCAGTGCGGAAGGCGACGCCTCGTTGTCGTAGGCAACCGATCCATCCTTGTTAATCAGCGTGATTCGCAAGTCCTCGCGATCAAGGCTACGCAAGAACGGGATGGGCTCCTGCTGTTCGTCGAGAGCGGCAGCAATGAGCTCGGTTTCCTGCGCCAGATTGGTACTCGTGGCATCCGCCAAGGTGTTTTGCACAAAGAACGCACCCAGCACCGTAAACGCCACGATAACCGCCATGGCGCAGACAAAGATCGTCACAAAAACGCGGTGCGACAGCGTATGTTTTCCCTGGGGGGCGAAGACCACGGGTTACTCCTCCGATGCGGTGGCCGCGGTGTCGTCACCTTCGGCACCATCACCGGCAGAAGGCTCGGCCAAGCGGTAGCCCACGCCGCGCACGGTCTCGATGGCGCTGGCATGCTCGCCCAGTTTTTGGCGAAGCGTCTGCACGTGCACGTCAACGGTGCGCGAACCGCCGTCGAAGTCCCAGCCCCACACGCTCTGCAGCAACGACTCGCGGGTAAAAACCACGCCGGGCTTGCGCATGAGGTACTCGAGCAGGTCGAACTCGCGCAGGGTGAGCTTAAGCGGCTCGCCGGCAACGGTCACCTCGCGATGGCTGGGCGAGAGCACGATGTCGCCCACGCTGAGCACATCGCTCGCCTGCTTGACCATGCCGCCGCGACGCAGCAGTGCGCGGCAGCGGCTCGC
This sequence comes from uncultured Collinsella sp., assembly GCA_958427895.1. Classification (GTDB taxonomy): domain Bacteria; phylum Actinomycetota; class Coriobacteriia; order Coriobacteriales; family Coriobacteriaceae; genus Collinsella. The sequence continues at coordinate 16,564 of CAUADW010000023.1, forward strand.
AAGCTCCATGAGCGAAAACGGCTTAGTCAGGTAATCGTCGGCACCGCCATCGAGCGCCATCACCTTGTCGAGCTCGGTATCCTTGGCGGTAAGCATCATGATGGGCACCGTCGCCGTCAGGCGGTCGGCGCGCAGGCGGCGCATAATCGCCAAACCATCGGTATCGGGCAGCATGATGTCGAGCAGCACGGCATCGGGTACCCGTCGCGCCACGGCAGCCTTAAACTCGCCGTCGCACGAAAAGCCCTCGGCCTCGATTCCCTGCTTGCGCAGCGCATAGACCGTCAAATCCCTGATGTTGTCATCGTCCTCGACGTAATAGATCATGTTGAACCCCTTTGCGGCCGGCATGACCGCATCTTAACCCTAAAGGTGCCTCTACTAGATGGTATCAGCCAAAACGGCCCGTCAAATAATCCGCCGTACGCGGATCGATCGGGTTTTTGAAGAGCCGGGCAGTGGGCGCATGCTCCACCAGCTCGCCCAGCAAAAAGAACGCGACCGAATCGGAAATACGCGCAGCCTGCTGCATGTTGTGCGTAACGACCACCAGCGTGCAGGTCTCCCTGAGCTCGCAGGCCAGCTGCTCCACCACGAGCGTCGATACGGGGTCGAGCGCCGAGGTCGGTTCGTCCATCAGCAGAATGTCGGGCTGCACGGCCAGCGCACGGGCGATGCACAGACGCTGCTGCTGGCCGCCCGAAAGACCCAGACCCGATTCTTTGAGCTTGTCCTTGACCTCGTCCCACAGGGCGGCGCGTCGCAGGGAGTCTTCGACCAGCTCGTCGAGCACGACGCGGTCGCGCACTCCCATGCCGCGAGGACCGTAGGCGACGTTGTCGTAGATGCTCATGGGAAACGGGTTGGGGCGCTGAAACACCATGCCCACGCGCTGGCGCAAACGGCAGATGTCGTAATCGCCCAGGATATCTTGACCATCGAGCGCAATCTTGCCCTCGATGCGGCAATCCTTGATGCCGTCGTTCATGCGGTTAAAGCAGCGCAGCAACGTGGACTTTCCGCAGCCCGAAGGCCCGATAAACGAGGTGATCTGCTTGTCGCGGATCTTGATATTCACGTCCTTGAGCGCATGATGGTCGCCATAGAACAGGTCGAGGCCCTCGACGTCGATGCGCGTCGGCGAGGCGGCAAGATCCTCTGCCGTGGGGCGAGTCGCATCCCCAACCTCGCGCTCGTGCGCGGCCTCGGCCTGCGCTTTCATGAGTTCTTCAAGCTCCGTGGGCTCCACAGCCGCAGCAGCCGTCATACCGCATACCTCCACATCGATATCAATTCAGCAGTATCGATAGTAGAAATCGCGGCTCATATGCACGTGAGCGCATTGTCAAGTGTTTGTAAGGGCACGCTGGCTATGCGGCGGGCAGCTCGATGGTGAATATCGTGTGTTCGGGCGTCGATTCACATGCAACGGTACCGCCGTGTGCCGCGATGATCTCCTTGGCAATAGCAAGGCCCAGACCGGCACCACCGCGATTGCTCGCACGCGCCGCATCCAGGCGATAGAACTTCTCAAAGATCACCTTGAGCTTAGCCGCAGGGATAGGATCGCCCTGATTGATAAAGCGCACGCGCACGCCGCCATCGTCTTGGCGCCCGGCCTCGATCGTGATAGTCGAGCCCTCATAGCTATAGGCGACGGCGTTTTTCATGATGTTGTTGAACACGCGAGCCATCTTGTCGCCATCCACGAGCACCGTCAGGTCCTCGCGAATATCAACTTGGGCTTCCTTATGCTGCTCGTTGAGGATGGGATAGAACTCGTCAGCCACCTGAGCCAGCAGCAACCCCAGATCAACATAGCCGCGCGTGAGCACGATATCGTGGAAGTCAAAGCGCGTGATATCGAAGAACTCTTCGATGAGTGCATCGAGCCGGTGCGCCTTGTCGAGAGCCACGCCCGTAAAGTGCGCACGTTGCTCAACCGGCAGCTCAGGAGCCTCTTGCAGCAGCGAAAGATAGCCCACCACACTGGCAAGCGGGGTGCGTAGGTCATGTGCCATGTACGTGACCAGATCGTCCTTGCGATGCGACTCGTCACGCAGAGCTTGCTGCACCTTGCGCTCACGGTCACGCACGCGGTTAAGGGCGCCCTCGACCTCCAAGAAGTCGCCGTCAATGTTGTCCCAGGTGTCGGGGTGATCGATCAGGCGATCTTGAATACGAGCGGCCAGCACACAATCGGCATGCTGCTCGCCCTGTTCGTAGCCCTGGTAGTACAGGGCGCGGCCACACAAGAACAGCACGCACGCGGCAAGCGCCAGCACAAAGCCAAGCATGTTGAATACAAAGCCGGCATCGAACAGCACCGGCCCTTCGATGCCGCCGAACGTCATGGCGCCAATCGCCAACGTCATGGCCCACGCGGCGCCGCCAATCACCATGCAGCGGCGCACGATCTCAAATCGATCGATCAGCAAAAAGCCGACAAGCAGCACCGCCAAGATTCCGGCGATGTTATCGATGCCAATCAGCAGCAGGGTCAGCAAAAAGAGCAGCACCGTTGCAAGTGCGCGGTTGTCGACGACCGACCTCACGTATTCAAAGAGTCGATCGGGCACCTCGAACGCTTGTCTATCGTCTTTTGTCATATCAAGATCCTCACAAGCGAAAAGCGTTATTCGATTATGTAGCCGACGCCCCAGACGTTTTTGATAAAGCGCGGCTTTTGTGCGTCGTCGCCAATCTTTTCGCGCAGGTGGCGAATGTGCACCATCACCGTATTGTTGGAGCCGGGCATAAAGTCCTCGTTCCACACCGCGCGGAACAGGTCCTCCACGGCCACCACGCTGCCGCGATGCTCAACCAGATACAGCAAGATTGAATACTCGGTGGGCGTGAGGCGAACCGGTGAACCGTCCACCGTCACGGAACGAGCATCGCGGTTGATCTCCAAGCCGTCGAGCTGAATGGTCGGCGACTCGGCCGCCTGTGCACGGCTACCGTAGCTGGTGTAGCGGCGAAGCTGAGCGTGCACACGCGCGATGAGCTCCAGCGGGCGGAACGGCTTAACCACGTAATCGTCCGCACCAAGCGAAAGGCCCTCGATCTTGTCTTGCTGGGCATCGCGCGCCGTCAGCATGATCACGGGATAGGTATGGCTGGAACGGATCGTACGCAGCAGCTCAAACCCATCGATATCGGGCAGCATGACATCAAGCAGCGCCAGATCGAACTCCTGCTCCAAAATCGCCTTGGCAGCATCGGCCCCGCTATAGGCAATCTGGACATCAAAGCCCTCTTTTGTAAGGTAGATACCAACCAAGTCGGCGATGGCCTTCTCGTCATCAACTACCAGTATGCGCTCGTTCATGCGCGCTCCTCTCGCGCTCCATTATGCCCGAGGCGACGCACGCCACACACAACAAGCGTGGGTGATTAAGTCGGCCTTAAGCACCCTTGTGCCCGTTCGGGAGCGGATGTGGGCCACGCACGCACGCGATGATCGCCGACGCCGGCAAACGATATACTCTAGTTCCAGAAGAGACCATCCCGTCGAAAGCGAAATCCGTGAAGTCCCTCACCTCTTTTGCAAAGCGCTCAGCCCAGCTTGCCGCCGGCTTTGTCTGCGCTATCGCCCTTGCCGCTGGCGTGCCCACCGTCGCCGGCGCCCAAGTGCTCACGACCGACAATGTTTGCGGCAAAACCGCCGATGTGCGCGGTATCACGGCCGAAAACCTGCCCGATATCGATGCGACCAATGCCCTCGTCATGGGCAAAGACGGCACCGTCTACTATGCCCGCGGCGCCGATGAGCAGGTCAAGATCGCCTCGATCACCAAGGTCATGACCGCGATCCTAACCGTCGAGAATTGCAAGATGGACGAGAAGGTCACGGTGAGCAACGCCGCAGCCACCGTGGGCAATTCGACCGCCGGCTTGCTCGAAGGCGACAAGCTTACCGTGGAGCAGGCGCTGCGCGGCCTGATGATTCCCTCGGGCAACGACGCCGCCATCGTGCTCGCCGAATATGTGGGCAAGAAGATCGACCCTAAGACCAAAGACGCCGAGGCCACCTTTGTGAAGGCCATGAACGAGCGCGCTAAGAAGCTCGGCTGTACCGGTACGCTTTTTGAAAACCCGCATGGTCTGGACTTTGATGAGTGGGCTGGCGATATGCACTCAACCGCACATGACGTAGCGCTGATGATGCAGGAGGCCATGAAAAACGACACGATCCGCGAGGTCGTAGCGAGCGAGGATTCCTGGATCGAGGTCACGGGCGCCGACGGCACCGACCATTCGCATTCCATGGACACGCATAACTATTTGCTGGGCCAAGATGGCAACATCGGCGGCAAGACCGGCACCACCGACGACGCGGGCTATTGCTTTACGAGCGCCTACAACCGCGACGGCGACGAAATCTACACCGTCGTTTTGAACTCCACCACCACCGACCAGCGCTTTACCGATACCGCAACCCTTGCCAATTGGTACTACGGTCACAAGGCGGCGGTCGCAATCGCCAACACGCAGGAAAAGACCGCCAACGGCAACCCGCTTATGGCGCGCATTAGTCAAACCGACTGGACGGATAAGACGATCGACGCCACGCTCGCCGATCCTACGGCGCAAGCGACCGTGTTTTCCCTTGCCGGCGAGGTGACCGAAAAGGTTAGCTACGACGATCTTTCGGGCACGGTGCATGTGGGCGACAAGGTGGGCAGCGTTACGCTCAAGCAGGACGGCACCAAAATCGCCGTTATGGACCTGGTTGCCGACGAGGAAGGGGCAGGGCCGAATCCCATTGAGTGGCTCCTTGTGAAGCTCGACCGCTTGGGCCGCCGCATCGACAACCGCCCGCTCACAGCCGAGAGCGAGACCGTAGCCAAGGCGCCCGAGATGTAAGATCGAAGAACAATACACTCGCTGAAAGGAGGTGTCCGAAAGGATGCCTCCTTTTTTTGAGGGTTCGAATCCCCAGCGCCCTTTCTCGATAATAAAAAAGGGCCCCCGATGGGACCCTTCTTTAAAGTTAAACTGGCGGAGAGCTGGGGATGTCCGGACATGCTACGCATGCCCTCCGGCTTCAAAGCCTGGCGGCTTTTCGCCCACGGGCTACAAACGCTTTCGCGTTTGCTTAACGCCCGTGCCCTCTCGGGTTCGAATCCCCAGCCTCCTTTCTCCGCACAAAAAAGGGCCCCAAATGGGACCCTTCTTCAAATTCGTACTGGCGGAGAGCTGGGGATTCGAACCCCAGATGCCCTTTTGGGGCATACTCGCTTAGCAGGCGAGCACCTTCGGCCTCTCGGTCAGCTCTCCGTAACAGCCGTTCTATAGTAACCAAACAGCCAAAGATGGGCAAGAGGAAATTTTCTAATTGCCTAGCATCCTTTCCTCATTGGAAGCTTCGCCTACCCCAGCGAGCGGTTGAGGGAGCCGAGCTCGTCGTTGCCCATGGTGCGCCACATTTGGAAGATGCAACCGCGTGCCAGGAAAAAGAAGCCGTTGTCGACCAGTTGAACAGCGGCATCTGCCAGCTGATTCGTCACGGCGGACACTGGCGGCAGCTCGAGTCCAGCCTTGCGGATGGTCTCGACCGCCTCCTCGAACGTCGGAGGCTCGCTGACACCCATCTCATTCATAAGGCCCTGCATTTCTTCCAGCGCACTACTGCCCGATTCCTCACCGCGCGGCACCAGACGGTAACAAGCCAGCGCTAGGTCGAGCTGATCGCAATTCCAATAGGCAAACGCCAAGCGATAGAACAGGTAGCCGATTGCAGAACGATCGCTGGCAATACGTAGGCCGTGGCGCGCCACCTCGATAATCTCGTCAAAGCGCTCCAGACGCGCAAGCACGTTGATGAGCGCAAAGTGCGATTGCATGGACGAGCGTGCCAGATCGTAAAGATGGCGCACCTCGGGCAGTGCTCGTTCAAAGTCCTCTTGCTCGGCGTAAAAGCTGCAGATCTCGTGCTGGGCAAAGTACAGTGCATCGGGCGCACGAAGGATTCGCACAGAGCGGTCTTCTTCCAACACCGGTAGCACCATGCGCACCAGCTGGTTATCGCAAAACTGCGTTTGAACCGGACCTGTCGCCAAAAGCTCGGCGACGGCGCACTTAGCCTCCAACTCCTCAACAAGACGGGAAAAGCCTTCAAAAGCACCTGTACGGTCGACTTTTGCCTGCTCGCGCAATTCAACAACACGGGCCACGTATGGGTCGTCGTCCTCTTCCATGACCTCCAACTCGTCAGCCGTATCGGCAAGCAGCAAATCGCGCAGCGCCGGCGGAAGCGTGCGATGGTCATCACGCGGACGAGCATGAACCTCCGCAGGTTCAATCGTCTCCGGAGCAGTTGACTCATACGCCTCAAGTACACGCTTGCACGGCATATCGTCCATGTCCATGCTCTCAAGATCCTTGGCGACAGGCACGCAATCGGCCAGATAGGCCGCGCGCCCAAAGAAATACGTTGCGACAACGCGCTCGCCCTGCTCACTGTCGGGAGCAGCAATCTGCACATAGCAGCGCGTGATGCAGGTGCCCGCGGCAAAACACGCTGCCGCAAGCGTAAGTGCCACGCGCGCATCGTGTTCCGCGGCCCAGACCGCGCGCGTGTCCTCGTCCAGCTCGCGCCAGGCGTCATCTTGAGCGTCGTATTCACGTTGCGGCATGGCATCCACGACAGACTGCCCAAACCGAACGAGCATAATCCCCTCGGCAACGTTTGCCCGATAGGTATAGTCGAGCCGTGTGACAACGTTAAGTGCCTCGACGATACGCGCGAAGCGGGTACGCACATCCCACTCACCGCCCGGCTGGCAAGCCACCGTACCCGGTTTGCCCCACGGGTTATCGCTCGAGGCCGTATCGAGCAGTCGGGGAACATCGTTGGTCGTCTTGGCGATATGCCACGAATCAAAGAGCGCGCAGCCCTCAAGGCTCGGCGAGGATGCCGCAGGGACCAATCCGGCCCCGATGCGCTCAAGGATGCCGGAGAGGCGGTTGAGACGGCACTCGATGGCAAGCAGCATGTCAATCTCGTCCTGGTCCAGCAAGCTACGATCAAAATTGAGATAAAACAGCTTTGACCGGTCGATGCGCGCCAGGCTCATTTCGGACTTGGCGGCAATGGTGCGCAGACGGGGCAAGTCAATTTCGCTCATAAGGGTGGCGGCATAGCGCTCGATACCGCTCGGATTCTCGGCATGGTCAACGCGGTAAAGCAGCGTCTCGATAGCATCGGGGAGCGGTGACGTGTTAAAGCCCAAAAACACCTCGACCGGCTCGGGCAACTTTACGAGCTTGATCTTGTCGACAACGTTTTGCATGTCCGCATCGAGACCGTCGACGCCCGCCGTGTTCGCAATAGCGCTTTCGGAGTTGGCAAATATCACGTAGCGCAGGAACATCGACGCCATGAACTCGCCGTAAGGAAGGGAGCGGGCCGAATTCCATGTCTCGTGATCGGACTGCTCGCGCATGGGGCCTTCGGGAGAGCCGATGACTCGCGCCCGGGAGCGCATCGTCCCATCGGTACCCCTGACTGCAATCTCACCGATGTTGGAATCGGACTCGTCAAGAATCAGCTGCATGTCGGGATCGTCGGGCAGCGATACTTCGTTAACGGGACGATCCACCTTATAGACCTCACCCGAAACGCTCACGTAGCCCAAAAGCGACACATGGCTTTTGCCGACGAATTCGACGACATAGCATGATTCATGCGGGTCCTCGCCAAAGAGTTTCCAGACCACGCCATATGAGCGCCCCGCAGGCTGCTCGGGCATCGCCGGAAAGCGCTTCTTGGGATCGAGAAACCTGAGCTTGTATGTCGGACGCTCTGCCACGAAGTATCACCCTGATCGGTCGCTTGAAGAAGGAGTGGTCACGGATGGGCCGCGACACCTACTCGAAATCTTACACGAGTCGACAGGAAATAGTCCGCTTTACGCCCGCGCCTCGACCGAGGTTCGAATCCATGCAGTGCTTACGTAAAAGAAAAGCCCCCGTTGCCGGGAGCTTCAATCTCAAATGGTGCGGCGTATAGGATTCGAACCTATGACGTTCTGATTCGTAGTCAGACCCTCTATCCAGCTGAGGTAACGCCGCGACTTGTTGATTATTATGCACATGGACTGAATAATCGTCAAGCGTTTTTCAAAAAAAGTTATTGAATTTGATTTTTACTCATTTTAATCACTTGATGCGATCTTCGACGCATCGCGATATAAAAAAGCCCCCGTTTCCGGAGGCTTAAAACTCAATTGGTGCGGCGTATAGGATTCCGCGCATCCGCTGCGCGGATCCGCACCGGCTTCGCCCGCCTGTCGGCGGACTCGCCCGCTCGCTAAAAACGCTCCGCGTTTTCTTGACGCTCGCGCCTCGAACGAGGTTCGAATCTCCGCAATGCCCCCGTAAAGGAAAAGCCCCCGTTTCCGGAGGCTTAAAGCTCAATTGGTGCGGCGTATAGGATTCGAACCTATGACGTTCTGATTCGTAGTCAGACCCTCTATCCAGCTGAGGTAACGCCGCAACGCACGGATTATTATGCACGTGACCCCTCGATGGGTCAAGCGACAATTTGGAAAATTTTACGAAGTGATGATTAAGACGCTCGCGCCTCGACTGAGGTTCGAATCCATGCAGCGGCGGCATAAAAGAAAAGCCCCCGTTGCCGGAGGTGAACTGCCTCCCATTTCTTGGACATGAGAAATGGGAGGCTTTTTATGCGTGTC
>CAUADW010000024.1 GCA_958427895.1 uncultured Collinsella sp.
CCGTCACCTTTTTGCGGCCGCAGCGACGGGCGTACTCAAAGGCATACTCCACAATGCGGCGGCTCTTGGCGATGGAAATCGGTTTGATTGAGATGGCGGAATCGGCGGCGAAGGTCTTCTGACCCGAGCGCTCGACAAGCTGCGAGAGCTCCTCGACCTCGACAGCACCCTCATCGAACTCGATGCCGGCGTAGAGGTCCTCGGTGTTCTCGCGCACGATGACCAGGTCGACGTCGCGGAAGCGCGAGCCGTCGCCCGGCTGCGACAGGCAGGGGCGCACGCAGGCATACAGGTCAAAGTGTTTGCGCAGGGCCACGTTGACGCTGCGGAAACCCGTGCCGACCGGCGTGGTGATGGGGCCCTTGATGGCAACCTTGGTCTCGGCGACCGCATCGAGCACGTGTTGGGGCAGTGGCGTGCCAAACTCGTCCATGACGCCGGCACCAGCCTCCTGGACATTCCAATTGATCTGGACACCGGTGGCCTCGACCACGCGGCGCATGGCCTGCGTAATCTCGGGACCGATACCGTCACCGGGAATCAGGACTACATCGTGCGCCATAATCTGTTACTCCTCGTTTTCGGCGTCGTCAGATTTTTTAACGCTAGCACGCTTCTTCTTTTTGGAGAGATCCAAGCCAAAGCGTTTAACAAGCATTTCGCAAATCTCGCTCGAACGGGCCTTGAGATAGCTGCCCTTGCCGTTCTCGGCGTCGAACTTAAGGCGCAGCGCAAGCTTCTCGGCGACCTCGGCGTCGATCTCGCCCTGGCCAAACTCGTACAGGCAACCGAGCATATCGCGATACTCAAGGTCGCCGTGGTAGCACTGGATGGCCTCGTCCAGGATGGGCCAAGCCTCGCGCGAACGCTCGACGCTCGTGGCGCCCCACACGCACAGCAGGCGGAAGGCGGCATAGCGCAGCGTGGAGGAAATCTCGTCGAACAGCGCGGTCTCGGCGCCCTCAAAGGCATCGCCCAGCTGCTCGGGGCAAGTGGTGGCGAGCGCCGTCAGGGCATCGAGGGCCTCCCAGCGGGTCTGAGCCTCGGGGCGATCGAGCGCCTCGATCAGCGCGGGCACACAGGGCACGACGCGCTGCGGATCGCGCTCGGCAAGCAGGTGCAGCACGCGGGCGGCAAACTGGCGGATACGGCGCGTGGGGCAGCCGAGCTCCTTGACCAGGCGGTCGACGGCGTTCTCGTTCTCCTCTGCCAGCTGGAGCTGTGCCAGCTCCTCGTCGGTGAGCTGTTCGTCTTTGTTTTCTGCCATAGTTACCTCTTTTTACTATTTCTTAGCGTGCTTGCCAGCACCTTTGCTGTCATCGGTGACCGAGATGAGCTGTCGGTCGGCCGCGCCATTGCGACGCGCGCGGCGGCGCTCCTCGGCGTCGCCCGCGTCGGCGGCGGCGCGGTGAGCCTTGTTGACGTTAAAGACCTCGTCGTGCTTGCGCCACGGGCCGACGGATTCGCCAAAGCTCATTTTAAGGCCGGCGATAAAGCCGCCGAGCCAGCCGATCGGCGCAAACTGCACTAGCGGGAACAGCGAGAACACCCAGGTCAGCAGGATGACTGCCGCCGCTCCCGCAAAGTTGGCAATCCAGTAGTCACGCTTGGTGATGACGCGCTTTTCGCACGCCCACTGGCCGCACAAAAAGCCGATGTAGATCGCAAAGAGAAAGAGCACCAGCGCAAGCACCACGAACGTCCAGCTCATGGGCGCTACTCCCCGTGATGGTGGCCGCAGCAGCACTCGTGGCCGTCGTCATGGCCGTGGCCGCCGCAGCACTCGTGGTCCTCGCCATGGTGGTGGCCACAACCGCACTCGTGGTCGTCGCCATGTTCGCCGCAACCGCAGCCTTCCTCGTGAGCACCATGCTCCTCGGGACGATACTGCGACCAGTCAAGACCGGCGGCGATGGCGTCGGCCTCCTCCTTGTAGAGCACCGTGATGGCCTGGGTGCCCAGCTTGGCGCCACCGATGGCATCGAGCATGTCGTAGAGCGTAAAGGCCACGTCGGCGCCGGGCAGCGCAAGCTCGCGGTCGTCGGCATAGGCGAGCGCCAAGCGCAGGTCCTTGATGAAGTGCTCGACCATAAAGCCGGGCTTGTAGTCGCCGTCGAGCGCCTTGGGCGCCAGGCTCTCCATGGCGCCGGACTTGCCGGTGCCGCCCAGGATCATCTGACGGGTCTTCTCCAGATCAAGGCCGCTCAGCTCGGCAAAGGCCAGCGCATCGGCCATACCGACCATGCAGGCGCCCAGCGACACCTGGTTGGCAAGCTTGGCAGCCTGACCCTTGCCGGCGCCGTCGAAGCAGCAGATGGTTGCCGCAAAGGTGGAAAGGATGTCGCGGACCGGCGCGATGTCGTTCTCGGTGGCGCCCACGATAGCCGTGAGCGTGCCGGCGATGGCACCCGACTCGCCGCCGGTGACGGGGCAGTCAAACGCCATGCGGCCGGAGACCTGGGCGGCCTCGGCAATGTCGCGCGCCAACTCGGGCGAGCTCGTGGTGAGGTCGATCAGGACCGCGCCGGGCTTAGTGCACGCGAGCAGACCGTCACCCGCCAAGTAGAGCTCCTCGACCTCGGAGGGATAACCCACCATGGTAAAGACGACGTCGGCGTTCGCCGCGGCATCTGCCGGCGTATCGGCCCAGACGGCACCGCGCTCAACGAGCGCTGCGGCCTTGGACTTGGTGCGGTTGTTGACCGTGACGGGATAGCCGGCGTCCAGAATGTGGCCGGCGATGGGGGCACCCATGATTCCGGTGCCGATAAATGCGACGGAGAGCTTGTTTGCCATGAAACCTTTCCTTTTGGGTTGGGTGTTGTTACCAGGTTGAATACTCGGTGCCAGCGTTTGGGCTGTGAGTCGAGGGCGATTACGGACGCATCGCTTGCCTACTGCCCGCGCACGCGGCGAGCGATGCGGTCGGAAAGCGACGCCTTGTCGGCGCGGTTCTTACCCCAAAACGCGCAGCCCACCATGCCGGGGCCCACGTGCGAGCCGATGGTGGGACCCACGGAGCCGCGAATGATCGTGACGTCGGCGCAACCCTCCTCCTTGCGGATGGCGGCTTCGAGCCAGTCACCATCCTTTTCGACATCGGCCGTCATGATGGCGATGGGCATGGTGCGATCGGGCACGTAGTTCTCGCGGAACGACTTGAGGATGGACTTGAGCGCCTTCTTGCGGCCGCGGTTGACGCCGATCAGCGACAGCGAGCCGGCCAGGTCGTAGGAGAGCTCGGGCTTGACGTCGAGCTTTGCCGTGAGCTGCGCCGCCGCGGGAGGAATGCGGCCGCCGGCAGCCAGTGCGTCGAAGCTCTCGAGCGTAAAGTAGCCGTGCACGTAGGTCTTTGCCTCGTTTGCCCAATCGACCAGCTGCTTGGCGGTCAGTCCCGCCGAACGCTGGCGCACGGCCTCGAGCGCCAAGAGCGCACCGGTCGCGCAGGGCAGAGCGTTGTCGACCACGTAGAGCTCAAAGTTGGGATACTCGGCGCGCACGACATCTGCCGCCTGGCACGCGGAGTTGTAGCTCGACGACAGCGCCGAGGTAAAGCACAGGTAGACCGTGGGCGTGCCCTCTTTGGCGCACTCGGTAAAAAACTCGATATAGCGACCGAGCGACACAGCCGAGGTGGACACGCGGGCACCGGCGCGCATGCGGTCGTAGAACTCCTTAGGGCTCATGCTCGACCAGATGTCGTCTGTGCGCTCCTCGCCATCGATAATGAAAGGGAAACCCAGGATATCGACATCGAGGTTCGCGGCGACCTCGGGGCTAAAGTCGCAGCAGGTATCGACGACGATGCGGCAACGGTTCGAATGACCGGCGGATGCGGCCTTGTCCATCAAAGCGACTCCTTACGTAAAAAGGCGGCCACCCGCATGGGATGGCCGCCAACCGTTAACTCATGCAAGTTAACGTATTTTACTCGTCAAGTGTTTCGATGCGGGGCTTGATGATGCCATATCCACCATTCTTACGGTGATACACCACATTGATGAGACCGGTCGTCGCGTTCTCGAACACGTAGAAGTCGTGGCCCAGCAAATCGGTCTGCACCAGCGCCTGCTCCTCGGTCATCGGGGTGACATCGATGACCTTCTCGCGGACGAGCAGGTCGTCGTCCTCCTCGGGCAGCAGCAGGTCGGCCAGATCCTCAACGCGCTCGACCGGCGCGACATCCGCGGCACTGGCACCACCCTGGCGGTTGTCCACGACCTTGGTCTTGAACTTGCGCAGCTGGCGGGTGACCTTATCGGCGGAGAGGTCGATGGCAGCATACATATCTGCGCCGTGCTCGGCAACGCGAATCACCGAACCGCGGGCACGAGCCGTGACCTCGACGATTGCCGGGTTGGGGTTCGAGGGGTTCTTCTCATAACGAAGCACGACGTCGACTGTCATGGGCTCGATGTCGAAAACCTTGAGCGCCTCGCCGATTTTCTCATCCACATGCGCACGCAGAGCATCGGTTACCGTCGTCTTGCGTCCAGAAACCTTGATATCCATACGTGGCTCCAATCTGCCTCGGGGACTTACTGTACTGGCTATGTACCCATTGCCGTGCATTTAATCACGCGGATTCCTAAAGACCCGAATAACGATTGCTTGATACCGCATACCGAAGTCTCGCACTTTTCTGTGGCAAAGTGCGCTATAGGAGGGAGCCAACAGCTTTGTATTTGGTCCCGAAAATTGGCTTTGACCTGCTTGTTTTATTGGGATGAAAAAGCCGGGCTCCCCCATCGGGGAAGCCCGGCAGTGCGTGTTGAAACCGTGAAGAGGTGTCCTTTCCAACGTATAGGAGACACCACCCCTAGCAATAACTAGCTATTGAGTTTGTTAATGTCGTCGTCGGTGATGGCGCCTTCCTGGCTGGACGAGTTGTCCTCGGAGGATGCGGTCTCATTGTTGGAATCGGAGGACTCGCTGCCGGAGGACGTGGCCTCACTGGACTCAGAGTCGCCCGGCTGCACGTTAGCGCCCGAAACCGTCTTAGTGGTGAGGTCGTAGGGCATCCTGCCATACCAGACGCAGTGGACTGCCTCGAGCGTACCGTCGACCGTGATGTCATCGAGGGCATCGCTCACGGCACGGCACAGTTCGTCATTGGACGAGAGGCCCGCAACACCAAGCGTCGAGGGCGCCTCGAGCGCACCGACATAGGAGATCTCGCTCATCAAGCGTGCAAGGTAGCCGCCGGCCGTGGAGTCGCAGATCACATAGTCGACCTCGCCGGACTCGAGCGCCTCAAAGCACTCGTTGATGTTGGAGTAGGTCTTTTGATTGGCGGTGATGCTCTGCTTAGCAAGCGCCTCCTGCGAGGCCGAGGACATTTGGACACCCAGAGTAGACGCGTTAAGGGTATCGGTGGAAACGCTTAGCGACCCACCATCGCTAGTTTTACCGAACACAGAAGCGGCATCGTACAGGCAGGTGCCGAGCGAGCTAACGTCCCCGTCTGTGGAGTTGATCTCGCCGATAAAGATATCGGCCTTTTTGTCGCCGAGCGCGGAATCTGCCGAGGACGCATCGACAAAGGCGACCTTAAGGCCCATGCGGCTTGCGAGGGCGCGGGCGGCGTCAACCGCATACCCCGTGAGCTCGCCGTCGGCGTCCTGCATGGCCTGCGGCGCATCGGAAGTATCGAGGGCAACCGTCAGGGTTCCGGGAGTGACCAGGGCATCGTCCGACACCGCCGGCGTGACGGTCTCGTACTCGATCTGGTCGATCGTGGGAGTCGTGAACGTAGACAGCGGGTTGAACGCGCATCCGCTCAGGCTCAAAACGGCGATGACCGCTGCGGTCCCAGCACCTAACCGAGCCGCGTGCATCAAGCTGCCCTTCACCATGTCCACTACCCTGCCTTCTGTGTCGTATACGATCCGTGCGTTGCGCGGAATATCAGGTTGTTCCCACCAGCTGACCTGGTATTTGACCCCACACTTGCGCACCGGGGTGTTTGCTCGGGAGGCCGCAGCCACCTTCACGACTGGCCCGCTCGCCCGCGAGGCGGTATTGCCCCAAAGAAAGTAGAACGGACGGTGCGGCTTACATCTAGGACGCGCCATGATCGCGCCGCGTGCACGCGGTCGCTTACGTGGATCCCTTTGACCGCGTCTGTCTTGGACTAGGACGGGCATTTCGTCCGTCCGCAACCACAGCCTGGTAGGAACGTAGCGCATTATAGCTAAGTTCAAGCTAAAGTTTAAGGTTAGGGGCGTTATTCGCATCGCGAGTACAGATTTCGCAGGTCAGGACGGGCCGCACACGCTCTGATTGAGCCCGTCGCTCCCCTATGGAAAGCCCCAACACACCCGTCTTAGGGCGCCGTGGCCAAAAAATAGCAAATATGAGTACTGTTACCAATTTAGTAGCAGGAGTTTTTGGCTCTGCAAGCTGTTTTCACGCTCTATAACGTCAGATTGATGCCAGGATATTCCACATTTGTTTAATAACTTTCTAATTTACCCCATCTTCCAGTCCCAAAATCCCTGATTTTGCTGTTACTGAATTTGTAGCAGTACTCATATTTGCTATATTTTGGCCAGAGCATATATCCAACCCCCTGTTTCAGAGCATTGTTAGGCGGGTTTAAGCCCAAAACACGCCCGCAGCGTGTTAAGCAGCGCCTCTTGCTTTTTCCTGCGGGCATCGACACGATTCCGGTACCGCTTTCGCATACGCTGGTGCATGCGCCATGCGAGCGCCTCCATTGCTTCCATGTCGCAGAGTATCTCGTTATTGACCGTCGCGACCTCGATTCCCATAGTAATCAAGCCCGTGTTGCGTTTTTCATCATGGATACGTCCCCTCCGGGAGGAATGGCCCAGCTCACCGTTGTATTCCAGGTCAAACTGGGCTGCTTCCTGATACGCATCGCAAACTGCATGCGGCATCCCCGAGATTGCCTGCGCACGGTCATCGAACTCGATCTTGTAGTCGGTCTTAAAGGGACCGCAGGCAAATCCGCCATAGGAAAACGGAAGCGAAAACAGAGCGAGCATGATGCACTCCATGGGCGAGCGCAGGTTTTCTGACAAGTAGGGACACAGACGCTGCAGTTGTTTGGCCGCATTCCCCTTGCATACCGCGAGGTAATCTGCCAGACGATCGGGCGTCAGCACCGGCTCAACCTCAAAGTAGCCCACGTCTGCTGGCTGGTCCTTGTCCTTTGCAAGTTTATTCGTAACGGGCGAGGTGTAGGGAGGCAGATACTTCCCGCGGTCACTCAGCGAAATCTTAGAGCACAGCTCCTGGGCCAGGGCAAATGCCTGGATACAGCCGACCTCGCGCGCGACGGCTACGCAAAGGGCCTCGGGAGATAGACTGTACACCTCCGGTTCCACCTCTAGAATCGAGCCGGCGGGCAACTCGGAGCATACGGACCAGCTCACGCCAAGAATACGGCGGCGCTGCGCTGCAGACCCTACCAACAAGCACAAATCCTCTTGCACCTCGCCGCTTGCGGCCCCAATCCGCACCAAATCGGGAAGATAGATGTCCTCGGTCGAGGGCGACGACGTGCGCAGCACACGGCGCTCTTCATCGGGATCGAGGTCCCTCCAGCTGATGTAACCCATTTGTCGGCGCTCGGCGCGCATCATGCGCAGCGCCGAGGCGCCGGTCAGGATTACGGAGGCCGCCAGTTGCTCGCTTGTCGGCTCGATGCGTCGCGCCATCTTCACTGCCACAAAACCACCCCTACCAAACGCGTGCGATAGCGAGGCCATCAACGGCCGTGGCACCGGCGCGCTTGAGTTCCGCCGAAGCCGCTGCCATCGTCGCACCCGTGGTGATAACGTCGTCGATAAGCAGCAGGCGCTTGCCCCGCACATCCTCAACCGTCTCGTACATGCCTTGGGCACGCTCGCGGCGCTCCTCACGACCGAGTTCGCGCTGGTCGCCATGCCCGTACTTGACGAGAGCATCGAGCAGGGGAACACCCGACAGCTCGCAAAATGGGCGCGCAATAGCCTCCATATGATCAAAACCACGCCGCCGAAACGCTGCCGCCGTCGCAGGCACAAACACCACCGCATCCGCACCGGACAGCACACCTCCATAGCGATCGGGCGCTACGACCTGGGCATGCAGGGCGGTGTCGTAGAGCAGCTCCGCCAGATACGGAGCCAGACGTCGCTCGTCCGCATCCTTGTACGCTTTAATGATGCGCGGCAGCGGATGCGCATAGACGGCGCACGCCAGGCAGCGGTCGAGCGCCTCCGCCATTGCCGAGGACGTGCCCTCGACCGAACACTCAGTGCACAGCAAATCCCCAAACGGGGCGCCGCATCGGGTGCAGCTATGACGTGGGTCGATGAGCGTGAGCGCAGTCAGGCAGTCTTGGCAAAAAAGCGTACCGGCGCGCTCGCAGCCGGCACATCGTGTTGGCGACAATGCCTCGAGCGCCTCGCGTGCCACCCGCTCGGCAAACGGTAGCAATTCGTCCGCAAACGGTAGGGCACCGGCACCCTGCAAGCGAGTCAATACATTCAAATGTCTCTTCATGGCACAACCCTCCCTACGCGAAGGCGAAGGGAGGGTTGTCGGTGTAGAGCCATGATACCCAGAGGCGCTAGGGCCAGGCGGGTTAAATCCGTTTACGGGCGCTATTCGCCGGCAGGCGGTTGCGGTGCGGACGAGGTGTGGGTCGAGCCCTCGCCACCATCCTGGCGCGGCTTGCGGGAACGGCGACGGCGACGGCGCTTTTGACCCTGGTCGGCCGAGCCCTCGCCACCGCGATCCTCGCGCGGCTCGCGCTCATCGCGAGCGGCGCCACGCGAAGCCTTGGCAGCCGCTCCCCCGCCATCTCCGGGACGACGGCGCGTGACCTTGACCTCGCCATCCGAGACCTGATCGGCCACGGAGGGCACTGAGGGCTTCTGCTGCGCGCCCGAGGAATGGCGACGGCGCGGACGCGGCGCGCGCTCCTCCTCGCCACGTGACTTGCCGCTCTTGTCGACAGGCGCATCGGAGGCCGAGGCGCCCTTGGAAGCGGCACCGGCCTCGCGAGCAGCTGCGGCGCGGAAGGCGTCCTCGCGTTCCTCGCTCGACAGATGACGGCGGCGACGACGTGTGGGGTTCATGCCACCGCCGCGATTCTGCTGCTGGGGTTGCTGAACCTCGCGCTCGCGAGAGGCGTGCTTGCCCGCGGCTGCAGCCTCGGTAGCATCGCCCGAGCCCGCGCGCTTGCGGCGGCGACGGCCATCGGCCGCCCCCTCGGCCTCGGGCGCCTCGGCCTTGCCGCGGCCCTTTCCGCGGCCACGGCCCTCGCCCTGGCTCTGAGCAGCGCGGGCATCGGAATCGGCATCGCGACGACGGCGCTTGGGCATCGACGTGCCGGCCAGACGGTCGGCACTCGACAGGCCATCGCCCACGTCGACGCCGTTCTCGCGATCGAGCTCCATGAGCGCCAGGCGCATCTCGGGCGACTCGATGCGCTCGAGCACGTCGCGCGTCACGCAGTCGGGGCGGCAGTTGCAGCCCTGCTCGGCGGCCTTCTTTTTGCAGCCCTCCGAGCACGTCATATCGGCCAGGTTGACCTTAAAGACTTTACCGTTCTCCAGGCGCAGCACCAGCTGCTCACGCGGCGTGTCATACTCCTGAATACGCGCCTTGCCAAGCGGCGTATCGATGAGCGTCTTCTTTTTGGGCGCACGGCTCTTAAAGTCCTTGTACGCCTCGAACTCATAACGCAGGCAGCACATCAGACGACCGCACACGCCGCTGATCTTGGAGGAATTGAGCGGCAGATCCTGCTCCTTTGCCATGCGAATCGAGACGGGCTCAAACTGTCCGCCAAAGCGCGTGCAGCAGAGCTCCTGCCCGCATTGGGCATAGCCACCCACCAGGCGGGTCTCGTCGCGCACGCCGATCTGGCGCATGTCGACGCGAATGTGCAGCGTCGAGGACAGATCCTTGACGAGCTGGCGAAAATCGACGCGCTCCTCGGCCGCAAAGTAGAACACGGCCTTCTCGCC
Organism: uncultured Collinsella sp.; assembly: GCA_958427895.1. GTDB lineage: Bacteria > Actinomycetota > Coriobacteriia > Coriobacteriales > Coriobacteriaceae > Collinsella. Next base: position 9,987 of record CAUADW010000024.1, read on the forward strand.
GCCAAACAGGTACTCGACGCCCACCGGTTTCATCTCGAGGTCGAGCTCCTTGACCAGGCGGCGGAAGTCGACCATGGCCTCGTCGCCCTGGATGGCCAGGTCATCGGCAAGCTGCAGGTCGATGTCGCTCGCCACGCGCAGCACGGGCTTGAGCGGCTGGCCGATCTCGTCCTGCGGCACCTCGAAGGGGTCTGCCGTGACCAGGCCAATCTCGGTTCCGCGCTCGGTGGAGCAAATGGCATAATCGGCCTCGAGGATATCCAGATCCTGCGGGTCGAACCACAGGTCGCGCGAGGCGTAGGTAAACTTAACGGGTACGACTAACGGCATTTCAGTGCCTTCCTGATATCGAACAGCATGACCTCGATGGCCAGCTGGGGAGTAACGTTTCTGGCGATGTTGCGCTCGGCGGTCGCGACTGCCTCGAGCGCCCGTGTGGCACCCGCAACATTCGTCGCGGCGGCAAGCCGCCCGATCGTGTCGCGCACGTCCTCGTTCACAACATCTGCCGCCTCATCCTGAAGCGTCAGCAGCACATCGCGCATGAGCGTCCGTGCGCTCGCCAGCGCTTCCATGATACCCGAACGCTCGCGCGCATTGAGTTCGCGCTTGTTGCGGTCCTCAAGCTGCTTCAATGCTCCACGCGACAGGTAATCGGCGTTTTGCTCGAGCACCTTTTCCTGCGTGGACTTGACCTCGGCGAGCGGCGCCTTAACGGCGACGATGAGCGACTTGGCGCGACTGAGCACATCGGCCTCGTCGGCGGCGATGAGCGAATCGATGGCGCGAACCATCTGACGGCGAGCGTCCTGGCGCTCGGCGCTCTTGAGGAACTCGATGCCACGCGTGGGACTCCCCGCCACGGCGACGGCCATGCGACAACGCGCAATATCCTGACCGGTGGCGCGGCTCACGGCCTGCGCGGCCACGGCGGGCGACACCAGTCGAAACGGCACGCACTGGCAGCGGCTCACGATGGTGGGCAGCATCACATCTGCCGAGGTGCCCAGCAAGATAAACATAACGCCCTCGGGCGGCTCCTCGAGTGTTTTGAGCAGTGCGTTGGCGGTGTTGGCGCGCAGCTGCTCGGCACGGTCGATGATGTAGACCTTGGCCTTGGCGCGGATGGGCGCCAGGGGTACGTCGTCGAGTAGCTCGCGGGTCTGGGCGATGAGGTAGCCCGTGGCGCTCTCGGGCGTGTAATAGTGCACGTCGGGATGCGTATGGCGGGCGACGCGCACGCAGCTATCGCATGAGCCGCAGCCATCCTGCTCGCACAGGAAGGCTTGGGCGAGCGCCCACGCGGCGTCGAGCTTGCCCGCGCCGGGCGCGCCCAAAAACAGGTAGGCGTGCGATGCGCGACCGCTGGCGACGGCATTGGTCAAAAAGTCGCGCACGCGCTGTTGGGTGTCGAGCTTGGCCAGCAGACTTGCCTGAGCGGGGGCCATGTTACTCGGCCTCCTTGGCAAGCGCGGCGGTGACGGCGTCCTGGGAAATGTCGAGGCCGTAGACGCGAACCTGCTCAACCGTCTTCTCGAAGACTTCCTCGACGGTCGCGGTGGCGTCGATGAGCTTTACGCGGTTTGGCTCCTCGGCGGCAATTGCGCAAAAACCCTGGTAGACACGCTCTTGGAAGGCCATGCCCTTAGCCTCCATGCGATCTGCCGCGCCACGGGCTGCCATGCGCAGCGCCGCCTGCTCGGGCGTGATGTGATAAACGAGTGTGAGCGCCGGGTGCGTACCCGCGACGGCCAGGTTGTTGGCGTCGCGCACTATCTGGCGATCGAGGCCGTCGGCAAACGCCTGGTAGCAGGTCGTGGAATCGTAGAAGCGATCGCACAGGACCACCTTGCCGGCAGCGAGGGCGGGCGCGATGACCTCGTGCACCAGCTGGGCACGGGCGGCCTCATACAGCAGCAGCTCGCAAGTGTCGCCCATCGCCGTATTGGCGGGGTCGAGCAGCAGAGCACGGATCTTTTCGCTGATGGCGGTACCGCCCGGCTCGCGCAGGCTCACAACCTGGTAGCCGGCAAGGTCGAGCGCACGGGCAAGCAGGCGCGCCTGCGTAGATTTACCGGCGCCATCAACACCCTCGAGCGTAATGAAGCTATGTTGAGCGGGCTCAAAAGCCATGGGCGCAGCCCCTTCCTACAAGGCGCGTAAATGCAGATATATCAACCAAGCCATGATACCCCAGTGCTCGGTGCGTCCCCAATGACCAAAGGCGCCTTTCCAAAGTTGCGGTGAAATAGGGACTGATTGAAGCTCTGAGACCGCCAAACAGTCCCTATTTCACCGCAACTTATGATGGGGATTTTTGGGCGCTGGGTATAATCGTCGTATTGCATTGAAATGTGGCGAAAGGAGTGGCAATGTCTCGGTATTGCGCCTCGTGCGGCAAGCTTCTTGCAGATAATGCCAAGTTCTGCACCTCGTGCGGTGCACCCGTTGAGCAAACAACCGCGAGCGATAGCCAGCCCGCTTTCGAGCAGACCGGTTCCCTCGATACGCCGCAAGCCAAGGCGGACGACCCCCTCGCCTATCGCCCCGACCCCGCCGCAGGCCCCGCGGCCGTCGAGACCACGCAGCGCATACCCGTCGCGAGCGGCTCGTCCCAACAGGAGCCGGCTCCCGCATACGCGCCCGCTTCGCCACAGACCCCCGCCCCCAAAAAGAGCGGCACCGGGCCGCTTATCGCCGTTATCGTTGTGCTGGTGGCAATCATCATCGCCCTGGTCGTTTTCTTTGTGATCAAGCCTTTCGACAACGCCGCCACGCAGACGACCGCCGAGGTAGCTAAGCTGCACCATGACGTCGACGACGATGACCTAAAGCCTCTCGGCGATCCCAACAGCCTGTACGACGATGATGACGATGACGACGAGGATGGCGGCGAAGCAACGCTCTCCGAGCAGAACCTCTACCGCCGACTGAGCGAATACTACGACTTGCTCGAAGACCTCGACAACTACGTCCGTGGCTGCGCGCAGAACTTCAACGGCAGCTATCTGGAAGAAGATCGCACCACCCGTCAAAATCTCGCCGACGTCGCCGAGCGCACAGAGGACACCATCGAGCAGTATTACGACATCGTCGAGGACCTGGACGTCCCGACGAGCTCTAAGAACTACAGTTCCTGGAAAGACATCGTTGCCCTGTATGACGACCTGGATCACCGCATTGACGCAATCTGTGATGCCTGGGAGATCAGCCTGAAATACACCAAGCCTGCGGATCACAAGAATGAGATCGTGGCGCCGCTGTCGCGCGACAACGTGGCGGGCACCAATGACAATAAGTACCGCCTAGACTTTGAGGAGCGCTACCCCGGCGCCAAACCCGTCGAAGTGAACTAGCGCTTTGTCGTTCCCGAGCCGGCAGTTAGGGACGTTCCTAAACTGCCGGCAGAAAAGGAACGTCCCTAACTGCCGGTCAAAAAACGAGCGAGGATCGTGGGGTCCTCGCTCGTTTTTTTGGGCAATGTTTCGACTGCGCCGTTACTTGTCGGCGGCTGCTTTCTTGGTAGTCGACTTCTTCGCGGTCGTCTTCTTGGCGGCAGTTGCTTTCTTGGCCGTCGTCTTCTTGGCCGCCGTCGCCTTCTTGGCCGTGCTCGCCTTGGTTGTGGTCTTGCGGCCGCGGGCCGGCTTCTTCTCCTTGGTCGGACAGTCCATGTTGACGCAGATACGCCACGGGCCGCGCGCCGTGTTGACCACCACGATGGGGGCGCCGCACTCGGGGCAGGTCTCACCCGTCGCCTCGAGCTTACCGCGCGCCGGTAGAGGATAGCTCACGCCGCAATCGTCATAGTTGGTGCAGCGGATAAAGCGCTTGCCGCTCTTCTCGCTCTTGTGCGCGATCAGGTCGCCATGGCGTCCGGCCTCGGCACACACCTTGCACTCGCCCACCTTAAGGTCGGGCTCGTAGTTGGTGGGGCATGTGGGGTTCACGCAAATCTCGAAGGCCTTCTGGCGGAACGGCTGACACTTAATGCGCGGCGCACCGCACTCGGGACACACGGCGGCCTCGCCCTCGAGCGGGCTCACCTTGACGCCACTCGGCACCGGATAGGTCACGTCGCAGTCGGGCCATCCCATGCAGCCGATAAAGCTGCCGCGGGTCTTGGCGCTAGTCTTCATAACCAGGTCCTTGCCGCACTTGGGACAGGCGCCCACGCGTGCATCGGCCGTGACGGCGTCGCTGATGGCGTCGCCCAGCTCCTGCGTATGCTTGAGCAGCTCGTCGAGCACGCCGGCCAGCAGTGCGCGCGAGTGCGTCACGACATGCTCTTCGGTGTCCTCGCCGCGCTCGACGCGGGTCATGTCGCCGTCGAGCTCGCTGGTCATATCGGGGCTCGTGATGCGCGGGGCAAACTGCGTCAGCGCATCGATGATGGCGATGCCCAGCTGACTCGGCTCCACGGGATCGTTTTTGAGGTAGCGCACGGCGTACAGGCGCTCGATGATGCTCGCGCGCGTGGACTTGGTGCCCAAGCCGCGCTTCTCCATCTCCTGCACGAGTTTACCCTGGCTGTAGCGTGCGGGCGGCTCGGTCTGCTTTGCCTCGAGCTTAATGTCGAACACATCAACCGTATCGCCCTGCTCCAGCGGCGGCATCTGCTCGTCGCGCTTGAGTCCGTACGGGTATGCCTCGCGGAAACCCGGGGTCACGAGCACATCGCCCGAAGCCACGAACGGCTCACCGTTCACGTCGAGCTCGAGCTTGGTGTTCTCGATGGTCGCGGGACCCATAAGCGTCGCCAGGAAGCGGCGGGCGATAAGATCGTAGAGTTTGCGTTGGCCGCCATCAAGCGTGGACGGATCGCCCTCGCCCGTGGGGTAGATAGGCGGGTGGTCGGTGGTCTCGACCTTGCCGCGCGTGGGCTTCATGGGACCGGCGAGTACCTTTTTGCACACGGGTGCCAGCGCCGGGTTAATCTTTGCCAGGTCGCTCACCACGGCGCCCAGATCAAGCGTCGCGGGGTATACGGTATTGTCGACACGCGGGTAGCTGATGAGGCCCGCCATGTAGAGGGACTCGGCGATGCGCATGGTACGCGCGGGCGAGATACCCTCGGCTGCGGCGGCAGCCTGCAGCGAGGTGGTCGCAAACGGCGTGGGCGGCTGCTGCTTGCGCGAGCGCTTGGTCACCGCGGCGACGGTTGCCGTCTTGGCACCGTCAACGTGACCGTACGCCGTCTCAGCAGCATCCTTGTCGGTAAAGCGCGCCGTCTTGTGCGCGATCTTAAAGCGATCGTCCTCGGCAGCGCCTTGCGCGGCGCCCATGCCGCGAATCTGCCAATAGTCCTCGGGCACAAACGCCATGCGCTCGCGTTCGCGCTCGACCACCAGGGCAAGCGTCGGCGTCTGCACGCGGCCGGCGGAACGCACGTTGCCAAAGCCGCCAAACTTGGCGAGCGTCAGGTAGCGCGTGAGCACCGCACCCCAAATGAGGTCGATGTGCTGACGGCTCTCGCCGGCGTCGGCCAGGTTCTGGTCGAGCGAGACAAGGTTATCGAAGGCCTGCGTGATCTCGGCCTTGGTAAACGAAGAATACTGGGCGCGGGCGACCGGCAAGTCGGGCGCCACCTCGCGCACCTTGTTGAGGGCGTCCGAACCGATCAGCTCGCCCTCGCGATCGAAGTCCGTGGCAATGATGACGCTGTCGGACTTTTTGGCGAGGTTCTTGAGCGAGCGGATGAGCTCCTTCTCGGCCGGCAGCTTAATGACGGGTGCCCAGGTGAGATACGGCAGACTCTCGAGCTTCCAGCCCTTGATGGAGATGCCGTCGGCAAGGAACGGCTTACGCTTGGTGTCGTAAGGCGGACGAGCCAGGCCATCGGGCATGTCGGCCGGCAGCATCTCGCCGTCCTCAGTAACCGAATACCAGCCCAGCTTTTTATCGAACAGCACGCTGTCGCAAAAATCGGGCGCAAGGATGTGACCGGCCAGGCCGATGGTCACGCACTCCTCGCCCTTCCACTCAAAACGGTAGATGGCGGTGTTGTACACCTTATCCTTTTTGGGTTTGCCCGTGGACAGACGCTCGGCGATCTGACGCGCAGCGTCGTTTTTCTCGGCGATGATGAGCTTCAAAAGAGGCTCCTATCTCGTGTCTCTGCGGCTACGCCCGCCCGCATGGCGGCCGATTTACGCCCTTGCTTGCTCGATCTGCCCGATGAGCCAATCGCACCAGGCGTCCATGCCCTCGCCCTTGCGCGCGCTCACGGCAAACCGCGGCGCCTGCGGATTGAGGTCATCGAGTGTCTTAGTATACCTATCCATGTCAAAATCGAAAGCCGGGGCCACGTCGACCTTATTGAGCAGCTGCGCGCCAGCGTGCTGGAAGATGCCCGGGTACTTGATGGGCTTGTCGTCGCCCTCGGGCACCGAGAGAATCATGATGGACAGGTTCTCGCCCAAGTCAAAGTCGACTGGGCAGACCAGGTTACCCACGTTTTCGATAAAGATGACGTCGATGTTTTCCAGACCCACAGCCTGGTCAAACGCGTCAACGGCCTCCATGATCATGTTGCCCTCGAGGTGGCACAGGCCGCCCGTGTTGATCTGGATGGCGGGCATGCCGGCTTCCTTCATGGTGATGGCGTCGACATCCGAGGCGATATCGCCCTCGATGACGGCACAGCGCAGGCCGGCCTTGTCACGCAGGCGCTCGTTGGTGCCCAGGATCGTGGTGGTCTTGCCCGAACCGGGGCTCGACAAGACGTTGATCACATAGGTGCCTGCCTCATTAAATCGCTGACGCAGCTGATCTGCCAGGCGCTCATTGCGCGACAGGATCGGCGACGCGATATCAATCGTTTTCTCAGCCATACTCAGCGCTCCTTACTTTTGCCCCTTTATACCCCGTCCCCAGGTGGCTGATGGGCTAATCGTCGGGGGTTTCGATTTCGATACTTGCGATGTCGAGTTCGCGGCCGTGCAGCAGGCGCACGTTGGCGCCGCCACATTGGGGACAGCGGCAATGGAAGCGATCGTGCTCAAAGACCTCCCCGCAGTCCAGACACTCGCTTTGTGGATGGACTTCCTCCACGGCAAGCTCGCAGCCTCGCGTGAGCGGGTCCTCATCGCGAAATGTCTCCCACGCAAAGTCGAGCGCCTCGCGCACAACTTCGGTCATATCCCCGATACGCAGCGTTACCAAAACGGCGCGCGAGGCCCCCGCCCCACGCGCCGCGCGAATCACTGTATCGAGTATGCCGTTGACAATGCCAACCTCGTGCATACCGATTTACTCCTCGTCGTCCTCATCGTCCGAGAACAGGTCCAGACGGCTCACAAACAAGCCCTCCTTGCCCTCGCGCGCGGTAATGACCACGCGGGCAATGGCGAGCGAAATCTCGTAGAGCGAGAGCAGGGCACCATACATGAGGCCCAGCGTAACGGGCGAGCCGTCGGGCGTAATCACAGCCGAGCCCACAAGCAGGCCCACGTACACGTAGCGCCAGGCGCCGCGGAAGGCCGCGTAGGACACGATGTGGAAGACGGACAGGTAGAAGATGATAAGCGGCAGCTCAAACGCCACGCCAAAGCCGATCATAAAGAGCAGCTCCATGTTGACGTAGTTCTCCAGGTCGGGCAGCGCCGTGGCGACGGCCGAGGTCTCGCCGATAAGCCACTCAAAGCCCGCCGGGATGATGATGAAATAGCAGAAGATGGCGCCCAGGAAGAACAGCACCGTCGAGGCGAGCACCGTGGGCACGACCCATTTGCGCTCGTTGGGACGCAGCGCCGGCAGGAAAAATGCTAGAATCTGCCAGATGATCATGGGCGTGCACATGACCACGGCCATCTTGATGGCCAGCGAGAAGCGCAGGCCAAAGCCGCCGAGCGTGGTGGTGATGTAGAACTTACCGTCCGGCACAAAGGAGCGGATGGGGTCTTCCAGGATGTCGAGCACCACGGGCGTGGCGAAATACAGCACGATGGCGGCGGCAAACACCGACACGACCACGATAGTCAGGCGGCGACGGAGCTCTCCCAGGTGATCGAAGAGCGGCATGCGCGCAGGTCCGATAGGCATTACTCATCGCCTCCCTTCGAGGCGTCGGCGGCAGCGGCGTCGTCCTCGGCCTCGAGCTCGCGGGCGAGCTGGTCGACGACGGCCTTGCGCTTGCGGGGACGACGGGCGTAGAGGTCGGCCGTCGTGGGCTCTACCGGCTCGGGCTCGGGCTCCGGTTCTGCAGCAGGCTCGGGCTCGACGACAGGCTCGGCGGCAGCGGCAGGCTCGGCACCCTCGGCCTCCTCAGCAGCACCCTCGCCCTCGGCGGCAGCCTCGCTCGCGGCCTTCTCGGCAGCAAGGCGGGCACGGCGCTCGGCAAAGGTCTCCTTCTTGGCGGGCGCTGCCGTCTCGGCGGCATCCTTGTCCGCATCGGAATCGTCATCGACGGCAGTCTTCTTGGGCTTGACCGGTGCCGAAGCGGCCTCACTTACCGGATCGATAATCTCAGACTGAACAACGGCCGTCATCTTTTCCTGCGTCTCGCGGAACTGACGGATGGCACGGCCGATCGTGCGGCCCATCTGTGGGAGCTTATCCGGGCCAAACAGCAAAAAGCCGAAGACCACGATGATCGCGAGCTCACCCTCTCCAATACCAAACACACATACCTCCAAGGCTCGATGTGAGTCGAGCCCGCACCGCGCCATTCGGCCGGAACTCGTCTATTCATTCGGTCAAGTATAGCGCCCGGACGCCAAAACGTCCGAGCGCATCACAAACATATGCCAAACGGCACGCCCTTTTGGGGCAAAGATTATGCAGCGGTGATCGAAATCTCCTGGTCGACACCCAACAGCTGGACCACGCGCATCACCGGGGGCTGCACATTGGTGCAGCTAAAGCGCTTGCCGTGGTCGACCGCGTGGTGCGCGGCGCCCACGAGCACGCCAATGCCCGTCGAATCGATGTAGCTCACCTGGGCAAAATCGAGCTCAACGGCCTCGGTGGGCTGCTCGAGCGCCAGGTCGATGGCATTGCGCAGGCTATCGGCGTTAGAGATATCGATCTCGCCGGTTACCTTAATGGTGTAGATCTCCGGCGTGGGGTTGGTGGAAATACCCAAATCCATGTATACGCTCCTTTACGTATCGAAAGTGCGGATAGTACTGGGCGCGGACTTGCGGGGCCCTAGGCGTTAGGCGCGCTCGGCACGAGCAAGCTCGGCAGCGACAAGCTTAACGGCCAGCACCAGCACATCGAGCGCGGCCTCCAGGTCCTCGACCGTGGGATAGCTCGGCGCGATGCGGATGTTGGTATCGCGCGGATCCTTGCCATAAGGCCAGGTGGCACCAGCCGGCGTGAGCTTGACGCCCAGGTCGGCACAAAGCGCGGCGACCTTCTGGGCCGAGCCCTCGGGACCATCGAAGCTTACAAAGTAGCCGCCGCGGGGATGCGTCCAGGTGGCGCAACCCGTATCGCCCAGGCCCTCGGTAAGCTTGCGCTCAACGGCCTCAAAGCGCGGGCGCAAAAACTCGGCATGCTTTTTCATGTGCTCCTTGACCGCCTCGATGGTGGGAAGGAAGCGCACGTGGCGCAGTTGGTTGAGCTTGTCGGCGCTGATGAGGCCGGCCTTCAGGCGCTTGGAGAACTCCGCGATAACCGCGGGGCTCGCACCGATAAAGCCGATACCGGCGCCCGGGAAGGTGATCTTGGACGTCGAGGCGAATGCCACCACGCGGTCCTCGGTGCCCGCCGCGCGGGCAAGATCAAAGATGTTGGCGAGCTCGTCGGTCTCGTCGTACAGGTCGTGCACGCAGTAGGCGTTGTCCCAGAAGATGCGGAAATCGGGCGCGGCCGTGTGCATCTCGACCAGGCGGCGCACGGTGTCCTCGCTAAAGGTGATACCCGTGGGGTTGGAATACTTGGGCACGCACCAGATGCCCTTGATGGAATCGTCGGCGGCAACGAGGCGCTCGATCTCGTCCATATCGGGGCCGTTGTCGGTCATCGCGACGGGAACGTTCTCGATACCCAAGTCGGCGGTAATGCCAAAGTGGCGATCGTAGCCGGGAACCGGGCACAGGAACTTGACCTTCTTGCCGTCGTGCGCTGCCTCGTAAGCCTCCCAAGGATCGCTACCACACGAGCCGCAACGCCAGAACATACCGGCGATATCGTGCTCGATCAGCAAGCTCGACGAACCCAGCACGAGCGTCTGCTCGGCGGGGCAACCCAGGAACTCCCCCGCCAGCTTGCGTGCCGAGGGAATGCCCTCAAAGCAGCCGTAGTTGGAGCAGTCGACATTGCCGTCGTGCAGATCGGCATCGGCATTGAGGATATCGAGCATGGGTCGAGAGATGTCCACCTGGGAGGGCGACGGCTTGCCGCGGGCCATGTCGAGCGCCAGGCCCTTGGCCTTGACCTCGGCGACCTCGGCCTTGAGCGCCTCGATGGCGGCATCGAGTTCGGTGGTTTCCATCTTCTGGTAGATCGTCTGCATGGGTGCGACCTTTCACGAAGCGGTACGTTGCAATTCTTCTAAGTATAGACCGCCACCGTCGCAACGTTATGAAGCCGTGATAGATTAAGTCCATCGCAATGAATTACGAATCGCCGCGCATGCCGGCGTGAAGCGCCCAAGGAGGCACTATGGAGTACGGATCGTTCCAGGCCGAGGAATTCGGCGACCTGCAGCGCCTGGTCGACGGACTATTTTACGACCGTCACGCCATCGACCGCCTGGATCTAATCGTACAGGCCGAAATCTTGGACCTGGCGCCCGACCTCATGGAAATCGTCAACCTGCTACCGCCCGGCTATTACGACCGCCAGTCACTTTGCGACCAACTCAACTCCGCCTTGGCCGCCCACGGCTGGGGCGCCATCTACGGCACCGTGGAATAAACCTAGTCATTGGGGCCTGTGGTCAAAAAATAGCAAATATGAGTACTGTTACTTTTTTAGTAACAGCGATTTTGAATTAAAAAAGCCAGTCTTGGCCTTTTGTGTCCGGTTTTGGAAGGATGCATCGGCATTTTTCGTCCAGCCACGCAATCGTTAATGCACAGACAGAATAGATTTGTACATTATTTTTCGCGCCTAAAATGAAACGCCGTTTGTGACAGTACTCACAAACGGCGTTTTTTGGCCACTGGGGTGTCCGGCAGGTGGCAAGTACCACTCAAAACCGCGTTTTACACGCGCTCGAGCAGGCTCTGGCGTCTGTTTCTACGCGCCTACTCGTTCTTGGGCGCGGGGTGCTTGCAGATCACACTCATGTAGATCATGCCAAGCACGGCAGCGGTGACCGAACCGGCAAGAATAGCGGCCTTGGCTGCCAGAACCTCAAACTGGGCCGTCGGGAAGGCAAGGCCGCTGATGAGGATCGACATGGTAAAGCCGATGCCGCCCAGAATGCCCACGCCGGCAATCATATGCCAGTTGACATTGTGCGGCAGCTCGCAGGCCTTGAGCTTGACCAGGGCGAACGTCATGCCAAAGATGCCGATCGGCTTGCCCAGCAGCATGCCAAAGTACACGCCGAGCGTCACCGGGTCGGTGAGTAGCGTGCTCATGTCCACGCCCACCAGGCGAACCTGTGCGTTGACGAACGCGAAGATCGGCAGGATCACAAAGTTGACCGGCGTGGAGATCAGGCGCTCCATGCGGATGAGCGGCGGGGTCACGCGGTGCATGACGCGCTCGACCTTGGTAGTCGAGACGGTAAAGTCATGCTGGCCCAGGATGTGTGCCTCGTCATCGTAGCGGTCATCGAGCAGCGGCAGGCACTCGCCCAACCAATCGGTGAGGCTATCGAGCTTGACGCCGCACTTGGCCGGGATGGTAAAGGCCAAGATGACGCCGGCGAGCGTAGCATGCACGCCGCTCTTGAACATGCAGAACCACAGCAGCAGGCCCAGCACCGAGTACGGGGCAAGGCGGTAATGCTGCGTCTTGTTGAGCCACACGAGCGCGCAGGTCACAAGCGCGGCGGCGCCCAACCAAAACGGATTGGGGCTCTGACCGTAGAAGATGGCGATGGCGGCGATGGAAATGAGGTCGTCGGCGATGGCAAGCGTCGAGAAGAACACACGCACACCGTTGGGCACGCGATTACCCAAAAGCGACAGCACGCCCAGCGCAAAGGCAATATCGGTTGCCATGGGAATGGCCCAGCCGTTGTGCGCGCCGGCATGGTTAAAGATCAGATAGATGCAGGCGGGAACGACGACGCCGCCCACGGCCGCCAGCATGGGAAGCATAGCCTGGCGCGGGTTTTTGAGCTCGCCGACCGTCATCTCGTACTTAAGCTCAATGCCCACCAGCAAAAAGAAAATCGCCATGAGGAAGTCGTTGACGAATAGCTCAACGGTGAGACCGGCCGTAAGGTTGCCCAGACCCACATACAGCGGGGTCTCCAAAAAGTGATGGATGGCCTCGTAGGCATCGGTATTGGCGCAAATGACGGCGGCAATGGCGGCGAAGACCATGACGGCGGCGGAAATCGTGCCGTTCTCGGTGATGCGCTCCCAAATGTCGTGGCGCTCAAAACGCTTGCGCTCACGAACGTTAAACAGCTGCTCGGGTGCTGCCATGGGCGGCTCCTTTCACGGGAAAGCTCCCGTCTTAAAAAAGCACGGCCCGCCCAAGTGGCGGTGCCGCGCTCTAACGTATTACGCTTGCATCTAGCCTACCCTGCACGACAGGCACGCAGGCGTGGCCGAAAAGCGGAACCACAGGTTGAACATTATTTGCTCAACGGCACGGGCGCGCCTATCCAAGAGACGACGCGGCGCCGTGCACAAAAAACGACCGGAGCGCGGGGCTTCCGCGATCCGGTCGTGGCGTTTGGTCAACTAAACCTAGCAGGCGGCCATGATGGGGGCAGCGACCTGCTTCTTACGGGAGAGGACGCCCGGCATCCAGACGCCGTCGTGCTCGTCGGCAATGCCCAGGCCCTTCTGAGCAGCCTCGGTCTCGCCCTCGAGCAGGACCTGCGAGCCCTCCTCCATGATGTCAGTGATGCACAGGACGATGCCGTCGGCACCCTTCTCGACGGAGTAGGCGCGCATGGCCTCGCGAATCTCGTCGATCATGCCGAGTGCGCGAGTCTTGTCGACAGTCTCGTACTGGCCGATGAGCAGCTTCTTGCCGGCAGGCTCGAACATCTTGATGTCGTTGCCGACCATCTCGGCTGCGGTGAAGGAGCCAGACGGACGGGTGAGGAAGACCTCCATGCCAAACTTGACCGGGTCGACGCCCACCTGCTCGCCGAGCTTGGCGGCGACGGCGCGGTCGACATCGGTGGTGGTGGGGCTCTTGAGCATGAGCGTGTCGGTCATCATGGCCGAGAGCAGCAGCTTGGCCTGAACGTCGGAAAGCTCAACGCCGAGCACGCCGGCGAGCTTGGTGACGATGGTGCAGCTGGAACCCCAAGGCAGGCAGATGTAGTGCAGCGGGCCGGCGGTCTCGAAGTCGCCGATGCGGTGATGATCGACAACGCCAAAGACCGCGGCGTCCTTAAGGCCGGCAACGGACTGGGCAGACTCGTTGTGGTCGGTGAGGACGACGAGCTGACCGGCCTCGACGGACTCGATCACGCGGGGCTCGGCAATGCCGGCGTCGGCGAGCAGCTTGGCGGACTCGGCCGGAAGCTGACCAAGGGCGCAGGCCTCGTAGGTGTTGCCGGCATACTCAACCTGGTTGAGCAGCTGGGACAGGACGACGGCGCTCATGATGGCGTCGTTATCGGGGTTCTGGTGACCAAAGACAAGAACGTTTGCCATGGATATCCTCCACTTGATATGTGTACTTGGACGTAGCTATGGTAGCACGCCGATGCCGAGCCTTCGCAGACGGAAGGGCCACGGCATATTTTGGGGCGCAGGCACGGGGGCCAAGGCTGTCCCTTTTGCACCATGTTGGTGCAATGTAACCTGTCCCCCTTGCACCAGTTATTTACCGGCAGCGCGCAGGGCTACGTAGGCGGCACCGATGATGCCGGCGTCGTTTCCGAGCGAAGCGACCTTAATGGGCGTCTCGCGCGAGGCGGAAAGCGCGTACTGCTTAAAGTGCTCGCGAACCTTGTCGAGGTAGACATCGGCCGAGGCGGAGGCGCCGCCGCCGATGAGGAACATCTCGGGATCAACCACGTTGGCAATAAGCGCCAGTGCGCGGCCGAGATAGTCGGCCATGGTATCGGCCGCGGCCAGCGCGAGCTTGTCGCCCTCGCGGCAGGCCTGGAACACGTCCTTGGAATCGGAGGGGCCGGTGAGCTCGATGGGCTCGACTTCCGCCTTCTCGCACTCGGCAAGGTAGTTGCTCACCACGCCGGTAGCGCTGGAATACTGCTCCAGGTGGCCATGGCCGCCGCAGCCGCAGGTGCGCTCCTCGGCCGGGTTCAGGCACATGTGGCCAATCTCGCCGCCAGCACCCACAACGCCCGATACCACGTCGCCGTTAACGATAACGCCGCCGCCCACGCCGGTACCGATGGTGACCATCACCACGTTCTGCACGCCCTTGGCAGAACCGAGCCAGGCCTCGCCCATAGCAGCGGCGTTAGCGTCGTTCTCGTACTTAACGACCGCGTCGGGGCAGTGCTCCTGGATGGCGATCTTGAGCTCGGGCAGGTTAATGGCAATGTTGGCCTTGACCTTAGCATCGCCCGATGCCGGGATGGGGCACGGAACGGCCAGGCCAATGCCCGACACAAAGGCACGCGGAATCTGGGCCTTGGCGACCACCTGGTCGATAGCCTCGGTCACCGCGGCAAAGCCCGCAGCGTCAACGATGGGAGGCGTGGGCACGCTGGCCTTGGCAAGCAGGTTTCCGTCTTCATCAAACAGACCCTCCTTGACCGAGGTACCGCCGACGTCGATGCCGATGTAATACTGCTTAGGTTCCATGGGAGCCCGCCTTTCTCGTTTAAACATTGCCTGTATGGTACCGCTCCCAAGGCAAAAACCTACCAAAAAGGGACAGGTTTGTTTTGGCAGGTTTTATCTGGGAAAACGCGAATGGCCGCTTAACACGACATTACTCAGATGTTTATCTATTTAGAGCGCTCTAGTTTATATGCGAAGCGACTTTTAATTATATCTTTCTCGAACTTTTTAAATATACAATAGGGATGCTTAGGTGTTAACTATACTTTCTTTTATACTCAATCAGGTTGGAAAGGAGGTTCCGTGATCCCAAAATACGAGGCGATAGCTGCAGATATTCGTCGCACTATCGAGGATGGCACTCTTAAACCGGGCGACAAGCTTCCCACCGTCGTTGAGTTCT
>CAUADW010000025.1 GCA_958427895.1 uncultured Collinsella sp.
GGGTTCTGCATGGGGCCGAGGTCGCGCATGAGCTGAGCGGTTGCCTTGGTAATGAAGGCGCCCTCACGACCGAACTTCTCGGCATAGGTCACGCCGTGGTAGCTCTCGTCAGGCGTGGTGAGACCCGGGAACTTGTCCGCATGGGCCATCCAGTCAAACTGGCCGTGGTCGACGATCACGCCGCCCAGGTAGGCCGCATGTCCATCCATGTACTTAGTGGTGGAGTGCGTAACGATGTCGGCGCCCCACTCAAAGGGACGGCACATCACGGGCGTCGGGAAGGTGTTGTCGACCATCAGCGGTACGCCGTGGTCGTGCGCGGCCTTGGCAAAGCGCTCAATATCGAGCACGGCAAGGGCGGGGTTGGCGATCGTCTCGCCAAAGACGAGCTTAGTGTTGGGCTGGAAGGCTGCCTCGAGCTCCTCGTCGGAGCAGTCGGGAGCAACGAACGTGCAGGTAAGACCCATGCGCTCCATAGTATGGGCGAGCAGGTTGTAGGTACCGCCGTAGATGGCAGAGCTCGCGACCACGTGATCGCCAGCACCGGCAACGTTAAAGATCGCAAGGAAGTTCGCAGCCATGCCCGAGCTCGTGAGCATCGCAGCGGTACCGCCCTCCATCTCACAGATCTTGGCAGCAACCAGATCGCACGTGGGATTCTGCAGACGGCTGTAGAAGTAGCCCGACTCCTCTAGGTCAAACAGCTTGCCCATGTGCTCCGACGTGTCGTACTTCCACGTGGTGGACTGATAGATGGGCACCTGGCGCGGCTCGGCATCTCCCGGGTGATAGCCGCCCTGAACACATGTAGTACCGATGGTCTGCTCGCTCATATCTTGCTCCCTTGCCTGGGTTACGTTTTATTCGGTTCACGATACCGCTACCCTGCACCCCTCTCAACCCATCCCCGAGGTAGGTTATGGGACAAATGAATCAGGGGCATTCGTCTCAGCCTAAGGCATTTGCTCGATAGATAAAAATGAAGCATCCATGAAGCTCTCGATGATTACACGCACCGTCACGGGTACCATAGGCGGGTACACCATGACCAAGGAGACAACGATGAAGCAAATCGATACGGCCCAGCTCGACATCACCGCCTGTCAGGCTCAGGCTGCCGAATACCACGCCCGTGGCTTTAACTGCGCCCAGGCCGTCGCCTGCACGCTCGCGCCCGCCGTCGGGCTCGACCCCCAGGTCGCCTTTACCCTCACCGAGGGCTTTGGCGCCGGCATGGGCGGCATGACCGAAACCTGCGGCGCCATCTCGGGCGCCGTGGCCATCATGGGCTTCGTGATGAGCGACGGCATGGAAAACCCCAAGACCAAGGGCCAGACCTACAAGCTGTCGCGCGAAATCGCCAAGCGTTTTGGCGAGAAGAACACGACGACCGTCTGCGGCACGCTCAAGGGCATTGGATCGGATAAGGGTCCGCTCCGCAGCTGCCCCGGCTGCATCGACGATGCCGTCGAGATCGCCTGCGATATGCTAAAGCAGCTCGCCGAGTAAACGGCAGCAACAGAAAACGACGGCCGGCGCGCTTGGGATCCATCCAAAAGCACGCCGGCCGTCGCCGTTAGAACTCGGCAAATTCGGGAGCGCCGACCTCAATCTCCTCGCGCCCCGCCATAAGCTCGCGCATCTTGGCGCAAAACGACTCCTGCTCCCCTGCCTTAAACACCAAGTGAAGTGTCACGGTATCCGCATAATCGGTATCCGAAACCTTGGCACCCGAATCCTGGGCCAAGCGAAGCACCTGCTCATACTGCGGATAGGCCACATGCACGTCAACGGGCACAACACTTGTCATCTCGACGATCTGCCCAGCCTCCTGAGCCGAGGCCACCGCCGCCTGCGTCGCCGCGGTATAGGCGCGCACCAAGCCACCAGGCCCCAACAGCGTGCCACCAAAATAGCGCGTCACTACGCAGCAAACATTTTTGAGCTCCGCACCGCGCAGCACCTCGAGCGTCGGCATACCGCTCGTGCGGCTCGGCTCACCATCATCGCTCTGGCGCTCGCGTCCATCGACCAAAATCCACGCGGGCACATTATGCCGAGCGTCGTAATGACGCTTGCGAACCATCTCGATAAAGGCATTCGCCTCGTCCTCGGACTCAATATGGACCAGTTGGGCAATAAACCGGCTCTTGCGGTCCACAAACTCGCCCGAAGCCTCAATATTCGATTGCAGAGTAAAATAGCTGTCCAACAAAGCCCCTCAACAACAAGCAAAGCAACAAACAGCCTCAATAATACGGCAAAGGCCGTACCGTTGCCCTCGCCAACAAGAACGGAACCGCCGATGATTCCGTCAACGAAAGCGAGAACCCGTCAGCGCGAGCAAGGTGCCTTGAAAGACGAGAGCATTGACCTTATGGTCATGCCCGAAGGCTTGAAAGGCAGATTGCCGCGCTGACGGGTTCGCAGCGTCAACAAAGTGCCAAGTGGGCTTGTAAGCCGGGTTCTGTCGTGAACGGTCATTTATCTTGTCTGCACGTTACCGTGCAGCTCCACGCACGCTACCCGAACGCGGACCGGGCCGGCCCATAGCGTTCCTATTCGCGCTTGCTCCGGATGGGGCTTGCCAAGCCGCCGTGTTGCCACGGCGCTGGTGGTCTCTTACACCACCGTTTCAGCTTTTCCCTTTACGCCTTGCGGCGCAGGTGGGAGTCTTCTTTTCTGCGGCGCTTTCCGTCGGATCACTCCGCCCGGCCGTTAGCCGGCATCCCGCCCTCTGGAGCCCGGACTTTCCTCACGCGTGCTGCAAGCAGCACATCGCGCGACCGTCTGGCCCACTCAGCAGTGAAAGAGTGTAACACACCACCGCCGCAGGCATTGGCACAACACAAGCGTTCGACACGATAAACCAAGAACCACGCCATGCAGTACAATAGGGTCGTCGATGGGCAACGTCGTCAGTCGAGACGCGACCGCGCTCCGCACCCCTCCGTCTACTCGGTGCGTTCCCGCCTCCTCCCCGAGGCGGGATGTCGGCATTTTTCATGCACCGACAACCCAATAGCCTGTGGACAGCCCGGACAGCATTGCGCCCGGGCAGCATCGCGCACCTTAGCAGCAAATGCAAAAAGGGACCCGTCCATTGCGGACGGATCCCTTAAAACAAGTGATCGTCAAACCGATTTACTCGGCGTCGGTCTCCTCGTCCTTCTTCTCGGAAGGCAGCGGGGTAACCTCGATCTCGACGCCCAGAGTCTCAGCAGCAGACTTCATGGACAGGGAGATACGACGACGGTCGAGGTCGATCTCCATGACCTTGACCTGAACCTTGTCGCCCACGTGGGTGACCTGAGAAGGCTGGTCGACGTGCTTGTTGGCCATCTCGGAGATGTGCACCAGGCCCTCGATGCCCTCGCCCAGGTCGACGAAAGCGCCGAACGGGACAAGCTTGGTCACAGTGCCCTCGACGATAGCGCCGACGGGGTACTTCTTGACCAGTGCGCGCCACGGATCCTCGGTGGTCTGCTTGAGACCCAGGGAGATGCGCTCGCGGTTGAGATCGACGTCGAGAACCTCGACCTCGACCTCCTGGCCGACCTTGACAACCTCGGAAGGATGGTTGACGTGGTTCCAGGAGAGCTCGGAGATGTGGATGAGGCCGTCGATACCGCCGAGGTCGACGAAGGCGCCGAAGTCGACGATGGAGGAAACGGTGCCCTGGAGACGCATGCCAGACTTGAGCTTGGACAGGATCTCGGAGCGCTCGGCCTTACGGGACTCCTCGAGCACGACACGACGGGAGAGGACGACGTTGTTGCGGTTGCGGTCCATCTCGATGACGCGGGCCTCGATGCGGGTGCCCATGTAAGAGGTGAGGTCCTTGACACGACGGAGGTCGACGAGGGAGGCGGGCAGGAAGCCACGCAGGCCGATGTCGAGGATCAGGCCGCCCTTGACAACCTCGATAACCTCGCCCTCGACGTTCTCGCCGGAGTTGAACTTCTCCTCGATGCGGTTCCAAGCACGCTCGTACTCGGCACGCTTCTTGGACAGGACCAGACGACCGTCCTTGTCCTCCTTCTGGAGAACCAGAGCCTCGATGGGATCACCGAGTGCAACGATGTCTGCAGGGTTAGCGTCCTTGCGGATGGACAGCTCGCGGACCGGGATAACGCCCTCGGACTTGAATCCGATGTCAACGAGCACCTCGTCATGCTCGATCTTAACGACAGTGCCGTTAACGAGATCGCCCTCATCAAAGTCGGTAATCGTACCGTCGATGAGGTTGTTCATCTCCTCCTCGTTGACATCGTCAAGAGAGAAAATGGACGAGTTCTGAATCTCACTCAAAGGTGGACCCCTTTCGAACTACGGGGCCCCGATTGCTAGGACCTACAGAAGGGTGCGACAAGCACACAACGTTTAGGAACACTCGGGAGCCGACAGATACTAATGTGACGCTTATGCAATCACGTTCGTATAGGTTACGGGGAAATGAGTTCGATTTCAAGCGTGAACTGCGTTTTTTTACTCGTGTGGAGACTTTTTCGTAATCTTATCGACAGCCGTCTCCACAACTTGACGATAAGCAGTTTGCCCATACGCCTTTGAGGTAAAGTATCCGAAGCCAACGATTCTGGAACGATTTATCGAGAAAGGTGCCCGCGTGCTCAAAGCAGTCGTTTTCGATATGGACGAAACGCTTCTTAGCATCAACCTCAACGCGTTCATCCTTCGCTATTTTAAGGATGTCTCGTCGATGCTCGCGGATATCGGTCGCCGCAGCCACGGTGGCACGATGGCACGCCTCGGCACCATCTTGGTCGACCTCAACGCCAATCGCCGAAGCGGCACGGATAATCGCACCAATCTGGAGTTCTACCAAGAAGAGGTTGAGCGCCGGTGCGGCATTTGCCTCTCGGACCCACTTATCTACGAGGCGTTTACCTACTACGACCGCGAAGTTCTTCCGTACAAGAACGACGATGTCATCAACGCCCACGCCATGCCGGGCGCACACGCCGCGCTTCAGGCCGTACAGGACGCAGGACTGCGCTGCGCGCTCTTCACCAACCCCAGCTTTCCGCAGGGGGCCATCGAGTGCCGCATGGGTTGGGGCGATTTGGCCGACGCCCCCTTTGAGCTCGTCACGCACATGGGAAACACCACCCGCTGCAAGCCCGATGCCACCTACTATCTAGAGCAGCTTCAGGTGATGGGACTCGAGCCGCACGAGGTCCTCATGGTGGGCAACGATCCCAAACGCGACTTCCCCAGCCCCGCCTGCGGCATTCAGACTGCCTATGTGGGCCAAGGCAAGCCCAGCCGAGCCACCTGGCGCGGAACCATGGAAGACTTCGCCCGCGATTTCAACGCCGTAGTAGAAGCCTTCTACGAGCACCAAATAGCCGACGAACTGTCTTAACAGACTTGAGTTTTGCCGATCATGATGTTGAGGATCTCGACGTCGGTATCTTTCATGCCCACGCGGCCCACATAGCCCATGCTGGCGATTGTCTGCTCGACGGTATCCTGAATGAGGCCCTCACCGGCACGGAAGCCGCGGCCCTGCATGGCCATATCGTGGCCCAGAATCGCTGCATCGACGGCAGCGGAAATCTTGGCGGCACAGCTTGCCTTGGCGCCATCGCACACGATGCCGCCCACGTTACCGAGCGTATTCGAGACCGTCGCACCAATCTGCTCGTGCGTGCCACCGCACAGCCAGGTAATCGCGGCGCCGGCACCGCATGCGGCGCAAATAGCACCGCAAAACGCCGAGAGCGCACCAATATAGCTCTTGATATGCACGGCGATCAGATCAGACAGCATCACGGCGCGCACCAGGCGTTCATGGTCGCAGCGCAGGTACTCGGCATACTCCATAACAGGCAGCGCGCAAGTAATGCCCTGATTGCCCGAGCCGCACACAATGGCGACCGGCAGCGCGCAGCCGTTCATGCGGGCATCGGACCCGGCGGCTGCACGGGCACGGGCACGGCAGGCGACGTCATCGGCACGTGCGCCCAGCAGTGTGCGGCCCACCTCGGCACCCCAAGCGTGCGCCAGGCCCTCGGCGCTAATCGCACCGTTCAGTTCGATCTGACGCTCAACGGCAACGCGGGCGTCCTCAATGTCACCGTCCTCGATAAAGTCGATGATGGACTCAATCGACATGGGCGTGTCAGCGCTATCTGCCGCACGCTCGGCCACGACGCGCTCGGCGCAGGCGGCACACTCCCCCGCCGACTTGCCGCATACCGGAATACCGTCGAGCGTATGGCACGTGACATTAGTGTGGTGATCGGTAATCTCGACGACCGCAGTATGGCCCCCGGCCGTGGCAGTCACCTTGATGTAGAGGTTGGGCACACCCTCGACAAGCGACACATCGCAGTAGCCGGCGTCGGCGAGAAGCTCGGTCACGCGCGCACGGTCTTTATCGTCAACGCTCTCGAGCACCTCGAGCGCGCTCTTGGCGTCACCGCCCACGGCGCCCAGCACGGCCGCCGCTTCAATACCGTGCATGCCGCCCGAGTTGGGCACGGTCACGCTCTTCACGTTCTTGATGATGTTGCCCGAGCAGGCAACGTCCATATGGTCGGGTTCGCAACCGAGCGTCTGGCTCGCCAGCGCAGCTGCATAGGCAACGGCAATGGGCTCGGTGCAGCCGAGCGCGCAGACAAGCTCGCGGTTCAAGACATCGCAAAAAGCGGCATCGCGAATGGAATCGGTAGGCATAGGTATCTCCTGCTTACATAACGGACTGGGCTCTCAATAATAGTTAACTCTATTTATTTGATAACAATGCATCAAAAACCGCAACCCAAGTTCCGGCGGACGGCGTTCAAGCACAAACTGACGGCATTAATTCATGAGAAGTAAGTCTTGTTGCATGCTAAAGCGTTTGACCAAAAAACGCCCGAGCGTTTACACAAAAGTCGCGCTATCATGCAGTCGAACGCGGTAAAACCTTTAGCAATTCCGCCGCACGGACCAGAGAGGAACCACTCATGAAGATTGGTATCGGCAACGACCATGCCGCCGTCGAGCTCAAGAACATTATCTCCGAGCACCTGAAGGAGCGCGGCTGTGAGGTCGTGAACTTTGGAACCGACACCTCCGAGAGCTTCGATTACCCCATCGCCGGCTACAAGGTGGGTAAGGCCGTGGCCAACGGTGACGTCGACCTGGGTATCCTGATCTGCGGTACCGGCGTCGGCATCAGCCTGGCCGCCAACAAGGTCGAGGGCGTTCGCGCCGTCGTGTGCTCCGAGCCCTTCAGCGCCAAGCTCTCGCGCATGCACAACAACACCAATGTGCTCGCCTTTGGCGCCCGCGTCGTGGGCTCCGAGCTCGCCAAGATGATTGTCGACGAGTGGCTCGACGCCGAGTTTGAGGGCGGCCGCCACGAGCGTCGCGTCAATCTCCTCAACGAAATCGACCACACGCGCGGCCTCAAGGTCGTCGACGAGGCCTAAACTACTCAGTGCCACAAGCTAACAGCAGGGGCCCGCTCGGAACTCATGTCCGAACGGGCCCCTTCATAGATTTTGGAATAAAAAGGGCGCCGCGGATGGAATTCCGCGGCGCCAAAGCCACACGCTAACAGCTTTAAGGAGTCAAAGCTGGTTTAGCCAAAGAAGCGCTTGATCTCGATCTCGGCGTTCTCCAGGCAGTCGGAGCCGTGGATCACGTTGGCGTTGACATCGACAGCGAAATCGCCGCGAATGGTGCCGGGGGCAGCATCAAGCGGGTTGGTAGCGCCCATAAGGGTGCGCATCTTGGAGACAGCGGAGAGACCGGAAACGACCATCTTGACGACCGGACCGCTCGTCATAAAGTCGCAGAGACCGCCAAAGAAAGGCTTGTCGGCCAGATGGGCGTAGTGCTCCTCGACGGTAGCGCGCTCGAGCGTGGTCATCTCCATGCGCTCGATGACAAGGCCGCTGCGCTCAATGCGAGCAACGATCTCGCCGATCTTACGGTCGCGCACGGCGTCGGGCTTAATCATGATGAAGGTCTTCTCGATAGCCATAAGGTAGCCTTTCAAGTAGGTTCGCGCGTGCCCAAGTCCCATTCCGGCACCCGCCTGGACTGCATCGTAACAGAGTTTTAGCTGCAGTTAAACAAAAAGCTGTCTATTGAAACGCTGCAATTTATTAAAGCGCTCCATATGTGTCACTTCTGTTTCGAAGCCCGATTAGAGTACCATCCGACTGCCCATCAACCGCATCGAACCGAGCGGACGGTCGGTTGCCGCCCGCGAACGTACCCCCTTCACAACCTGCCCAAAGGTCCTACAGAAGTTCTCGACAAGCCCCTCCCCCATAGCAACAAAATACGGACGCCCACATAAGCGGGCGCCCGTAAAAGCAAAACAATTTATCAATAAATGGCCAAAGCAGCTTAGCCAAAACCTTACTTTGCCCCGTGCCCCATCTCGACGACCTTGGTCAGCGATCCAAACACGCCCTCGTCAGCCACGAGCTGTGCCTCGGCACGCTGCAGCTGCACGGCAACGGCGGCAGGGCCGGTACCACCCTCGGTCGTGCGCGCAGCGACAATCGACGGGATGTCGAGCGCCTCGGTAATGTCGCGCTCAAAGAGCGGGCTTGCCTCCTGGAACACCTCAAACGGCAGGTCCTCAAGATTACAGCCGCGCTTCTCGCACATCAGGACCAGATGCCCCACCACGGCATGTGCCTCGCGGAACGGCAGGCCACGCTTGGCCAGGTAATCGGCAACATCGGTGGCGGCAAGGTGTCCCACGCCGCACTCGCGCGCCATGGCATCCTCGTTGACGGTCCAAGTCGAAATCATTCCGGCCATAACGGACAGGCACTGCATGAGCGTATGGGCGGTATCGAGCGCGCCCTCCTTGTCCTCCTGCAAGTCCTTGTTATAGGCGAGCGGCAAGCCCTTCATGGTCACGAGCAACTGCACCAGGTTGCCGTACACGCGACCGCTCTTGCCGCGGATAAGCTCGGCAAAGTCGGGGTTCTTCTTCTGCGGCATGATAGACGAGCCGGTGGAGTAAGAGTCTGAAAGCGTGATAAAGCCAAATTCGGAGCTCGACCACAGCACGATCTCCTCGGAAAGACGCGACAGGTGCATGGCCATGACGGAGCCGGCGTAATGCAGGTCGAGCAGGAAATCACGGTCGGAAACCGCATCGAGCGAGTTGGGAATCACGCCCGCAAAGCCAAGTTCGGCAGCCGTCATCTGGCGATCGAGCGGATAGCTCGTACCGGCAAGCGCGGCAGCACCCAGTGGACAGTTGTCGGCGGCATCAAAGGCGGCCTTCAGACGCGTAAAGTCGCGCGCGAACATCCAGGAATACGCCAGCAGATGATGCGACAGCAGCACGGGCTGAGCGTGCTGCATATGCGTGTAGCCCGGCAGAATCACCTTGTCGTACTTCTTAGCCGCATCTACCAGCACATGGCGCAGCTCAAGATTGGCCTCCATGAGCTCCTTGGCCAGTGCCTTGACGCCCAGGCGCGTGTCGGTCGCCACCTGGTCGTTGCGCGAACGTCCGGTATGCAAGCGCTTACCGGCCTCGCCGATGCGACGCGTCAGCTCGCTCTCGATAGACATATGGATGTCCTCGTCGTTGATATCGAAGGTAAAGTTGCCGGCATCGATATCCTGCTCGATTCCGGTCAGGCCCTCGGCAATCGCCTGCTCGTCCTCGGCACTGATGATGCCTTGGGCGGCCAGCATCTTGGCATGCGCCTTAGAGCCGGCGATATCCTGCTTATAGAGATGCTTGTCGACCGGCAACGACGCACCAAACTCCTGCGTAACCTCGGCCACGCCCGCCTCAAAACGACCGCCCCAAAGAGCCATGGAACCGTCTCCTTTCTCCAAATGCCAAAACAAGCGCCCAAAGCAATGTGCCCTGTCGCTAAAGCGATTTATCAACCGCTAGTTTTGCATATTCCCCACCGTGCGCGAGGCCATATAGCTAATTTGCAAAGAAGTGACGCACCATGCACTTGGCGCCCAACGTCTCCCTCCGGATGTTGCCCTGCGAACCATCGATCCAGGCCTTCAGGCTCATAGGAACGTCCTCGACCTTTACAGCATCGAACTCGGGCGCGAGGGCAAGCAAAGCATGCGCGATAGCATTGAACATAATGGATACTCCTCATATATATAGGCGCAAGGCCGCCAATTTGATAGAAGGAGCCCCGCCGGACAACCCCGGCGGGGCTCGGACTCAGCCGCAGTCGCGGCATCATATATGCGGGCGGAACGTAGGGGCCACCGATGTTAAGAAGTGTCAGCAAGCATAACGAAAGGTAGGGACCCCATGCGCCCGATATGTATCACGCGGATGGGCCGCGCGGATACCAAGGGAAGGAAGACTTAAGCCTGAGCGGCAGCAGAGCTGGGACCCTGGACCTTGGCCCACGTCTTGAGCGACAGCGTGTCGATTTCGATAAAGCCGGCGCTGGCCTTCTCATCAAACGTGGTGTCGCGGTCGTAGGTGGCCAGGCCGTAGTCATACAGGCTAAACGGGCTCTTGCGGCCGACAACATGGCAGTTGCCCTTAAAGAACTTCAGGCGGACGGTGCCGGTCACGAACTTCTGGGTGTCGGCCATAAAGGCGTCGAGCGCGTTCTTGAGCGGGCTGTACCACTGGCCGTTGTACACGGCGGTGGCCCAATCCTGCTCGAGTTTGATCTTGGTCTTGAGCAGGTCGCCCTCGACGCAGATGTCCTCGAGTGCCTTGTGGGCGGTGATGAGCGTCAGGGCTCCGGGAACCTCATAGCATTCGCGGCTCTTGAGGCCCACCAGACGATCCTCGACCAGGTCCAGGCGACCAAAGCCGTTGTCGCCCGAAATCTTGTTGAGGGCGATGACGATCTCGGAGAGCTTCATCTTCTTGCCGTCGACGGCGACGGGCTTGCCGGCCTCAAACTCAATCTCGGTATACGTCGGGGTGTCGGGCGTGTCCTCGGGATTCTTGGTCATAACCCAGGCGTCGTCGAGCGGCTCGTTCCAGGGATCCTCCAGGTGGCCGCACTCAATGGCACGACCCCACAGGTTGTCGTCGATGGAATAGGGGTTGTCGTTGGCACCCTCGGGAACCGGCACGTTGTGGGCATGGGCATAGGCGACCTCGTCGGGACGGCACTTCAGATCCCACTCGCGAACCGGGGCGATAACCTTGAGCTCGGGGTCGAGGGCCTTGACGGCAGCCTCAAAACGAACCTGGTCGTTACCCTTACCGGTGCAGCCGTGGGCGACGTAGGTCGCGCCAAACTCGTGGGCGACCTCGACGAGCTTCTTGGCAAGCAGCGGACGAGACAGGGCGGAGAGCAGCGGGTACTTGTTCTCGTACATGGAGTTGGCGGCGATGGCCTTAGTCAGGAACTCATCGGAGAACTCGTCGCGCAGGTCGAGTACCTGGCAATCGAGAACGCCCAGGTCAAGCGCCTTCTGCTTCTTGGCATCCAGGCCGGTCTCCTCCTGGCCCACGTTGCCGCAGACGCAAACGACATCGAGATTCTTCTCGTCCTGGAGCCACTTGACACATACGGATGTATCAAGACCACCGGAATATGCGAGAACGACTTTTTCCTTGCTCATGGCTGTTTCCTTTCGCCCTTGGTAGCTAGTTAGAACATCGGTCAGTTGCAAGTCATTTCAAGGTCATATACCGTGCAATATCAGGTTAAATAGCAAAAATCAGCACATACATGCCCTAGAAACATGCAGCAATGTCGTGCTAAAACCCAACGACCTCAAAATGACTCTGTTGAGGCAATTTGCCCCATGCGGACAGAGACGATTGTTATCGTCGTCGGGAAATTGCGCGCTGGCGTCGGATGGCATTGTCTGCAGTGGTGATGATCTTTACGAACTGCATCTGCCTCTCCTTTCACCTATCGCCGGGCGCAATTCTAATATCGTAAACGGTACCTTTTCCTCGGTAAGCGGTTGTTTTGCCGTCTCCGTTTTCGATGTTCGCTATATTACGCTAAAGTGCCCGCAGCACAAGCGACAAATTCAAATTTCTGAAAAGTTTTTTCATTAGTTTGTGAATGGTGATGCAAACGCGCGCCAATCCTGCGAAAATACGCCTGACTACGAGTTGATGGTTATAACGTCTGAAACAATTTCGAAACGAAAGGCTCGCCTTTATGCAAACTTACGAATCGGACGCCAATATCGGAAACATTAAGCTCATCGCCGTCGACATGGACAAGACGCTGCTGACCGACGAGCGCGTGCTGCCCCAGGGTCTTGATGAGCGCCTGGACAAGCTCGCCGACGCCGGCATCGTATTCTGCCCCGCCAGCGGACGTCCCGCCCCCAAGCTCGAGGAGATGTTCGAGGGCATCAAGAACCGCCTCGCCTTTTGTCCCGACAACGGAGCGTGCGTGATCTATCGCGGCAGCTATATCTATAAGAGCAATATTGACGTGGAGCTGTATCAGCAGGTCCTGAGCCGCGCCTCGGAGGATCCGCGCGCTGTCCCCGTCCTGTGCTGCTTCGACGAGTTCTACGTGCTTGCCCGCGACCATCAGTACCACGACGAGATCAGCGTCTACTACAACACAATCAACTACGTCGACAGCTTTGAGGGCATTGATTTCGAGTCCAACAAGATTTCGGTCTTCTTCCCCGGCTACGACGCCGAGCCCGCTTTCCGCGAGACCTATAGCCCCGAGTTCTCGGACAAGCTCTACGTCACCAACGCCGGGCGCGAGTGGATTGACTTTATGAACCTGGGTGTCGACAAGGGCGCCGGCGTCGCGCATCTTTGCGAGCACCTGGGCATCGATATCGCCGATGCCGCCGCCGTGGGCGACACCTACAACGACATCCCCATGCTGGAGCGCGTCGGACACAGCTTTATCGTGGACAACGCCGAGGAGCATATGAACGCGCACGCCAAGTGGCGCATTCCGAGCAACAACGACGGGGGCGTACTGACGCTCATCGATGCCATCTTGGCGGCTCGTTAACGCGCTCGTCGGACCTGGCCGGGCGAGGCGGGTAAGTTTTTCGTTCGGTCAGGTCCTGGGCTCGCTCGGAAAGCACATTAAGTGCTTTCCGGCTCGTGCGGAATCTACGAAAAACTTAACCGCCTCGCCCGGCCAGGTCCTTGGGTGACTTGCTTGCCGCCAAGATGGCGTCTTGGTGTCTAGATACTTGGCTGATTTTTTTGGAATGAAGGGGGCTCCTTGTTGGCAAGGAGCCCCCTTCTGCTTTTGGCTACTTTGGGGTTGTTAGTACGTCTTTATTTGGCATCGGCCCAGGTTATGCCGGTGCTGGCTTCGGCGATCAACGGTACGCGGAGGTCTACTACGTGCTCCATGACGTCGCGGACCATGGCGGTTAGGCGCTCGACTTCGTCGACGGGGCACTCAAAGTCCAGTTCGTCGTGTACCTGCAGAATCATGTGGGCGGCAAAGCCCTCTTCTTCCAGGCGGCGGCTTACGCGGGCCATCGCGATCTTGATGATGTCGGCCGCGGTGCCCTGCATGGGGTGGTTCATGGCCGTGCGCTCGCCAAAGCCGCGGAGCTGTGGGTTTTTGGCCTTGAGCTCCGGAATGTGACGCCGGCGACCGTACATGGTCTCGGCGTAGCCCGTCTGCTTGGCACGCGCCACCACGTTGTCGAGAAACGTACGCACACCTGGATAGGCCTCGTAGTAGCGATCGATCATATCGCGCGCCTCGGCCATCGAGATATGAAGCGACTGCGACAGACCGTAGGCCTGCTGGCCGTACACGATGCCAAAGTTCACGGCCTTGGCGCGGCTACGCAGGTCGGGTGTCACCTCGGACACCGGCACGCCAAATACGCGCGCGGCCGTCTCGGCATGGAAGTCCTCACCCTCGTTAAAGGCACGCACCAGATGTTCATCGCCCGAGAGATGCGCGAGCAGGCGCAGCTCGATCTGCGAGTAGTCCACCGCCAAAAAGACACTGCCCTCGCCTGCCGAAAACGCCGTCTTGACGGTGCGGCCCAGCTCAGAGCGCGTCGGGATGTTCTGCAAGTTCGGGTCGCTCGAGGACAGACGCCCCGTCGCGGTGATGGTCTGGTTGTACGTGGTGTGCACACGACCGTCACCACGGCGCAGCGGACCTAGCGTGTCCAGATAGGTCGACTTAATCTTGGACTTCTCACGCCAGTCCAAAATCAGACGCACGATTTCGTGGTCACGGGCAAGATCACTCAGTACCTTGGCATTGGTCGAATAGTAACCGCGCTTGGTCTTTTTGAGACCCTTGGTCGGAAGGCCCATCACATCAAAGAGCACATGCGAAAGTTGCATGGGGCTGCCGATGTTAAAGGTCTCGTCACCTGCAAGGTCGCGAATGCTTCGCTCGACCTCGGTGATCTGGGTCGCCAGGCCCTCGGACAGACTGCGCAGCCGATCGGGATCCACGAGCATGCCCGCGCGCTCCATCTTGGCAAGCACCGGCACAAGCGGCATCTCGATGCCATCGAACACGTTGACAGCGTTCTCGCGGGTCATGCGGTCGCGCAGTGGTGCGACCAGCGCCAGCGTCAAGGCCGCCGTGCGAGCGGCGGGCGCAGGAGCGTCCTCGACAACACCCTCTGCACCGCGCGCCGCAGGCAGCGCCATCTGCAGATAGGTATCGGCCAGATACGCCTCATCGAACTCGGAGCGGTCGGAATCCAGCAGGTAGGCGGCAACCACGGTATCGAAGATACGCGTGGAATCGGCAGACAGCGGGTCCATGAGCTCGGGCTCAGAGGAATCGATAGGCGAAAGCTCGTGCAACAGTGCCTTCATATCCGGGCTTGCCACGCGGCCCTCCATAAACAGGCGCGCGAGCACGCCGGCAATCACGCCGTGGGCGAAGTTGAAGCCCTCAACCTCAACCGCCGCATCGCTGTCGCCCTCCTCGAGCGCGAACAGGCCCTTGGACGTCGCCAGCCACAGCGTGCGCGTCAGCCCAAAGAGCGCGCCCTCTTCCTTGTCGTCGTCCACCACGGCGGCGACCCACTCGCCGGCACCAATCGCGCGGGAAATCTCAGCCGCAACGGCACCAAGCGCGTCAGCATCGCCCGCGGCTGCGCGAGCCATCGCAGGCATCTCAAACACACTGGAGGCAGCAGCAGCCCCGCCCTCGCCACCGATCAGCGCCAAGAAACGGTTCTGCATGGCGGTGATACCGAGCGTACCCAGCGCCGCGGAAACCTCATCGGCAGAAAACGCCGGGAAGGACGTCGCCTCAAAATCGAGCTCAACGGGCGCATCGGTGCGGATGGTCGCGACCTTGCGGCTCAGCAGCGCGTCGTCGATGTGCGCGCGCAGGTTTTCGCCCATTTTGCCCTTGACCTCGTCGGCATGTGCGATGACCTCGTCCAGGCTACCGTACTGCGCAATGAGCGCGCTCGCCTTTTTGGGGCCGATGCCCGGCACGCCGGGGATGTTATCGGACGTGTCGCCCTTCAGACCATAAAAGTCGGGCACGAGCGCCGGCGTGATGCCGTGATACAGATCGTCCACGCTCTCGGGCGTCATGATCGCCACGTCGGACAGGCCCTTGCGGGTCGAGACCACGTTGACGTGCTCGGTCACGAGCTGATACATATCGCGATCACCGGTCACCAGCAGCATGTCGCAGCCGGCCTGCTCGCCCAAGCGCGCCATAGTGCCCAGGATGTCATCGCCTTCCCAGCCCTCGGACTGCAAAATCGGCACGTTGAGCGCGGCGAGCAGCTCCTTAATCATGGGAAACTGCGCGTGCAGATCGGGATCCATGGGCGGGCGCTGAGCCTTGTACTGCGGCAGCATCTCCATGCGCACGCGCGGCTTGCCCTTGTCAAACGCCACAACAACGCCGTCGGGATTAAAGGCGTCAATCATCTTGAGGAACATATTCAAAAAGCCAAAGATCGCATTGGTGGGACGACCGTCCGGTGCGTTCATGGTGGGCGGCACGGCGTGGAAGGCGCGGTGCATGAGCGAGTTGCCGTCGATAACGGCAAAGGTGCGGCGCTTGTCAGACATATTGAATACCTCGCTTTGGGCTGGGCACGGTTTGCTCACTCCAGTTTACACGCTCCCCGCCCCACGGCCACTGCACATCAGTCTTCCCCGCCGCCGCGAGCCCGCGCGTGATACGATGGCTCACGGTACATCAACCAGCACGATCGATCCGAAAGGAGCCTGCGTCATGGAGCGTCCCTGCGCATGGAAAAAGTACACGCCACAGCAGATCGAGGAGCTCGAGGAGCTTTGCCGCGGCTATAAGCAGTTTTTGAGCGAGAACAAGACCGAGCGCCTGTGCGTCAAGACCGGTATCAAGATGGCCGAGGAGGCGGGCTACGTCAATCTGGAGACCGTGATCTCCGAGGGCCGCGCGCTCAAGGCCGGCGACAAGGTGTACGCCGCCAATCACGGCAAGGACCTCATGCTCGTCAACCTGGGCGCCGCCCCGCTCGAGCAGGGCTTTAACATCCTGGGCGCCCACGTGGACTCGCCGCGCCTGGACCTCAAGCAGAACCCCGCTTTCGAGGCCGGCGACATGGCTTATCTCGACACGCACTACTATGGCGGCGTCAAGAGCTACCACTGGGTCGCTTCCCCGCTCGCGCTCGTAGGCGTCATTTGCAAAAAGGACGGCACCGCCGTCGACATCAACATCGGCGACAAGGCGGACGATCCGGTCTTTACCATCTCCGACCTGCTGATCCACCTCTCGAGCGAGCAGATGGCCAAGCCCGCCAAGGACGCCGTCGACGCCGAGATCCTCGACGTAATCGTGGGCGGCCGTCCCGTCAAGTTTGACGAGGACGACAAGGACGCCCCCAAGGAGCCCGTCAAGCAGATGTTCCTGGACATCCTCAAGGAGCAGTACGACGTCGAGGAGGAGGACTTCCTCTCCGCCGAGATCGAGGTCGTGCCCGCCGGCCCGGCCCGCGACATGGGCCTCGACCGCTCCATGATTCTGGGCTATGGCCACGACGACCGTGTCTGCGCTTACCCCTCCATGCTTGCCCAGATCGACGTCGCCAACGTCGAGCGCACGAGCATCACGCTCATCGTCGACAAGGAGGAGATCGGCTCCGTGGGTGCCACCGGTATGACAAGCCGCTTCTTCGAGAACACCGTCGCCGAGATCATGACGCTCGCCGGCGAGGATAGCCCGCTGGCCCTGCGCCGCGCGCTCGCCCGCAGCCGCATGCTCTCCTCCGACGTGTCTGCCGGCTTCGATCCGGGCTACGCCGGCAAGTTCGAGACCAAGAACGCCGCCTTCATGGGTCGTGGCCTGTGCTTCAACAAGTACACGGGCAGCCGCGGCAAGGGCGGCTCTAACGACGCCGACGCCGAGTACGTGGCCCTCGTCCGCGACATCATGGACGAGGCCGGCGTGGACTTCCAAACCTGCGAGCTCGGCCGCGTCAACGCGGGCGGCGGCGGCACCATCGCCTACATCATGGCCAAGTACGGCATGAACGTCATCGACTCCGGCGTTGCCGTCCTGTCCATGCACGCCCTGTGGGAGGTCGCCAACAAGGCCGACATCTACGAGGCCTACCGCGGCTACAAGGCCTTCCTCGAGCGCGCCTAACCAACCCCTTGCAACTTGCGGTGAAATACGGACTAAACTGGCCCATAAACGGCCAAAACAGACCGTATTCCACCGCAACTTCCTTTTTGGCAGAGGAGAGTTCATGCTGCAGGTCATCATTTCGCCCGCCAAGCAGATGCGCGCGGCCCAAGATGCTTTTGAAGTCCTGGGCATACCGCCTTTTGCGCACGAAACGGCTCGCCTCCACCGCGCGCTGCTAGATATCGAACGAAATGAAGGCAGCGGCGGGCTACAAGCGCTATGGAACGTGAGTGACAAACTGCTGGGGCCTTGCCTCAACACTCTGCATGAGTTCGGGCCCATCCTGAAAAACAGCGATCTCGACAATCCCGAACTCGCCCGTCACCTCTCCCCTGCCGTCATGTCCTATCACGGCATTCAATACCAGAGCATGGCGCCCGAAGTGATGGATTCCGCGCAGCTCGCATGGCTGCAAGACCATCTGTGGATCCTCTCGGGCCTTTACGGATGCGTACGCCCCTTTCATGCCGTTGAACCATATCGGCTGGAGATGGGCGCGAAACTTGCCGTCGACGATGCCCGAGACCTCTACGCGTTTTGGGGCGACAAGCTCGCACGGGCCATCGCTCTGGCCGACTCCAACGCTACGATTGTCAACCTCGCCAGCGCGGAATACGCCAAAGCCGTTCTGCCCCGTCTCACCACCGATGCCACGGTCGTCACATGCCTCTTTGGCGAAGGCGTCCGCAACGGCAAGCCCATCCAGCGCTCGACCGCCAGCAAAAAAGCACGCGGCTCCATGGTGCGCTGGATGGCAGAAAACAAGCTCGAGGATGTAAGCGGGCTCACCGCGTTCGACGTTGGTTATCGTCACTTTCCCGAGCTTTCAAATAAAAACACTTTGGTCTTCCTGAACGAACAGGCCTTGTAGGACCTACGCTACTTTTGAATGTGCTGCCTAGGCACGGCGTCTATCCCGCCAAGCCGTCGGCTTTGGCAATCTCGCTCGTCGAGCCATCTTGGTAGGTAATCTTAACGTACTCCACCTCGGATACCGCAGCGCCCGCCGGGGGCTCCAAGCGCCATTCCGTCAGCGCAATGTCCATGGTCGTGGGCACGTCTCCCTGATCTTTGAGCTTCACCGTCAGCGTTTTGAGCGTCGCATCAAACGTCACGCGTTCGATTTCTTCGCCCGGAATGGATCCGCCACTCAGCTGCAACTGCACAAACTCGTCGCGCGGATACCAATAGTCGCCGGGAGCTGCCACCGTGTTACCGCCAGCGACCTTCACCGTCATGATCGGTAGGCTATCATCAGCCTCGAACCCCCAGGCAGCGCCGCCGCGACCGCCAAACGTCCAGATACAAAAGGCAATCACCAGCACGGCAAGCACCGCAAAACCAATCGCGACAAGGCCATGGTGCGCACGGCCCTCCTCGGCCGATACATCCCATTGCGTCTCTCGGTATAGATGCTTGTCTTCCATGTTCGCCTCCCCACAGGCACGCTCGTTGGCCCAATCGTACCCATTCAGGCTATACTTGAACCCATTACATAAACGGGGAGCTTGCAGGACAAGACGGCAGGCTGAGATTGGGCGCGCCCGCCCTGACCCGCAAACCTGATATGGGTAATGCCAACGAAGGGAGCCGTGCTTATGAGCACACAGACCGAGCCCACGCTCGTCACGCAAATCGACTTCGCCCGCGCCGGACGGATCACGCCGCAAATGAAAGAAGTCGCCGAGCGCGAGCATCGCGACCCCGAGTACATCCGCGAGCGCGTGGCCGACGGCCGCATCGCCATTCCCGCCAACATCGTGCACATCAAAAAGGGCATGCGCGCCTTTGGTGTCGGTGAGGGCCTGTCCACCAAGGTCAATGTCAACCTGGGCATCTCGGGCGACAAGGCCGATGCCGCCGAGGAATGGAAGAAGGTCAAGATCGCCGAGGACTTTGGCGCCGACGCCATCATGGACCTCTCCAACTCGGGCAAGACGCGCCAGTTCCGCCAGCAGCTCATCGACGAGACACCGCTCATGGTGGGCACCGTCCCCATGTATGACGCCATCGGCTACATGGAAAAGCCGCTGGTCAAGCTCACCAAGGACGATCTGCTCGAGGTCGTGCGCGCGCATGCCGAGGACGGCGTGGACTTTATGACCATCCACTGCGGCATCAACAAGTCGGTCATCAAGACCTTTAAGGAGACCGGCCGCCTTATGAACATCGTCAGTCGCGGCGGCTCGCTGCTGTTTGGCTGGATGGAAGTCACCGGTAACGAGAACCCCTTCTACGAGTTCTACGACGAG
The DNA here is from genome assembly GCA_958427895.1 of uncultured Collinsella sp. Classification (GTDB taxonomy): domain Bacteria; phylum Actinomycetota; class Coriobacteriia; order Coriobacteriales; family Coriobacteriaceae; genus Collinsella. Next base: position 19,829 of record CAUADW010000025.1, read on the forward strand.
GTGCTCGAAATCTGCCACGAGTACGACGTGACCATCTCGCTCGGCGACTCCTGCCGCCCGGGCTGTCTCTACGATTCCAACGACGCCACCGAGACCGCCGAGATGATTGAGCTCGGCAAGTTGTGCAAGCGCGCCTGGGCCGCCGGCGTCCAGGTTATGGTCGAGGGACCGGGCCACATGGCGCTCGACGAGATCGCCGCCAATATGAAGCTGCAGAAGCGCCTGTGCCACAACGCCCCGTTCTATGTGCTGGGGCCGCTCGTAACCGATATCGGCGTGGGTTACGACCACATCACCGCAGCCATCGGCGGCGCTATCTCCGCGAGCTCGGGCGCCGACTTCCTGTGCTACGTGACGCCCGCCGAACACCTGTGCCTGCCCAACGCCCAGGACGTGCTCGACGGCCTCATGGCCACCAAGATCGCCGCACACGCCGCCGACATCGCCAAGAAGGTGCCCCACGCCCGCGACATGGACGACAAGATGGGCCAGGCACGCCGCAAGCTCGACTGGGACGCCATGTGGAAGTGCGCGCTCGACCCGGTCACCGGCAAGAAGCGCTACGAGGAATCCCCCGCCGCCACCGAGGGCACCTGCACCATGTGTGGCAAGATGTGCGCCGTCCGCACCGTCAACAAGGTGTTCGAAGGCACGACAATCGACCTCGGCATGGAGGACTAACTCGTCACCGGAGCCACAAACGGCCACAAGGTGTTCGTCAATTGTTGACATGTGAACATTTTCTTACATTTACGTAAAGATTGCACCACCCGCCCGGGATCGGCATACAGCCGGCCCGGGCACTTTATAATGCAGGCAGAAGACCCATTTGAATCCGACCGAACAAGGGAGCGAACATGGATCGCAGTAAGGTACCCGCCGTTCTATCCATCGCAGGATCCGATTCCAGCGGTGGTGCCGGCATTCAGGCCGACATCAAGACCATCACGGCGCACCGTCTGTATGCCGAGACGGCCATCACGGCCATAACCGCACAGAACACGCTCGGTGTCACCGCCGTGCAGAACATCTCCCCGGATATTGTCGCGGCGCAGATCGATACCGTTTTTGATGATATCCGACCCAGCGCCGTCAAGATCGGCATGGTTTCCTCTGCCGAGATTATCGAGGTTATCGCCGACCGCCTGAGCGCCTGGAACGCACAAAATATCGTCGTCGACCCCGTTATGGTCGCCACCTCGGGTGCTCGTCTGATCGCAGAGGACGCCGCCGAAGCACTTACACGCCGCCTGTTCCCACTGGCGACCGTCATCACGCCCAATATTCCCGAGGCCATGGCGTTGCTCGATTATGAGGTCGATTCCGAGCGCACTCAGCAAAATGCCGCCATGCTTCTCACCCGCCGCTTTGGATGCGCGTCTCTGGTTAAAGGCGGACATTTTGTCAACGAGGCCAACGACGTTCTGGCGGAGCCCGCGCCGCTCGATGACGAGGGCAACCATCTGGGCGATCCGCTCACCACGTGGTTCCGCCACAAGCGCATCGAGACCGGCAACACACATGGCACCGGCTGCACGCTCTCGTCCGCCATCGCCTGCGCGCTGGCCCAGGGCATGGACCTTGCCGACGCCGTCAACGCCGGCAAGGCCTACCTAACCGGCGCTCTCGCCGCCGGCTTTGACATGGGCAAAGGCTCCGGCCCTGTCAACCACATGTGGCAATATTAAGATTCGCAGCCCAAGCCACCGCAAAGGCGCCCGTCCCCTTTGCGGTGGCTTGGGGTCGCGCTACTCACCGAGCATCTCTTGGAGCTTGGCTGCCACGGCATGGCCCAGGCTCTCGTGGCTTTCGGGCATCATGTGCAGATAATCGATATCGCCCGGCTCGGCAAAATCAGCGGCATTCAAAAAGTCGCAGCCAAACTGTTTAGCAGCATACGCATAGTATTCGGCAAAATGCTCCGAGGCCTCGACGGAGCGCTCGTCAAAGTCGGTCATGTACACATCGGCGATCTGCGGTTTAATCTTGATAGGCGCCATCAGCAGAATACGCGGGCAGGGCGCGGCTTCGGTCCAGGGAAACGCGCGGACGGTGCGAATCAGCGCCATGGCACCGTCAGCGATATCGGCAGCCCCCACGCTAAAGACCGTCTTGCAGTCGTTGGTGCCCAGCATAATCACGATCGCATCCAGCGGCTTATGAGCCTCGAGCAGCATCGGCAACGCGCGGATGCCGTTAAGATTGGTATCCAGATGGCACATGTCGTCACGCACCGTTGTGCGGCCGTTTAGTCCTTCCTCAATTACGTGCCAGCCCTCGCCCAGATCGCGCTGGGCCACGCCGCACCAGCGCACATCGTGCGCATAGCGCACCGCGGTGCCGTCGCGCATACCCGCCGGATCGTAGCCATAGGTATTGCTGTCGCCAAAGCACAGAACGTTTTTCATCGTAAGCCCTTCCTTTAGTAAAAAGCCGACGGGAGCAGTCTCTCCCTCCGGCTCGACCTATCTGTCGGCACGTACCGATTACAGGTACTTACGCCAATCGTCATCGTCCTCATCGTCCTCGGCGGCAGCCTGGGCTTGCTCGGCGGCGCGAGCGGCCGCAGCACGAGCGGCAACCTGGGCATAGGACTCCTCGTTGCGCTCGGGGAAGTTTGTCAACACGTGCTCGAACTTGGCAAAATCCTCGTCCCAACGCGTAGAAGGCACGGCAAAGAAGACCTGCTTGACCTTAAAGTCGCCCGATGCGAGCTCCTTGCGGAAGAGCTCGGCCACGGCCTCGGCGTCAAAGCCGTTGTTGTCGCAGCCCCAAGCGCCCAGCACGAGCTTCTCGCGACCCAACTCGTCGCAGATAGCAAGCACAAAGCGGATGCGATCGCGCAGGGCATCCAGCAAGGCATCGTCGCCCATGCGATACTCCTGGCGAGCGCGCTTGGCGTTGGGTGCGGCGGCGACGATTACGTCGGCATATGCATGTACGTGGTTGCGGTCGAAGCGCACCGCAGGCACCACCAGCGCACGATTGCGGTAAAGCTCGCAGTTGATGTTGCGGCGACGGTTCTCGCCGTACCATTTGCGCTGCCTATCGAGCACGTTGTACAGGTACGAATCGGCACAGAGCGTGGCCTCCTGGCCCAGATAGCCCTGGATGTAGCCACCGCCCGGGTTGGTGAACGAGGCAAAGGCGAGCACGGCCATGTCGCAGAACTGCGCGTAGCCTCGGCCGTTATCCAGAATGGCCTGCGTGGCAGAGGCGTCGAGCACGGTGACCTCGGGCAGGACCGGAGCGGGCTTTTCGGCGGCAGGCGCGGACTCGGCCTCCGCGGCCTCCTCTGCGGGTGCAGGCTCGGCCGCGGCCTCGGTCTCTGCGGATGCAACCTCAGCGGCCTCGACCTCAGCGGCCCCAGACTCCTCGGCAATCTGTTCCTCGGCAGTGTCGGCCGCTTGGGCCTTAGCCTTCATCGCCGCGACAAAACCGGCAGGCATACCATCGAACTCGCGCACGCCGGCAAGCGAGCGCTCAATATCCTTGGCGCACGCTTCGGACACAGTCGCCACGTGACGCTCGGCGGCCTTGGCACGCGCCTCGCGCTTGGGATTGGGTCTGCGGTTACGGTTCCTGTTGTCGACGTCTGCCATAAGTGGTCACCTTTCTCGGTCTCTGCCGCTATCGGCTTTTCCCATCCATGATACCCCGCCGCGTACAAAAAAGACGGCCCCGAAGGACCGCCTTTCGCATCGAATTGCGTGTGCGGCAAGCACCGCTGCAATTTGGCACTAGTCGCGACGACCAAGGATATTCAGAATACGCAGGAACACGTTGATGATGTCCACGAACAGGTTGGATGCCATGAGCACGGCGTTGGGCAGCGTGGGCGGCACCGTCGTTGCCACATAGGTGTCGTAGCCGATGAAACCGGCGAACACCACAATCACGATCAGGTCGGTGATGGACTGCGAAACGCCCATGAACATCAGCACGATCTCGACCAGAATCGTGGCAAGCAGGATGCCAAAACCAATGCCATACACACGCTGGAAGAACTTGGGGAAGGTCACGCCCAGCGCACCAAAGACAAAGGTGATGGCGGCCGTGGCGATAAAGGCGGTGTTAATGGTAGGCAGGTCGTAGTTGGCAAGACCAAACGACGCCGTCAGGCCAAAGGTGCTCGCAAAGACCACGTAGCCCACGAGCGACAGGCCCACGGACTGTTTGCTGGCAGCAGCCGACATCATGACCATGCCGACGATAGTCAAAATAAATGAGCCAAAGACCAGCGGCAAAGCGGCGCCGCTCATCATCATGCGCGCAAACGACATGGTGCTTGTAAAGTAAGCACCGGCGCCCATGGCGCAAAAGCCCAAAAAGATCAGGACAGACATGACAAGGTTGTACGCGCGCGGCGACATCTCCTTGGCACGGCTTGCGCCGGTTTCGATGGGGCCGTTCTGATAGCCCTGGATATCGTTCATACTTCGTCCTTTCAAAAAGCGCCGCGACGGCGCCGTAGCTGACAAGTTTCCTGCCATTGTACCCGAACGCCACGCGTTCTTACCTGCGACGCTCGCTCTCGAGTGTTCGGTCGAACGCCCACACCCACCAACGCATCAGATGAGTCTGCGAGCCATCCGGTCGCTCGCGTGCCTGTTCTTCCAGATACAGTTCGGTCGCATGTCCGCCAAAACGAACCTTATAAGTCGCCGTACGAATGCCGTGGACCGTCAGGCCAAAACCGGTGGACGAGACAATCTCGTCGATCGTAAAACAGCGACCGTCGA
>CAUADW010000026.1 GCA_958427895.1 uncultured Collinsella sp.
ATTCGGTGCTATTCGTCGGCGGACGTATCGCCTCGTCCGCCGACGTCATGCGGCGATAGGCCGCACTTCAAAGGGCTTGTCCCTTTGGTGAAGCGTTGACGGGAGAGGGCCCGTTTCCGGTGTAGGCCGGCGCTTCGCACTTTCGCTATGTCAGAGGTGTCAAACCCCGCCTCTGATGTTGAAGGGAGCATTTATGCTTCTGGTCGCTAACGGTTCCGTCTTTACCCGCAACGCTCAGGCCCCGTTTATTCCAAACGGTGCGGTCGCTATTGACGGAGATACGATCGTCGAAGTGGGCCCCGAGCGCGAGCTCAAGGCCAAGTACCCGGATGCCGAGTACGTCGACGCCCAGGGCAACCTCATCATGCCCGGACTTATCAACTGCCACACCCACATCTACTCGGGTCTGGCCCGCGGCCTTGCCATTAAGGGCTGCAGCCCCACCAACTTCCTGGAGAATCTTGAGCAGCAGTGGTGGAAGATTGACGACAACCTGACGCTCGACGGCACCAAGGCCAGCGCCTATGCCACGATTCTGGATTCCATCCGCGATGGCGTTACCACGATCTTCGATCACCATGCGAGCTTCTGCGAGATTCCGGGTAGCCTCTTTACCATTAAGGACGCAGCTCAGGAGCTGGGCATGCGTTCGTGCCTGTGCTACGAGGTCTCCGATCGCCGCGGCCATGAAAAATGCGACCAGGCCATTGCCGAGAACGCCGAATTTGCCCAGTGGGCCGCCAAGGAGCGTCGCGATAACGACAACCACATGATTGCCGCCATGTTTGGTGGTCACGCCACCTTTACGCTTTCGGACGAGACCATGGACAAGATGGCCGAGGCTAACAACGGCCTGACCGGTTTCCACATCCACGTGTGCGAGGGCATGAATGACGTGTGGGACTCCCGCCTCAACCGCGGCGGCATCAGCCCCGTCGAGCGCCTGCTGCAGCACGACCTGCTTGGTCCCGACACCATGCTCGGCCACTGCATCCACGTGACGCCCGCCGAGATGGATATCGTCAAGGAGTCCGGCACCTGGCTGGTCAACAACCCCGAATCCAATATGGGCAACGCCGTGGGCTGCGCCCCCGTGCTCGAATTCTTCCGCCGCGGCATCCCCGTGTGCATGGGCACCGACGCCTACACCCACGACATGCTCGAGAGCCTCAAGGTCTTCCTGATCATCCAACGCCACAACGCCGCCATGCCCAACGTGGGCTGGTGCGAGGCCATGACCATGCTGTTCGAGAACAACGCCAAGATGGCCAGCAAGTACTTCGATCGCAAGCTCGGTGTGCTTGAGCCCGGCGCTGCCGCGGACGTCATCGTCATGGACTACAAGCCCTTTACGCCGCTGAGCGAGGAGAACATCGACGGCCACATGCTCTTTGGCATGATGGGCAAAAACTGCCGTACCACCATCATTAACGGCCGCGTCCTGTACAAGGATCGCGAGTTCGTTGGCATTGATGAGGAAAAGATCAACGCGTGGACCATGGCTGAGTCCAAGAAGCTCTGGAGCACGCTCAACGATCGCACCTACTAATTACAAGTAGATTCACGCGCGTCGGATGTTTCGCCGCATTCGATGCGCGTATAGGCGACCTCCGCGGGGTCGCCGGCGCTGTGCTAGCGCTACACCGTATTTGCGCCCGTCGCGCGGTCTCGCCGGGCGTTACAGAGAGGAGCTCATTATGAGCGACATCATGAGGCCGATCCCGTTTTCGCAGCTGATGAACTGGATCATCGAGGAGCACAAGACCCAGGACGCCATCTTTGGCGTGCGCAAGATGGTTGCGACCAACCAGGAGGGCGCGCTTCCCATTTTTGACGAGCGCATCGAGACTCCGTTTGGCCCGGCCGCCGGTCCCAATACGCAGCTTGCCCAGAACATCGTGGCATCCTACGTGGCCGGTTCCCGCTTCTTTGAGCTCAAGACCGTCCAGGTTATGGACGGCGAGGAGCTCTCCAAGTGTGTGAACAAGCCCTGCATCGTGGCGCAGGACGAGTGCTACAACTGTGAGTGGTCGACCGAGCTCGAGGTTCCGCAGGCCTTTGCCGAGTACGTGAAGGCATGGTTCGCCTGCCACCTCATCGCTCGCGAGTACGGCCTGGGAAGCCCGGACGGTTTTGTCTTCAACATGTCCGTGGGTTATGACCTGGAGGGCATCAAGAGCCCCAAGGTCGACGCCTACATCGAGGGTATGAAGGACGCCAGCGGCTCCGACGTCTGGAACGAGTGCCGCACATGGGCGCTCGCCAACCTGGACAAGTTTGAGCATGTCGATGCCGCATTTGTCGAGTCCATCCCGGCGCGCGTGTCCAACTCCATCACCGAGTCTACCCTGCACGGCTGCCCGCCGGCGGAGATCGAGCGCATCGCGACCTATCTGATCACCGAGAAGGGCCTCAACACCTACATCAAGTGCAACCCCACGCTGCTGGGCTATGAGTTTGCCCGCCAGCGTCTGAACGAGCTGGGCTTTGATTACATCGTCTTCGACGATACGCACTTCCGCGAGGACCTGCAGTGGGTCGATGCCGTGCCTATGTTCAAGCGCCTGATTGCCCTGTGTGCCGAGCGCGGCCTGGAGTTTGGCGTCAAGCTCACCAACACCTTCCCCGTCGACGTGACGAGAAACGAGCTGCCCTCCACCGAGATGTACATGTCGGGCCGTTCGCTGTTCTCACTGACCATTGAGGCTGCCCGCCGCATTACCGAGCAGTTCGATGGCAAACTGCGCATCAGCTACTCCGGTGGCGCCACGGTCTACAACATCCGCGCCCTGTATGACGCCGGCATTTGGCCCGTCACCCTGGCGACCGACGTGCTCAAGCCCGGTGGCTACGAGCGCTTTAGCCAGATGGCCGGCGAGTTTGCCGACCTGGATGGCAAGCCGTTCGCGGGCGTCTCGCTCGACGCCGTGACCGCGATCCAGACCGACTCGCTCACCAACCCGCTCTACAAGAAGCCGCTGCGCCCGCTGCCCGACCGCAAAGTCGCCGGCAAGAGCCCGCTTTCCGACTGCTTTACGACGCCGTGCCGTACGAGCTGCCCTATCCAGCAGGATATTCCCGCCTACCTGGCGGCTGTTGACGAGGGCCGCTACGAGGATGCACTCAACATCATCATCGAGCGCAACGCCCTGCCGTTCATCACCGGCACCATCTGCCCGCATCCCTGCGGCCGTGCCTGCGAGCGTGCGTTCTACGAGCCCGAGGGCGCCCAGATCCGCGCCAGCAAGCTCAAGGCCGCCCGCGAGGCCATGACCGCCGTGCTGCCCAAGCTGCGCGCTCAGGCCATCGCCAACGACGGCGAGCACAACGTTGCCGTTATCGGCGGCGGCCCGGCCGGCCTGGCGACGGCGTTCTTCCTGACGCGCGCCGGCGTGCCCGTCACCATCTTTGAGGCCCGCGATTCGCTTGGCGGCGTGGTCCGTCACGTCATCCCCGAGTTCCGTATCGCCAGCGACGATATCTCCCACGACGCAGAGCTCTGCCTGGCCTTTGGTGCTAAGGTGCAGCTCAATGCCCGCGTTGATTCCATTGACGAGCTCAAGGCCCAGGGCTTTACCGACGTGGTCGTGGCCACCGGTGCCTGGATGCCCGGCTCGGCGGGCCTGGGCAAGGGCGCCGAGCTCGATGTGCTGGAGTTCCTCGAGGCCGCCAAGAAGGGCGAGAAGCTCGAGCTGGGCGAGGACGTCGTGGTCATTGGCGCTGGCAACACCGCCATGGACGCGGCTCGCGTGGCCAAGCGCCTGGCAGGCGTGAAGAACGTGCGCCTGGTGTATCGCCGCACCAAGAAGCAGATGCCCGCCGACGAGGAAGAGCTCGATCTTGCTCTTGCCGACGGCGTTGAGTTCTGCGAGCTGCTGGCGCCCAAGGCACTCAACGGCGCCGTGCTGACCTGCGATGTTATGGAACTTGGCGAGCCGGATGCAAGCGGCCGTCGCAGCCCCGTCGCCACGGGCGAGACCGTCGAGCTTCCCGCCACCACGGTGATCTGCGCCGTGGGCGAGGGCATCGATGCCAGCCTGTACGACGCCGCGGGCGTTGAGCACGACCGTCGCGGCCGCCTTGCCGCCACCTCCACCGGTGTCGAGGGCGTCTGGGCTGCGGGCGACTGTCGCCGCGGTCCGGCTACCGTGGTCGAGGCCATCGCCGACGCCGGCGAAGTCGCCCGCGCCATCGCCGGCGTGGACTTTAACAAGTACGCCGATTGCAACGAGCAGGCTGGCCGCGAGGACACCTGCTACGAGCGCAAGGGGTCGCTGTGCCGCGACAAGGGCAACTGCACCAAGACCCGCTGCCTGGGCTGCGGCTCGGTGTGCGAGGTCTGCTGCGACGTGTGCCCCAACCGCGCCAACGTGGCCATTAAGGTGCCGGGCCTGGCCAAGCATCAGGTCGTCCACGTCGACGGCATGTGCAACGAGTGCGGCAACTGCGCCGTGTTCTGCCCCTACCAGGAGGGCCGTCCCTACAAGGACAAGCTCACCCTGTTCTGGAGCGAGGAGGACATGGAGAACTCCGAGAACGAGGGCTTCCTGGCCGTGGACGAGGACCACTTTAAGGTCCGCGTCGCCGGCACGGTCCGCACCGTCTCGGTCGATGCCGTCAACACCGGTCTGCCCGAGGCCGTCCGCCTGACCATCAGGGCCGTGCGCGACAACTATTCGTACCTTCTTAAGAAATAGGCGAGTCTCTTATGGCCAAAGCTATTCAACATCACGTGGCCTACGTTGCCTGTGGAAGCGGTTGTGCCTCCGCAGGCGGCGACGCCCGCTGCAGCGAAGGCTGCATTGGCTGTGGCGCCTGCGTTACGGCCTGCCCCCACGGTGCCATCGCGCTGGTCGACGGCGTCGCCCGCGTGGACCGCTCCAAGTGCACGGGCTGTGGCCTGTGCGGCATGGCGTGCCCGCAGCGCGTGATTGCCTTCGTTCCCGGCTACCAGAACATCCTGGTGCGCTGCAACAACACCGATAAGGGCGCCATTGCGCGCAAGATCTGCGACACGAGCTGCATCGGTTGCGGCATGTGCGCCAAAAAGTGCCCTGCCGGCGCTATCCGCATCGAGGACAACTGCGCCCATATCGACGGCGCGGACTGCCTGTCGTGCGGCATGTGCGCGGTTGTGTGCCCGCATGGCGCCATCCACGACCGCACCGGCATCGCCGCCGGCGTGTAGAAGGGAATCACCATGGCACAGGAATTCACTTTTACCGTTAACGGCGTCGAGCGCACGACGACCCAAAACAAACCGCTGCTGCGCTACCTGCGCGACGACCTGCACATTCACTCCGCCAAGGACGGCTGCTCCGAGGGCGCGTGCGGTACCTGCACCATCCACGTGGACGGTGCGGCCGTCAAGGCCTGCGTACTGACCACCGCTCTTGCCGCCGGCCGCAACATCGTGACCGTCGAGGGCCTGCCCGAGGACGTGCGCGAGGCCTTTGTGTACGCCTTTGGCGCCGTGGGCGCCGTGCAGTGCGGCTTTTGCATCCCTGGTATGGTCATGGCGGGTGCGGCGCTCATCGCCGAGGACCCCGAGCCCACCGAGGAGCAGATTAAGTACGCCATTCGCGGCAATGTCTGCCGCTGCACCGGCTACAAGAAGATCATCGAGGGCATTTCGCTGGCCGCTGCGGTGCTCCGCGGCGAAAAGCAGATCGACGAGGACCTGGAGCGCGGCGACGACTACGGCGTGGGCAAGCGCGCCTTCCGTATCGACGTGCGCAAGAAGGTGCTCGGCGAGGGCAAGTATCCCGACGACATCGACGAGCTCGATCAGCCGGGTCTGACCTATGCCAGCGCCGTGCGCTCCAAGTATCCGCGCGCCCGCGTGCTCTCCATCGATACCTCCAAGGCCGAGGCCCTGCCCGGCGTGGTGGGCATCCTGCGCGCCGAGGACGTGCCGGTCAACCAGGTCGGCCACCTTATCCAGGACTGGGACGTCATGATCGCTCAGGGCGATATCACCCGCTGCGTGGGCGATGCCATCGTGCTGGTGGTTGCCGAGGACGAAGCGACGCTCGAGAAGGCCAAGAAGCTCGTAAAGATTGATTACGAGCCGCTGGAGCCCGTGCGCAACATCGCCGAGGCCAGGGCTGCCGACGCCCCGCGCCTGCACGACAGCTTCTTTGCCTTTGGCAACACGGTGGAGCTCAAGGACAACGTATGCCAGAGCCGTCACGTGACGCGTGGCGACGCCGCCAAGGCGCTGGCGGAGAGCGCATTCACCGTGACGCAGCGCTTTACCACGCCCTTTACCGAGCACGCCTTTTTGGAGCCCGAGTGCGCCGTCGCCTACCCGTACAAGAACGGCGTCAAGGTGCAGTCGACCGATCAGGGTGCCTACGATACGCGCAAAGAGTGTGCCCACATGTTTGGCTGGGACAACGAGCCCGAGCGCGTGGTCGTCGAGACCATGCTCGTGGGCGGCGGCTTTGGCGGCAAGGAGGACGTGTCCATCCAGCACCTGGCCGCGCTCGCTGCCTATAAGTTCCAGCGTCCTGTGAAGTGCAAGCTCACGCGCGCCGAGTCGCTCGCGTTCCATCCCAAGCGCCACGCCATGGACGGCACCTTTACGCTGGGTTGCGACGCCGAGGGCAACTTTACCGGCCTGGATTGCGAGATCAACTTTGATACCGGCGCCTACGCGTCGCTGTGCGGCCCGGTGCTCGAGCGCGCCTGCACGCATGCCGTCGGCCCCTACAAGTACCAGAATACCGACATTCGCGGCTTTGGCTACTACACCAACAACCCGCCCGCCGGTGCGTACCGCGGCTTTGGCGTTTGCCAGTCCGAGTTTGCGCTTGAGAGCCTGATCGACCTGCTGGCCGAGAAGGTCGGCCTGGATCCGTGGGAGATTCGTTACAGAAACGCCATCGAGCCGGGCGAGGTTTTGCCCAACGGCCAGATTGCCGACTGCTCCACGGCGCTTAAGGAGACACTGCTCGAGGTCAAGGATGCCTACTATGCGCATCCCGGCCACGCCGGCATTGCCTGCGCTATGAAGAACGCTGGCGTGGGCGTTGGCCTGCCCGACGCCGGCCGCTGCAAGATTCGCGTCGAGAACGGCGTGGCCGTGGTCTATGCCGCCACGTCCGACATCGGCCAGGGCTGCAACACCGTCTTTTTGCAGGACGTTGCCGAGGCCTGCGGTCTGCCGCTTCGTTGCATCGCCAACGGCGAGTGCTCCACCGAGAACGCTCCCGACTCCGGCACCACGTCTGGCTCGCGTCAGACGGTCGTGACCGGCGAGGCCGTGCGCGGTGCCGCCTTCCTGCTGCGCGATGCCATGCTTGACATCGAGGCCGGCAAGTCTGCGCCCGCCGCTCCCGTGAATGCGCATGGCGACGGCGTCAAGATCGAGTACGACGACGGTCGCGCCTATCAGCTGCACACGCAGGAGCTCGTCGCCGGCCAGGGTATGCATCCTCAGGATCCCGCGGCCGCCATCAAGGCGCTCGAGGGATGCGAGTTTGGCTACGTGTACCTGGAGCCGACCGACAAGCTGGGCGCCGACGTTCCCAATCCCAAGAGCCACATCTGCTACGGCTTTGCCACGCACGTGGTCATTTTGGACGATGACGGCCGCGTGAGCGAGGTCTATGCCGCGCACGATTCCGGCAAGGTGGTCAACCCCATCTCCATTCAGGGCCAGATCGAAGGCGGCGTGCTTATGGGTATGGGCTATGCGCTTACCGAGGATTGGCCGCTCAAGGACTGCGTGCCCCAGGCAAGGTACGGTACGCTCGGGCTGTTCCGTGCGCCCGAGATTCCGGATATCCATGCCATCTACGTGGAGAAGGACGAGCTACTGCCTGTGGCATATGGTGGCAAGGGCATCGGCGAGATCGCAACGATCCCCACGGCGCCCGCCGTACAGAACGCCTACCGCGCGTTTGACGGCAAACTGCGTCCGGATCTTCCCATGGTGGATACGCCCTACAGCCGCGCCCGTCACCGCGGCTAGGGTAGAGCGCGTACGGCCATTGCTAACGGGCCGTTCGCGCTCAGCATCAATTACATACGCTGCGCCTTTGGCCCCAGTTCCATCGCGAGCCGGGGCCTTTTGCTTGGAGCGGAAACTGCGTCCCGGGATTCGGGCAAGATCCGGCGGTCAGGGGTTGAGCGAGCGTCGCGCTAAGGATGCCAAGCGTAAAACCTTCAATGAAAATGGCGTAAAAACTACATCTGTCATGGCGTAAAAACTACATTGAAAGTAGCGTAAAATCAGCATTGAGAATGGCGTAATTTCGCATATCGCGTGATAGAGAGGGACGGCAGTCTATGGATGCGCCAAAGAGATTGACCCAAAAGGGATATAGGCCCCGGCTCATAGAGGAGCGCCTCGACACCCTTATGCGGGCGTTTGGCTGTGTGGAGATCAACGGCCCCAAATGGTGCGGCAAGACCTGGACGGCGCTCTCTCGCTCGGCGAGCGTCTCCAGGCTCGATGAGCCTGCGCAGCGCGCGGCGGCAGAGGTCGACCCAAGCCTGGCACTCATCGGCGATGCGCCACACCTGGTCGATGAATGGCAGGAGGTGCCCGAGGTTTGGGATGCCGCCCGGCGCTTCGTGGACGCGAGCGGCAACGAACGCGGGACACTTTTGCTCACGGGCTCGACCGCGCTCAAAAGCGAGGAGCGCAGCCATGTTCGTCATTCCGGCACGGGTAGGATCGCCCGTCTGTCAATGCGCCCCATGGCCCTGTGTGAGTCGAGCGACGGCGAGCCGCTCGTGTCACTGGCAAGCCTCTTTAAGGGCGAGGGTTTTGCCCCTCAGCGTCGCGAGAGCACGGTGGATGACGTCGCCCGCTGGTGCTGCAGGGGCGGTTGGCCTGCAAACCTTGGGCTTTCGGATGATCTTGCGCGAGAGACGGCAAGCCAGTACGTGCACTCGGTGCTCGACGTCAACGTGCTGGACGAGGGCATGTCGCCCGAGCTTGCACACGGCCTTTTGCGAGCTCTTGCCATGAACGAGAGCCAGGCTGTCACGTACAAGACGCTCGTAAAGGACGCCTCGTACGGTGAGGCGGGCCCCGACGAGAGGACCATCGCTGCGTACTTGGACCTCTTCAACAGGCTCAAGCTGACCGAGGACCTGTGCGGATGGGAGCCGCCCATGCGCTCGAAGGCCCGCGTTCGCGTGCGCCCCAAGCGCTACTTCTGTGACCCGTCACTTGCGGCGGCGTTGCTGGGGGCTACCCCTGAGCGGCTGCTTGGCGATATGCAAACGCTGGGGATGCTCTTTGAGAATCTCGTCCTGCGCGACGTGCGCGTGTTCCTTTCCACCTACGGCGGTGTCGACAACAGTGTCCATTATTTCCGAGATGAGAAGGGCCTTGAGGTCGATCTGATCGTTGAGCACGACGGGCGTTGGGGAGCCATCGAGGTCAAACTGAGTGATGCGAAAGCAGACGATGGAGCGAGAAATCTCAAGGCGCTGGAGAAGAAAGTGCTCTCCAATCCTGCCGCCCAGAATGCCGCGCCGGCGTTTTTGGCGGTTGTGGTTGGAAAAGGAAGCATTGCCTACACACGCGACGACGACGTGGCGGTGATCCCCATGGCGGCACTTGGGGCGTAGTGGTTTTGCGGGCGTGCCGTGCTTCCTTTACCGAAAATCCATTTGGTAAACCAGATGCTCGCGGATAGAATAAAGTCGACGGCAGCCCAAATAGTGAAGAGCTGGGCAGCGCCGTTGCTTGGTCAAGAGGTCAGTGCCTTAATGGCAGCGACTTGTTATGCTTCGAACGCTGCTTGAGCGCCTCGGAAAGTTCGATAAGCGCCGTGAAGAGCGAGACCAAAGCAACCAAGAGCTCTACGAGCTCTGATGGGCCCGGGATGACCTCTGATTCAAGTCACCGGGCCTAAATCTCTTTCATGCATTTGAATAGAGCGGGCGACTCTCTTGGGGCCGTCTGCATGGCGTGCGACCGGCGCATGGCATTGCGCCCCGCTTTCATGTCCGCACGAGCGCCTATCCTTACGGCAATGTAGCCGCCTATGTAGCAAGCGGCAGGCAACGGAGAAAGGCCCTAACCGTGTCAGCTGAAAAGACGCCGTGCATCTCGGCTATCGATACGACGAACTTTGCGCGCCAGATTGTGCTGGACTTTGAGTTTGCGCCGGTGCCAAAGCAGCGCCAGCGCCGTGGACTGCGCAATGAGATTATCGAGGTCGGCGCCGTCAAGCTCGATTACCACGGCAACGTTATGGGCGAGTTCTCGCAGTTTGTGCAGACGGAATTTACCGAAGGCGTTGCGTTTCCCGTCCGCGAGCTTACGGGGATATCGGCTGTGGACACCGCGATGGCCGATCCGCTCTACGTGGTGATCAAAAGGCTCAGCGATTGGATCGGTCGCTACTCCGCCCAGGTGGTTTGCTGGAGCGGAGCGGATCGTCGACAGCTTTTGACCGAGTGCCAGGCAAAGCGCATCGATCTTTCCGCATTTCCTACGGACTGGGCCGACCTGCAGGCGTTTTACACCTCGATTATGGACGTGGGCAGCCACGGGCGCGTCTCTTTGGGTGACGCGGCAATGTGGTTTGGCATCGAGTTTGACGAGTCGACGGGCCACGCCCACAGCGCCCTGGCCGATGCGCGCGTGACCGCAAAGTTGCTCAGGCAGATGATGGACGGGGACTATCGCGTGAGCCCGCGCGCCCAGGAAGTCCGCCAGCGATGGGGGATGGGCGAGCGAGCCCAGACGCGCCTTTCCAGCAAGTGCCCCGAGCTGAGCGATCTGCTGCTGAAGCTGAAAGCGGAGGAGAGGTAGGCCTTTTGAGAACGCCATTCGGTTTGGCATGGCGGGACTGTAAGCGCGATTTCGCCCTGCTGTTTGAATCGAAGCGTCAACCAGTATGACGAGCTGTCTGGTCTGTCTGCCTACGCCCCCGCAATCCCGCGCGCGGCACTCAGCAGCTCGTACTCCCTTTGGTTCCACTGGCGCAGATCGGCGGCGTTGACGGCATCGCGACACAGATCCAGGAACACCTCGGCGCCCTCGTAGAAACACTTGCGGGCAAAGTCACCCGAGCCGTCCGCGATGCACGTGCCGTCTGCAAACAGCTTCCAACTCGACGGCTCGCGCGAGTCATCTCCGAGCAGCTTGATCTGCAGTACGTGCGGATTGTCGGCAACGCAGAGCTCTTCCTCGAGCTTTTGCACAGTAAAGCGCATCTGGTGGGAGAGGCTGCTCTTGACCATGGCCGAGGCGTAGCCATTTGGCTTATCCAGAAGATGCATGTGATTCGGTTTGACGACCAGATTGTGGAAGTTGCGCTCACTGCGCACGGATAAATTGTCCATACGGACTCCTTTCATCGATGTTGGCAGGGCCACCGTGCCTCTTGGCTGGTTGGCGTCGGGATCGTGGAGCCAACTCTCTACCCCGACTCTGGATAAAACGTGCCCGCTCCTTGCGGGCACGATGGAGTCTATCAGCACGCGCGGACAGAAATCAAGCGCCGCGTGCGAAATGGCGCGTGGGCGGCGCTTGATTTCGCCGGCTGCGGCTAGGCTCAAATCAGGAAAAGTGTCGAAATCAGCCGTATGAAAGTACGGAAAAGTGTCGAATCTAACGGTCTCAACATCCGGAAAAGTGTAACCGGATGACAAAACAGCACGTAGAAGCTGGTACTACATATGGACGCTTCAGCCGCCCCCGACCCTCGCTACTCGTCTCCGTCGTTGGGGTCGCCCTTGAGGGTGTTGATGTCCAGGTGCTGGTTGTCGTCCTCTTTTTGCTGTGTTGCCGATTCGGACGCGGTGGGGCCGCGGAACAGCTGGAATCCCTCAAACGCGATCACGCCGAGCAGAGCGATGATGATGGCGATAAAGACAACCTTTGCCGCCTGCGAAAACTTCGAAAAGCGCGGCGGTTCTTCTTCGGTGTGGTAATCGGCAGCGCGCTTATCGTCGGCGCCGTGGGTATACAACGATGCCGAGGCTGCCTTTACGCTCGCTTGGTTGTAATCGGGAGCGGGCGTGGCGGCAAACGGGTCGCGAGAATAGCCCCTCGACGTTTGGTCGTAATCCTCGGTTTCGATGCGGCCGGCGCGAGGTTGTTCGCTCGGGCAGTTGGCGTATGCTGCGGTGTTGTCGTATGCGGAGTCGCGTTTCTCGGCAGCCGCAAACAGGGGGTTTACCGGAATGTCGAGCGCCGGCATGCCGTCCGAGGTCTCGTCCAGATCTGCCGCTGCCCAGGAATCAAAGGCAAACTGGCGGTTGGAAAGATCATCCAGATCCATGACAGGCGGCTCGAGCTCGGGCTCGGGCTGGGGTTCGGGAGCCGCGTATGTCGGCTGCTGCGGGGTGGCATACGCGGGTGCGCTGCTGGGCGCATGGCGCTGTGCCGCTGCAGCGAGAAACGCCGCCGTCTCGGACGGATCGCTAGCAGGACGGGGCGCAGGGGCGGCTTTACGCGTCGTCTGCACGATAGGACGGGTGGCAAAGTCGTCTGCGGGCACGGATGCCGGCGCGGGCGTGGCGGAAGGTGCGGGCTTTGCACTTGTCGGGCGAACCCCGCCGCCTATGAGTTCCTCGGCGGTCCAAGGGCGGTCGCTCATCACGTCGTCGAGGCTCAACGCAAACAGATCGTCTTCGCCCTCGTCAAACGCGCGTTTCGCATGCCTGGCGCCAGAAACGGTGCCTCCGCGGCCGTTGCGTGATGCGTTGCTCGACCCCATCTTGTTCCATCCTTTCGAAATGCTCACATTCATCGATTATATGGAACTTGCCTTGCGGCCGACTCTCGGATTCGTGCATTCCAGAACTCGCGCCCAAAAGGGGAGGGGTGCAGGCGCGCTGACTATTTGTCGCCGGCGGCAGCCTTTGCCTCGTTGAGGTAGCTATAGAAGCTGTACTTGGAGATGCCAAAGAACTCGCAGGCGCGCTCGCTCGACTTGGAGATGAGGAAGGCGCCGCGACGGTCGAGGTATCCGATAGCGCGAATGCGCTCGTCCTTGGTCATGAGGGCGGCGGGCTTGCCCACGTACTGCTCGCACTCGCGCAGCAGATCCTCGAGCAGGTCGCCGATGTTTTTGGTGATGGGCTCGGGCTCGGTGTATCCCTTGTCGCCCGTGCCGGTGAGCGCGTCGAGCGAGCGCTCAAAAGCCTTCATGAGCGTAATGTCAAAGTTAATGCCCAAAATGCCGACGGGCTTGCCCTCGTCGTTGCGGATAAAGATGGTCGAGGACTTGAGCAGCTTGCCATCGGCGGTTTTGGTGAGGTATGGCTCGCGGTCGTGCACGTCGGCGGTGCCCTCGTGCATGGACTCAAGCACAATATGGCTGGGGCCGTCACCCAGTTTGCGCCCACTGACGTGGCCGTTTTCAATCACTACGATGGAGTGGTCCACGTCCTCGGTCTCCAGATCGTGGACGACGATTTCGCAGTTGGGGCCAAACTGGAGCGCCAGGCCGTGTGCAAGACGCTTGTAAAACTCAATCTGTGCGGGGGTCATGGGTGCCTTCCTAAAAATTAGTTTGGGCACACTTTGCCATAAACCACACTTGTTCGCAAATAACGAAAGCGTCGCTGCGTTATGTAACCGTTCGGCGGCGAAAAGGTACCGATTACGGCAACAAACAATTTGTTAGGTTTGCCAATCAAAAAGTGTGATAGAACAGTGCTAACAAACTTTTTGTTTGGCATCCACATAAAAGTTCAGTCGCATGAATGGGAATGGGCTGAAACGCGTATGCGGGGGCCGGCAAGAGAGGACTTAAGGAGTTCACCGTATGGCCGATAAGATCCAGTGGGCGGGCAACACGATGCCCAAGAGCGATGACAAGCACTTGGGAATCATGAGCCTCGACCACGTGAAGAAGGCCCGCGCCTTCCACCAGTCGTTCCCCCAGTACACCGTCACTCCGCTTGCCCGCCTGGATGGCCAGGCTGCACGCCTGGGCCTTTCCAACCTGTGCGTTAAGGACGAGAGCTATCGCTTTGGCCTCAACGCCTTTAAGGTCCTGGGCGGTTCGTTTGCCATGGCCAACTACATTGCCGACGAGACCGGCAAGGACGTTGCCGAGTGCACCTTCGATTACCTGACCTCCGATCAGCTTGCCAAGGACTTTGGCCAGGCCACCTTCTTTACCGCCACCGACGGCAACCATGGCCGCGGCGTGGCATGGGCTGCCAACAAGCTGGGCCAGAAGGCCGTCGTGCACATGCCCAAGGGTTCCACCAAGCCCCGCTTTGATAACATCGCCGCCGAGGGCGCCACGGTGACCATCGAAGAGGTCAACTACGACGAGTGCGTGCGCATGGCCGCCGCCGAGGCCGACGCCTGCGAGCGCGGCGTTATCGTTCAGGACACCGCCTGGGAGGGCTACGAGAAGATCCCGTCTTGGATCATGGAGGGCTACGGCACCATGGCTTCCGAGGCTGCCGAGCAGCTGCGCGAGATGGCCATCAACCGCCCGACGCACGTCTTTGTCCAGGCCGGTGTAGGCTCGCTGGCCGGCGCCGTGGTGGGCTACTTCACCAACCTGTATCCCGATAACCCGCCCACCTTTGTCGTGGTCGAGTGCGCTCCGGCCGCCTGCCTGTACAAGAGCGCTGCCGCCGGCGACGGCGACCCGCGCATCGTGGACGGCGACATGCCCTCCATCATGGCCGGCCTGTGCTGTGGCGAGCCCAACATCCTGGGCTGGGATATCCTGCGCAACCACGCCACCGCCTTCGTGTCCTGCCCCGACTGGGTCACCGCTCGCGGCATGCGCACCCTGGGCGCTCCCGAGAAGGGCGACCCGCGCGTCATCTCCGGCGAGTCCGGCGCTGTGACCACCGGCCTGGTCGAGACCCTCATGCTCGATCCCGAGTACGCCGAGCTCAAGGAACTCATCGGCCTGGACAAGACGAGCTCCGTGCTCTGCTTCTCCACGGAAGGTGACACGGACCCGGATCAGTACCGTCGCATCGTCTGGGAGGGCGAGTATCCGACCTGCTAGCAGACTGACCTGTCCGGAGGCAGCCGGAGGACTTTACTCCCTGCTCGGACAGTCCTGCTCGCACGGAGAGCACATTAAGTGCTCTCCGGCTCGTGCGGAACTCGCGACGGAGCAAAGTCCTCCGTCCGCCTCCTACGTTTACTTGCTTGCCGGGTACTCGACCTCACGCTGCTTGGCACAAGTGATCTATCTGAAATATCTACCTGTAGGTAAACCCTTGTAGAAAGGTTGACTGTTATGACTAAGGAACTCGATTTCGAGGCAATTAAAAACGCTGCTGAGTCCCACCGTGCTGATATGACGCGTTTTCTTCGCGCAATGATTAGCCACCCCTCTGAGTCCTGCGAGGAGGGTGAGGTTGTTGCCTGCATCAAGGCCGAGATGGAGAACCTTGGCTATGACGAGGTCAAGGTCGACGGCCTGGGCAACGTCATGGGCTTTATGGGCGAGGGCGACAAGATCATCGCCATCGACTCCCATATCGACACCGTCGGCATCGGCAACATCGAGAACTGGGACGCCGATCCCTATGAGGGCTACGAGACCGACGAGATCATCTACGGCCGCGGCGGCTCCGACCAGGAGGGCGGCATGGCTTCTGCTACCTACGCTGCCAAGATGATGAAGGACATGGGCCTCATCCCCGAGGGCTACAAGATCATGGTCGTCGGCACCGTCCAGGAAGAGGACTGCGACGGCATGTGCTGGCAGTACATCTACAACAAGGACGGCATTAAGCCCGAGTTCGTCATTTCCACCGAGCCCACCGACGGCGGCATCTATCGCGGTCACCGCGGCCGCATGGAGATCCGCGTCGACGTTCACGGCACCTCCTGCCACGGCTCCGCTCCCGACCGCGGCGACAATGCCATCTACAAGATGGCCGACATCATCGCCGACGTCCGTGCCCTCAACAACAACGGTTGCGACGAGTCGACCGACATCAAGGGTCTCGTCAAGATGCTCGACCCCAAGTACAATCCCGAGCACTTCGAGGATGCCCGCTTCCTGGGCCGCGGCACCTGCACCGTCAGCCAGATCTTCTACACCAGCCCCAGCCGCTGCGCTGTCGCTGACTCCTGCGCCATCTCCATCGACCGTCGCATGACCGCCGGCGAGACCTGGGAGTCCTGCCTGGACGAGATCCGCAACCTGCCGGCCGCCAAGAAGTACGGAGACGACGTGAAGGTCTCCATGTACATGTATGACCGTCCGTCCTGGACCGGCGAGGTCTACGAGACCGAGGCTTACTTCCCCACGTGGATCAACAAGGAGACCGCTCCGCACGTTAAGGCCCTCGTCGACGCCCACAAGGCCATGTTTGGTGACGAGCGCATCGGCTGCGAGCCTAGCATGGACAAGCGCACCGGTCGCCCGCTGTGCGACAAGTGGACCTTCTCCACGAACTGCGTCTCCATCCAGGGCCGCTACGGCATCCCCTGCGTCGGCTTTGGCCCGGGTGCCGAGTCTCAGGCTCACGCTCCCAACGAGGTCACCTACAAGGACGACCTGGTCACCGCTGCCGCCATGTATGTGGCTGCCCTGAACCTCTACGATCCGAGCCAGGCCGATGGCGACGCCACCGTGTTCCGCGCCGGTCTGACCAACAACAAGATCGACTAGTCCCATTCCTTGATCTTGTTGAGCCGGGGGCCGCTCGTGTCCCCGGCACCCCCGGTTGACTTGGGGCCCGCGGTCGTTATCTCCCATGCTTCCTCGACGGTGGCGGGTCCTCGTCATAGTGCTCTGCATGTTCTAGCCACACGCGCATGCCGGAGCACATCTACTCATTGCAATCGTTTCATCTTTGGAAAGGACACATACATGGACGCCAAGTTTACCGAGCTCGTCGAGCAGCTGAACGGCCTCGATTTTAAGGGCATGTACGGCAGCGACTTCCTGCACACCTGGGACAAGACCACCGATGAGCTCAAGGCTCTCTACATCGTCGCCGACGCCCTGCGCGAGCTGCGTGAGAACAACGTTTCGTCCAAGATTTTCGACTCGGGCCTGGCCGTCTCGCTGTTCCGCGACAACTCCACCCGTACGCGCTTCTCCTTCTCTAAGGCCGCCAACCTGCTCGGCCTTGAGCTGCAGGACCTGGACGAGAAGAAGTCCCAGATTGCCCACGGCGAGACCGTCCGCGAGACCGCTACCATGATCTCCTTCATGGCCGACGTCATCGGCATCCGCGACGACATGTACATCGGCAAGGGCGATGCCTACATGGCCGAGGTCTCCGAGTCTGTCCAACAGGCCTACGAGGACGGCGTTCTGGATCACCGTCCCACGCTCATCTCCCTGCAGTCCGATTCCGACCACCCAACGCAGTCCTCTGCCGACATGCTCTACCTCATCAACGAGTTTGGCGGCCTTGAGAACCTCAAGGGCAAGAAGGTTGCCGTTACCTGGGCCTATTCGCCCTCTTACGGCAAGCCGCTGTCCTGCCCGCAGTCGCTGATCAGCCTGCTGCCTCGCTTTGGCATGGACGTCACCCTGGCTCACCCCGAGGGCTACGACCTCATGCCCGAGGTCGTCGAGCGCGCCAAGGGCTACGCCGCCGAGTCCGGCACCACCTTTAAGCAGGTCAACACCATGGCCGAGGCCTTCGAGGGCGCCGACATCGTGATCCCCAAGAGCTGGGCTCCGTTTGCCGCCATGGAGAAGCGTACCAACCTGTACGCCGAGGGCGACGACGCCGGCATCGCAGCGCTCGAGAAGGAGCTGCTTGCCCAGAACGCCACCCATCAGGATTGGTGCTCCACGACCGAGCTCATGGAGAAGACCGCCAACGGCCAGGACACCATCTTTATGCACCCGCTGCCCGCCGACATCTCCGGTGTCTCTTGCGAGCACGGCGAGGTCAACGCCGACGTCTTCGACATGCACCGCGTGGGCATGTACAAGGAGGCCAGCTACAAGCCGTACGCTATCGCAGCCATGATGTTCCTGCAGAAGGTTGCCGATCCCGCCGCCGCCCTCAAGGCCCTCGACGAGCGCAACACCGCCCGTTGGTTCCAGGCCTAAAGCTGGGCTGAGAAATGGCTAAGCGTATCGTTGTCGCCTTGGGCGGAAACGCCCTCGGAGCCAACCTTCCCGAGCAGATGGAGGCCGTCAAGACGACTTCCAAGGCTATCGTCGACCTGATCGAGGAGGGCAACGAGGTCGTCGTCGTGCACGGCAACGGTCCCCAGGTGGGCATGATCGCCAACGCGATGGCTGAGCTCACGCGCTCTAATCCTCAGAAGTACGTTCCCTGCCCCTTGTCCGTTTGCGGCGCCATGAGCCAGGGCTACATTGGCTATGACCTGCAAAATGCGCTGCGCGAGGAAATGCTCGACCGCAATATCGACAAGGGTGTCGCCACCGTGCTCACCCAGGTCGAGGTTGCGGCAGACGACCCGGCCTTTGCCGACCCGGTCAAGCCGATTGGTCCGTGGATGAGCGAGGCCGAGGCCAAGGAGTTGGAGGCCGATCGCGGCTATCAGTTCATCCACGACGAGAAGCAGGGCTTCCGTCGCGTGGTTGCCTCTCCCAAGCCCGTGAACATCGTCGAGCTCGACACCATCAAGTCGCTCGTTGAGTCCAACCATGTGGTGATCTCTTGCGGCGGCGGTGGCATTCCCGTCACCAAGGCCCAGGGCAACCACCTTAAGGGCGCTGCCGCCGTCATCGATAAGGACTTTGCGGCCGAGAAGCTCGCCGAGCAGCTCGATGCCGATGCCCTGGTTATCCTGACGGCCGTGGAGAAGGTTGCCATTGGCTTTGGCACCGACCACGAGCAGTGGCTCGACACGCTGACCGCGGCTGACGTAAAGCGTCTGTCCGAGGCCAACGAGTTCGGTCGCGGCTCCATGCTGCCCAAGGTCCAGGCAGCCTCGACATTTGCCGAGAGCAAGCCGGGCCGCACGGCGCTCATCACGCTGCTCGAGAAGGCGCGCGATGGCCTTGCCGGCAAGACCGGTACCACGTTTACCGGCGACGCTGAGTAGGCATATCTGCACCATTGAGGAGGGTGCCCTGCGTCGCGGGGTGCCCTCCTTTGTGCTATGGAGAGCCAAGGGGCGTTCGCTGGAAAACGAGCGCATACCTGTTCCGACGGAGTGCGAGCTTGGTATGGTGGGTATAGCAACTATGGTGTCCAAGGCAGCCAGGGGAGGTTTGCGGAGATGAAACTCGGTTGCGTGATTATGGCCTCGGGCGAGGGCAAGCGATTTGGCTCCAACAAGATGCTCGCCGATATCTATGGCGAGCCGCTGATTGCCCGGACCATCGATTCGGTTCCCCGGGGCTTTGACGTTGTGGTTTCGACGCGTTGGCCCGAGGTCGCCCAGATTTGCGAGGACAAGCATTGTTCGTGCGTGCTGCACGATGGCGAGCTGCGCAGCGAAAGCGTCCGTGCGGGCCTTTCGTGGGGAGTCGAACGCAACTGGAAAGGTTGTCTCTTTTTGCCGGGCGACCAGCCGCTCGTGAGTGCGGATTCTTTTGAGGCTATGGTTCGTGCATTTGACGAGCGTGGCCGCAAGCGTCCGGTACGTCTTGCGTGCAACGGTGAGCCTTCGAGCCCAGTGCTCTTTCCGGCGGAACTGTTCGATGCACTTATGTGTCTTGAGGGCAAGGACGGCGGCGGTTCGATCCTCGAAGGCCGTACCGATGTGGTGCTGGTCGAGGCGCGTGCCTACGAGCTGTGGGACGTCGACACCGCCAAGGGACAGCGACGCATAGCGGAGCATATCGCCGCCTGCTCGTATTTTGATCGCGTGGCCAACTGCATCAATCAATAAGGAGCAATTATGATCATCATAAAAAACGGCGCGCTCGTGACGCCCCAGGGGCTTCGCCGCGCCGATCTTGCCATGGATGGCGATAAGATCGTGCGGATCGCCGCGGCGATCGAGCCGGCCGAGGGCGATACCGTCGAGGACGCCGCGGGCTGCTGGGTGTTTCCCGGCTTTATCGACGGCCACACGCACATGCAGTGCTGGACCGGCATGGATTGGACAGCCGATAGCTTTGAGACCGGCACGCGCGCGGCTGCCTGCGGCGGCACGACGACCATTGTGGACTACGCGACGGCCGATCGCGGCGTGACCATGCCCGATGCCTTGGCCGAGTGGCATCGCCGCGCCGAGGGAACCTGTACGGCCAACTACGCCTTTCATATGGCACTCGCCGAGTGGAACGAGCGCAACCGCGCCGATCTTTCGGCCATGCGCGAGGCGGGCGTATCGTCGTTCAAGACCTACTTTGCCTACGATCATCTGCGCCTGGACGATGCCGAGACGCTCGAGGTGCTCGAGGAGCTCAAGCGTATTGGCGGTATCCTGTGCGTGCATTGCGAGAACGGCACGCTGGTGAATGAGCTGCAGAAGCGCGTGTTTGAGCAGGGTATCCACGGGCCCGAGGGCCACGCGCTCAGCCGTCCGGACGTGTGCGAGGCCGAGGCAGTGAGCCGTCTGCTGTATCTGGCGCACTTGGCCGGCGACGCACCGGTCAACGTGGTGCACCTTTCGACCAAGCTGGGGCTCGAGGCCATCCGTGCTGCCAAAGCGCGCGGGCAGAAGAATATCTATGTCGAGACCTGCCCCCAGTATCTGATGCTCGACGACACCTGTTATCTGGAGCAGGGCGAGGACGGCTTTGCGGGCGCCAAGTATGTGATGAGCCCGCCGCTGCGCCATGCCGGTGACCGTGCCGCGCTGCGCGAGGCGCTTGTGGCCGGCGAGATCGATACGATTGCGACCGACCACTGCAGCTTTAACCTGCACGGGCAAAAGGACCGCGGGCGCGACGACTTCCGCGCGATTCCCAACGGCGGGCCCGGCGTGGAGCATCGTCCCGTCGCGATTGCCACGAGCTTTGAGGGCCAGCTGGGCCCCGAGGACCTCTGCCGCTTGATGAGCGAGAGCCCGGCGCGCGTGTTTGGCATGTACCCGCGCAAGGGCTGTCTTGCCGAGGGCTCCGATGCCGATGTGTGCGTGTGGGATCCCCAGGCGCGCTGGACGATCAGCGCCGCGACACAGCATCAGGCTGTGGACTACACGCCGCTCGAGGGTTTTGAGGCACATGGCCGCGCCAAGGCCGTGTTTGTGAACGGCGTGCTGGCGGCACGCGACGGCGAGCCCACCGGAGCCCAGCCCGGTCGCTACGTGCCCCGCTAGCAGCAAAGATGCCGTGTCCCCTCCTCAGTTGCGGTGAAATACGGACTGTTTGCGGCCGTCGGGCGGCCAAACAGTCCGTATTTCACCGCAACTGAGGAGATGGGGCCGGCTACTTGAGGCTGCTGGCGACGACGGGGCGGCCGAGGGCTGCCTCGAAGCGGTCGGCCATTGTGGGGTCGCTGAGCGTGTCGACTTGGTTGAGCATGACGCGTGCGGTGCTGAGTTTCAGCGCCTGCATCTCGGCATTGAGCACCTGGGCGACGCGCTCGGGCGTGGCGATGTCGGTGAGCTTGCAGCCGCAACGCTCGCAAAAGAGCTCGGGGCGGTGGACGGCTTCGTTGATGGGCTTGCCGAACCCCGAGGCGCCGACGATCCAGACGATGTTGGCCGTGCCAGAGGGAATCACCGGCTCCCAGGCGGCGTGCGCCTTGAGCGGGAGCCGCTTGCTGCCGTCCGCCTCGGCCAGGACGTAGTCAAAGCGCTGCGCCAGCTGGTCGAGCGGCTCGGCAGGGGAGGAGAACTTGCCTGTCTGGGGGTCCAAGACACCTGTCTGGCAGATGCTTCCCCGCACAAGCCCCGCGCAGGCCTCGCAGGTGCAGCCTAGGGCGTGTGAGGCACCTGGCTTCCAGGGCGCGGCGTCCAGGCGACGGCTCGACCCGTCCCACGGCACGCCGGCGACGGGGAACATGCGCGTGGTGGTGCAGAGGAGCACGCGGCCGCCAGCGCGCATAAGCTCAAGGCCGAGCGTCTTCAGCAAGGTCGACTTGCCTCCACTGCCGATAATTGCAGTAATGCCCGGCTCGATCTTGAGCGCGGAGGCAAGGTTTCCGCTCGTCGTTTCCATCTGTTCACCGCCGTATAATACTGTGATAATAAATAATCATCAGAGTAGCGGTCGAACCGCTTTTGCTCTGCTCAAACCGTAGCACAGGGAGGTGCCCCGGGAATGCTCGTTTATGTTCGCGGCGCCGGCGATATCGCCACGGGCGTCGCTGCTCGCTTGGTGCGCGCCGGCGTGTCGGTTGTCATGGCCGACATCGCGGTTCCCACGTGCATCCGTCGCACAATCAGTTTTTGCGAGGCCATTCGCCTGGGCGAGGTCCAGGTCGAGGGCATTCGCGCTCGCTTGGCGCAGACGCCGGCAGAGGCGCTTGCAATTACCGAGGCCGGAGACGTCGCCGTTGTGGTGGATCCCCAGGCCAAGATGCTCGACGAACTGAAACCCGCTGCCGTGGTCGACGCGATTCTGGCCAAGCGCAACCTGGGCACCACGCGCGACATGGCGCCTACCGTCATCGCCGTGGGGCCGGGCTTTACCGCGCCGGTCGATTGCGACGCCGTGGTCGAGACCATGCGCGGGCATTTTTTGGGCCGCGTCATTACCCAGGGCTCGCCCCAGCCCAACACGGGCGTGCCGGGCGTGATCGCCGGCTATGGCAAGGAGCGCGTTATCCACAGCCCCGCCGCCGGCGTGTTTCGGTCCGACCGCGCAATCGGCGACATCGTGAGCGCCGGAGACGTGATTGGCTACGCGGACGATACGCCCATGTGCACGCAGATCGATGGCTGCCTGCGCGGGCTTTTGGCGAACGGCGTGCAGGTGACTGAGGGCTTTAAATGCGCCGATGTCGATCCGCGCGGCGATGCCAGCTATATCAACTACATTTCAGACAAGGCGACGTCGGTCGGCGGCGGCGTGCTCGAGGCACTCGCTATGCTCACCGATATCTTTAGAGGATAGAAGGCGGCAATGGAAAAGCTCGATGTTGTGAATGCGGCGCTTGCCGCCCTGCGTGCTGGCGAGACGTGCGAGCTCGTGGTCGTGGCCGGCACGGCGGGGTCGTCGCCGCGCGGCGTGGGCGCCTGGATGGCCGTCTTTGCCGACGGTAGCCAGGCGGGCACCATCGGCGGCGGCAAGATCGAGCTCTTTGCGCTGGACGAGGCGCGAGAGCTGCTGGCCGCGGGGCAATCGCGTCTGGTCCGCTACACCATGGGCGGCGAGAACTCCGATACCGGTATGATCTGCGGCGGAGCCATCTGCCTGTGCTATCTGCACCTGGATGTATCGCAGGCGCCGTTGTTCCAGTCGGTCGCCGACGTCTTGACGTATCGACGCATCGGCGACTTCGTCATTGACTTTGATCCGTTTATCGCGAGCGCGCTCGAGGGCGATGTGGCCGAGTACCATGGCGAGGCATCGCGCCATACCATTGCGGGCTGCCCCGGGCTTTCACTGGTGGAGGAGGGGAGTAACGTTACCTACACCAACGCTGCCTCTGAGATTCCCGCGGCGCACATCGAGACGCTCTGCCCCGAGGGCCTGACCTACATCTTTGGCTGCGGACACGTGGGCGCCGCGACGGCGCGCGTGCTCACGGCGGCGGGCTTTGCCGTCGTGGCCTGCGATGACCGCCCCGGCACGTTGACGCCCGAATGGGTGCCCGGTGTCTACGATCGTCGCCTGGTCGATTACAAGAACCTGAGCGAGCAGTGCCCCATCGGCCCGCGCGACCTGGTGGTCGTGGCTACAGCAGGCCACAAGTCCGATATCGACGTGGTGATTCAGGCCATGCACGCCAAGCCTGCCTACCTGGGCTGTCTGGGTTCGCGCCGCAAGACGGCCTTTGTGCGTGCCCGCCTGGAGCAGGAAGGCTTTACGCAGGACCAGATCGACGAGCTGCACCTGCCGATCGGCGTTGCCATCGAGGCCGAGGACCCCGAGGAGATTGCCATCTCCATCGCCGCCGAGATGATTCACCTGCGCCGCACCAAACTCGTCCCCCGCAAGCGCTAATCGCATCCCCACCAATAAGTTGCGGTGAAATACGGACTGTTTAAGCCTGTTAGGCCGCCAAACAGTCCCTATTTCACCGCAACTGCTTTTTGGGATCCATTTGTGCGGGGGAGTTGTGGAGTTGTGCAGGCAGACGAGGTTTTTCTGGAAATACGC
>CAUADW010000027.1 GCA_958427895.1 uncultured Collinsella sp.
GGGTGGGGGAAGGGGTGGGGAAAGGTGTTGAAAAATGGGGCGGTTCCCCATATTATTGATGACGTCGACAGGCGGGGTGGTTCCCCGCGTACGTGCCATCTGAGTAACCGAGGGGAGGGCGCACATGGGAATGACGGGTGCATACGAGCGCAATCTCGATGCAAAAGGTCGTCTATCCCTGCCTGCACCCCTTCGCGAGGAGCTTGGAGAGCACGTTCGCGTGTTCAAAGCCCTGGATGTCGATGCTCTGTACGTGTTCTCTGCCGAGGCCTTCGATAAGTGGGTCGAAGGACTCTTCGCGGGTCGTGAGGGCCACGAGGGTTTTAACCCGCGTGACATCAACGACCAGAAGCTCATGAGGGCGATTAATAAGCGCACCACGTCGATGGATGTGGACAGCGCGGGTCGTATCGGTCTTTCTGAGTCTCTCCGCAAGCAGGCGAACCTCGACCGCGAGGTCACGGTTGTGGGCAACTACGACCACCTTGAGGTTTGGGACCGCGCTACGGCCGATGAGGACGATGACGACGAGGCCCTGCTGGACCTCTTCTTCTCGTAAGGGCAAGGCACGAGTAACGGATGGAGCGTGGGATCTTGACACAAGAATATCGGCATGAACCTGTCATGCTCGGCGAAGTGCTTGAGTCGCTGCAGCTAAAGAGCGGCTCCGTTGTCTGCGATTGCACCCTTGGCGGTGCCGGCCATTCGGTAAAGATGGCCGCGCAGGTGGGGGAGACGGGTCTTTTGCTCGGCGTCGATCAGGACGACATGGCCCTCGAGGCCGCTGGCGCCCGTCTGGACCGCGAGGTTCCCGGCGTACCGCACCGGCTGCTGAAGGGCAACTTCGGCGACTTGGACGAGCTGCTTTGCTCGGCCGAGGTGCCCGGGGTCGATGGCTTCCTGTTCGACTTGGGCGTTTCGTCGCCGCAACTCGATATCCCTGGCAGGGGCTTTTCGTACAACGAGGACGCCCCATTGGACATGCGGATGGATCCGGGTAACAACACCTTAAACGCAGCTGAGGTCATCAACACCTATAACGAACACGACCTCGCCCGGATTCTACGCGTCTATGGCGAAGAGAAGTTTGCCTCGCAGATCGCGCGCGAGATCGTGCGCCGCCGCGAGCATGAGCCGATCGAAACCACCGGCCAGTTTGTCGAGATCATCAAGGCTGGTATCCCCGCTGCCGCTCGTCGGCATGGCGGACACCCAGCCAAGAAGAGTTTCCAGGCCATTCGCATCGAGGTTAATCACGAACTCGATGTGCTCGAGCGAGGGCTTGACGCCGCCACAAGGTGGCTCAACCCGGGCGGACGCATCTGCGTCATCTCGTATCACTCGCTCGAGGACCGTATCGTAAAGAACCACTTTAAGGAGATGAGCCAGGGGTGCACGTGTCCGCCGGAGATTCCGGTGTGCGTGTGCGGCAACGTGCCGATACTCAAGGTCATCACCCGCAAACCCCTGGTTGCCCAACCCGATGAGGTTGCGCGCAACCCTCGGGCGAGATCAGCCAAGATCCGCGTGGCGCAGCGTCTGTAGACGCGACTGCGCGATATTGGACCTCCCGCTCGTACCACAAACGAAGCTTAAACACACTACCAACGTACTCGGGATGGGAGGCGGCATATCATGGGCTACAACACCTCAAACGCAGCACTCGCCTATGATATGAACGCCATGCCCGCCTATCGTGAGGCACCGCAGGCCCCCGTTGCTCCCCGCGAGCAGCGCACGCCGCGCTTTGATGTCTACACGGGCGCGGGCCGTCAGGCAAACCAGGCGGTAAGCCCGGTTTTCATGAGCGTTCTTAAAACGTTTTGCATCATCGCGGCCATCTTCATGACGATCGGTGTCGCCCGCGTGGCGCTCGCCGGCGTTACGGCCCAGGTGCTCAACAGCAACGCCGCGCTTACCAACACGCTCGAGAAGGCGACCGACGAGAGCTCCGACCTGGAGGTCATGCATTCGGTCTATGGTGCCGACACGCGCATTCGCGACCTTGCGGGCGCTTATGGCATGGTGGAGCCCAGCGAGAGCGTTACACTTGATTTTTCGCAGGATGCAGCCGCGGGCGCTAGCTCGACCGCGACCGCTCAGTAACAAGACGGTAGCTGAGTATGACAAATGACTATCGCCGCGGCTCCGGCGGGGGTCGCGGTTCTGGACGTCCCTCATCGCGGGGACGTTCTGGTTATCAAGGAACGGGTCGGCCATCTTACAACGCGAGGCCGTCCTATGGCAACGACCCCGCGTCGCGTCTCCGTGGCTCGAGTGGTCCTCAGATGCATAACACCAGACCGCGCAAGAGCTCGTCGACCGAATGGCTCACGGGCACGCCGCTGCCCCGGCGCAAAGCCGTCATGGGCTTCATCGGGTTTGGCTTGGGTTTGGGCGTCCTTCGCCTTGCCGACTATCAAATCGTGGAAGCCGATAAGTTGCGCGACCGCGCCGATGCACGTCGCTTGCTTGCGCAGACGCTGTATGCCAAGCGCGGTACCATCTACGACCGTAACGGCAACGTGCTGACGTCGTCGGTCGAATGTCGTAACATCGCCGTGAATCCTCGGCTTATCGAGGACGTTGACAAAACGGTATCGGCGCTGGTCAAAGCTACGGGCATCGATAAAAAGACCTGTCGCGAGCTCGTTGAGTCGGATGGCACCTGGGTGTATATCAAACGTCAGGTGGACGAGGATGATGTCGCGGCGCTGGAGAAGAAGAACCTACCAGGCGTGCTCTTTGAGCAGGCCATGAAGCGCGTGTACCCTTACGGCAACCTGGCATCGCAGGTGCTTGGCGTGGTAAACGTGGACAACGACGGTCTGACGGGCCTCGAAAAACAGTACAACAAGCTTTTGACCGGAACCAACGGTTCGCTGGTGCGCGAGCGGGCGAGGGACGGTAGCTATATCGCGGGCGGCGCCTATAAAAAGGTGGCGGCGGTGGACGGCGTGGATATCGTGACGACGCTCGATGTCAATATCCAGCGCGCCGCCGAGGACGCCCTGGCCGAGGCGGTCGAAAAGACTAAGGCCAAGAATGGCTCGGCCCTGGTCACCGATCCCACGACGGGCGAGATTCTGGCGGCATGCTCGTATCCGACATATGACCAGGCCGATCTGGAAAACGCCAAGACCGAGGACATGAACTTGCGCCTGGTTACCGATGCCTACGAGCCCGGCTCGGTCTTTAAGACGCTCGTGGCCGGTGCCGGCTTCGACTTGGGCGCCGTGCGTTCGAGCACGTCGTTTGAGGTGCCGGCGAGCATTAAAGTTGGCGACGACACCGTTACCGACGCCGATAAGCGCGACTACACCATGACCATGGACGTGCGCGAGATGATGCGCCGTTCGTCCAATGTGGGCTTTGTCCTGGTGGGACGCAAGATCGGTGCCGATGATTTTGCCACCTATGTGGACAAGTGGGGTATCGGCCATAGCTCCGGTGTCGATTTTCCGGGTGAGAGTCTGGGCATCGTCAAGGAGCGCGACCAGTACGACGGCGCCACGCTGGGCTCGATGAGCTTTGGCCAGGCGCTGTCCGTCTCGCCGATTGAGGTCGCACGTGCCGTGGGCGGCATCGCGAACGGCGGCGTGATGATGACTCCGCACTTCTATAAGTCCAGCAAGGGCGATGAGAAGGACTGGGGCGAAGGCGAGCGTGCGATTTCGGAGGACGCTGCCGCCCAGGTGACATCGTGCATGCAGACGGTCGTGTCCGAAGGCACGGGCGTTGGCGGTGCGGTCGATGGCTATGACGTGGCGGGCAAGACCGGTACGGCCGAGCGTGCTGACGAGAACGGCGGTTACCTCAAGGAGAACTACATGTCGTCCTTTATGGGCTTTGCGCCGGCACAATCGCCCAAGGTGCTGTGCTATATCACACTCGATGGAACGCCGAGCGGCTCGGATGCCGCCGCGGTGCCATTCCAGTCCATTATGGCCAACGCGCTCGACGTGCTGGGTATCCCGCACACTAAGTAGGGGGTTACAATCTTGAGCGTGGTCTGCCATTTGATCTGAAGGGTGTTCACATGCCCTGCACCACGCGCGCATGGCACTGGGATACAATACGCCGATAGCATTATTAGGTTTACAGGGGAGCTGCAATGATAGAGATCGCCGTCAACAACCTCGCGGCCTCAACGGGGGCCCGAACCGTGACGGAAGAAGTCGATCGGGTATGCCGCGGGTGCGTTATCGACTCGCGTCAGGTCGAGGAGGGGACGATCTTTGTCGCCTTCCCCGGCGAAAAGGTCGACGGCAATGATTTTGCCTCCCGTGCCATCGAATCGGGTGCCGGTGCCGTCGTGATGACGCGCGAGCCCGATGCCGAGCTGGTTTCGCTGGCGCAGGACAAGGGATGCGCCATCTTGCTGACCGACGACCCCGAGGAGTTCTTGCTGCGTCTGGCGCATGTATATCGCTTGGAGCTTGGCTGCCTGGTCGTCGGCATTACCGGTTCGATTGGCAAGACGACGACCAAGGACGTGCTCGCCGCCGTGCTCGCCAAGCGTTATCGCGTCTGGGCCACGAAGGGCAATTTCAACAACCTGATCGGCATGCCGCTCACGGTGCTTTCCGCTCCGGCCGATACCGAGGTTCTGGTGCTCGAGATGGGCATGAACCATTTTCATGAGATTGAGCGCCTGTCCCAGTCCGCCAACCCCAATCTTGCCATCGTGAGCAAGATCGGAACCTCCCATATCGGTATTCTGGGCAGCCGCGAGAACATCGCCCGCGCCAAGTCCGAGATTGTCCAGGGCATGTGCGCCGCCGGCGACTTCTCGCCGTTGCTGGTGTTGGGCGGCGAGGACGACTTTACGCCGTTCATTCGCGATACGTTCGCCCAGCCTGCGGGTATTGACGTGATGCTGGCCGGTGTCTCGGACGACGACGAGGTCCGCGCACGCGACATTCGCGTCGACGACGAGGGCCATCCGGTCTTTACGCTCGACTTTGGTCAGGGCGACACGGTCGATACCATGCTGGCCATTCCCGGCGTGCAGTCCGTGCCCAATGCCGTCAAGGCCGCCGCTGTCGGCTATCGTCTGGGCGTGACGCCCGAGCAGATCGATGCTGCCTTTAGGGGCCTTACGATCACCGGTCACCGTCAGGAGATCAAGCGCGCCAAGAGCGGAGCGCGCATCATCGACGACTCCTATAACGCCAGTGCCGAGTCTATGGCTGCCGGCCTCGATTTGCTGTGCTCGCTTATTTGTGACGGTTCGCGCATGGCGATCCTTGGCGAGATGGGCGAGATGGGCGACGAGGCTCCCCGCATGCATGAGCTCGTGGGCGCCTATGCCGCCGCCAAGAAGCTCGACATGCTCGCGTGCGTGGGCGGCGAGCTGGCTCAGCTCATGGCCGATGCCGCACGTATGATGGGTATGGATGAGGACCGCATCCAGGTGTTCTCCGATTATCAGCAGGTGCTCGACCGCATGGGCGGCGCGCTTGAAAATCATGATGTTGTACTGGTCAAGGGTTCCCGTTTTGTTGAGCTCGACCGCTTTGTGGAAGGTGTGTGCTAGCCCATGTTCGGCAATCCCTCGTATCCTACGTATCAGGCCTTTTTGGGACTTGGCATCGCTGCCGCCATTGCGTTGCTGCTTATGCCGTGGTGGATCAAGCTGCTGAAGGTCGAGGGTATCGGCCAACAGGTTCGAGCCGACGGCCCCAAGCGTCATTTGATTAAACAAGGTACGCCGACCATGGGCGGCGTCATCATCCTTGTTGCGATCTCGCTGACCTGCCTGCTGATGGGCAAGCTCACCACCGAGCTCGTGCTCGTGCTGCTTGCCACGCTTGCCACCGGCGTTCTGGGTCTCATCGATGACCTGACATCCGTCACGCATGGTCGCTCGCTCGGCCTGACGCCTCACGCCAAGATGATCGGCCTGACCATCATCTGCGTCACTTTTACCGTGCTCGCCGTCAATTGGTGCGGCGTCGCCCCCGAGATTCGTTTTCCCGGCGGCCTGACGATTGACCTCGGTGTTCTTTCGACCACCATCTGCGGCCTTTCGTTCCCGTGGCTCTACATTGTATTTTGCTGGCTGATGATCGCCGGTCTTTCCAATGCCGTGAACCTGACCGATGGTCTGGACGGCCTTGCCGGCGGCACTTCCATGATCGCCATGCTCGCCATGGCCGCCATGGCGTTTTTGCACGGTGACGTGAACCTGTCCATCTTCTGCACGGCGTGCGCCGGTGCCTGCCTGGGCTTTTTGTGGTTCAACTGCTACCCGGCGAGCATCTTTATGGGCGATACCGGCTCGCTTGCCCTGGGTGCCGCTTTTGCCTGCACCTCCATCATGACCAACACCGAAGTCGTTTCCCTCATCATCGGCGGTTTGTTTATCGTCGAGACCCTGTCGGTCATGATCCAGGTTGTCTATTTCCACTTTACGCACAAGCGCGTCTTCCTTATGGCGCCCATTCATCATCATTTCGAAAAGAAGGGCTGGGCCGAGACCAAGGTCGTTATCCGTTTTTGGATTATCGCCGCGGCCTTTGGCGCTGTTGGCCTCGCCCTGTTCTTCCAGTTGGGATAGTGGTCTTTCATGCCTCTTGCTGATGTCTTTAGCCTGCTTGTTTTGGGGCAGGGTAAATCCGGTCTCGATGTCGCCCGTTGGGCGTTGGCTCACCCCGAGCGCGTGAGCGCCACGACCGTGTATGGCGGCGGTACCTCCGAGCCCAATGACGCCACACGTGCGCTCGAGGCGCAGGGCGCGTCGTTTGTCTACGGCACCGAGCAGGTCGAGGGTGCCTATGACGTGTGCGTGACATGCCCGGGCATCTCGGAGTTCTCGGCCTTCTTTAAGGCCGGGCGTGAGCATGCCGCTCAGATTATGGGCGAGCCCGAGTTTGCCTATCGCCTGTCTCCCCAAAATTGGATCGCCATCACGGGCACCAACGGCAAGACAACTACCACGTCGCTGACCGATTATCTGCTCAAGGCCGCCGGTGAAGCCAGCGTGGCCGTCGGCAATATCGGTGAGCCACCGGTGAACGAGATCGACGGCCGCGCACACAATGAGTGGTTTGTGGCCGAGCTGTCGAGTTATCAGATTGCTACGACCGCCGAGCTTCATCCTCGCGTGGCGGTGCTGCTCAACATCACGCCCGACCACCTGGGCTGGCACAAGAGCCACAAGAACTATGCGCTTGCCAAGATCAAGTTGTTCGAGAATATGGTCGATGACGACCTCGTGGTTATCGACGTCGAGGATGCCGGCATCCATGAGTTCGATGAGTACATCTACACACCGGGTCGCCGCATCTGCAAGGTCGCCTTTGACGAGCCCGAGGGTGCAGACGCCGCCTTTGTGCGCGATGGCAAGATGGTCGTGCGCCTGAAGGGCGTCGAGACTCAGCTTGTCGCCACGTCCGAGCTCAAGATCTCGGGCCATCACAATGTCATCAATGCCCTATGTGCCGCCACGGCTGCTCTGGCCGTCGGTGCCGATCCCGAGGGCGTTTGCCGCGGTTTGGCATCGTTCCAGCCACTCGAACACCGCGTGGAACCCTGCGGCGAGATCGATGGCGTGCGCTACGTCAACGATTCCAAGGCAACGAACACCGATGCGGTCGAAAAGGCCCTGACGGCGTTTCCCGACGACGATGTGATCTTGCTGCTCGGCGGCCACGATAAGGGTACCCCGCTTGCGGACTTTGCCCGCGTCGTTATGGACAACGTGCGCTCGGTCGTTTGCTTTGGCGATGCGCGCGAGCGCTTTACCGCCGCTATGGACGAGGCCGATGTCGATGGTGACGTGGATATCGCCCAGGCCGATGATCTGCGCGATGCCGTTGACGTTGCCCGCTCGCTCTCGAGCCGCGGCGACGTGATCCTGCTTTCGCCCGCTTGCTCTTCGTTCGACGAGTTCTCGGGCTACGAGGAGCGCGGCCGCGTGTTTAAGGACTACGTGGCCCAGCTTGCCGCGGCAGCGAAATCGCAAACGGAATAGGGGTTGCCGGTGAGAGAGGAGAGCCCCCGAAGTGATATGAGGAGGCCCGACTCGGACCGTGCTTCCTCGCTGCGTAGCACGCCGCGTTCCGGACGCGGCGGGCAGACGTTCGGTGAGCGCTATATTGCCGGCGTCCCCGCCCGCATCATGCGCCCTCGTTTGATATTTATGGCTTGCCTGTTTAGCTTGGTTTGCTTTGGCTTGCTAATGGTGTACTCGGCATCTTCGGTCGAGGCGCTGCACGAGAATGGTTCGGCGACGTTTTTCCTGTTTCGACAGGCCGCGTTTGCCGGAGTTGGCGTGCTGGCTATGGTTGCCATCGTGCGCATCTTGCCGGACAGTTGGTTTGGGGAAGACGTACTCAGGATCTTCCTCAAGGGCATGATAGGGCTACTGGTTCTGGTGTTCTTTATGGGTAGCGGCAGTCGTGGCGCCACGCGTTGGCTCAACATCGCCGGTATTCAGTTCCAGCCGTCTGAGTTCTTAAAGCCGTTCGCCATCGCGTATTCGGCCATCATGCTCGACCGCATCTTTTCGCCCGGCGGCAACATCAACGAGTTTCTTCGCAAGATGGGTACCTACCTGGGCATTTCGCTCTTTCTGATCTTTGTTCAGCCCGATTTTGGCACCGTTCTGATCATCTTGCTGACCCTCATGTGCATGGCGTTGTTTGCGGGATTGGACCCCAAATATATCGTTTGGACGGTCATTGCCGGTATCGCCGTCATTGCGATCGCCCTTATCGCCGAGCCGTATCGCATGACGCGTGTCGAGGTTGCTTGGAATCCTTGGGCAGACGAATATGGTGATGGCTATCAGGCCACGCTTGCCATTATGGCGTTTGCCTCGGGCGGCCTGTTCGGTCGCGGTATCGGTAACTCCACCATGAAGTACTCGTATTTGCCCGAGGCGCATAACGACTACATCTTGGCTATTATCGGCGAGGAAGTTGGCTTTATCGGAACCGTGCTGTTCTTCTTGGTGTTTGCGATGCTGATCTACTCGGCGTTTCGCATTGCCGAGCAGGCGACCGACCGTCGCGGAGCACTTATGGCATCGGGTTCCGCGGTCATCCTTGCGGTGCAGTTTTTGATTAACGCGCTGGGCATTCTCAATGTGTTTCCCATGACGGGCAAGCCGCTGCCGTTTATTAGCTACGGCGGCTCCTCGATTATCGTGTCGCTTATGCTCGCCGGTCTGATCCTGCGCGTTTCGTATGAGAGCGCCCGTCGCGATGAATACGACCGTCGTCGCGAGAGCTTTGCCGTTATGGATGAGAGTACCGCCGGCGTGCCCCATGTGCGCGGTGAGCGATCTTCGCGTAACGGCTTTACCGTCCTGGATGGCTCTGCGACCGAGCCGGCAGCTCGTCCGCGTCAGCGAACGGCGCCGCAAGGTCGTCCTCAGCGCCCCACTCCTCGCAATGCGGGCGGCGGATATAATCGAATCGATTTGAATTCGGACCCGTCGGCGCGTTTGCGCACCGATGACCAGGGGCCGCGTGTACGAAGGGATTACCATGACCGATAAGATGACCGTTGCTATTGCAGCTGGCGGCACGGCAGGACATATCAACCCCGCGCTCGCCTTGGCCGAGGAGCTGCGTGACCGCGGTCATCACGTTGTGTTCGTGGGCCAATCGCGCAAGCTCGAGGGCCGTCTGGTTCCCGAGGCAGGATTCGATTTTGTGCCCATCACGGTCACGGGCTTCGATCGCTCCCGTCCCTGGACGGCGCTGACCTCGCTGTGGCGCGTCAACAAGGCGAAGCGCGCGCTTGCCCGTCACTTCTCGAAGGTCGGTAAGCCCGATGCCGCTATCGGCTTTGGTGCTTACGTTGAGGTCCCGCTGCTGGGTTGGTGCAAGGGCGCCGGCGTTCCGTATCTGCTGCACGAGCAGAACTCTGTTCCGGGTCTGGCCAACAAGATGATGAACTCACATGCCGCCCGCGTGTGCATTTCGGTACCTGCGGCCCGCGCGGTCTTTGAGCGCGAGGGCGACCCCGACCATGTGCTCATGACGGGCAATCCCGTGCGTCGTTCGGTGATCGAGGGCGATCGCGCCCGCGGTCGCAAGACGCTCGGTGTGCCCGAGGACGCGACGCTTCTGCTCGTCTTTGGTGGTTCGCTCGGTGCTCAGCATCTCAACGAGCGCGTTGCCTCGCTTAAGAGTGAGCTGCTGGCCCGCGAGAATCTCTACATTTTGCATTCGACGGGTGCCGACGGCTTTGAGGAGACCAAGCGCGCTTTGGCGCTGACGCCCGAGGAGGCGAAGCGCTATCGTGTCCAGCCCTACATCGACAACATGGGCGATATGCTGGCTGCGGCCGATTTGGTGCTCTCGCGTTCCGGTGCCTCGAGCGTGGCCGAGATCGCCGCGCTTGCCGTGCCCTCGGTACTCGTGCCGTATCCGCACGCGACGGCCGACCACCAGACCACGAATGCGCGTTACCTGGTCGATGCCGGTGCCGGCGTGCTTTGCGCCGATGCCGATATCGATGCCCCTGCCTTTGCCGACGAGCTGCTGCACCTGATCGATGACGCTGCGGCACGTGATGCCATGCGTCAGGCGGCGCGCGGCTTGGCCCAGGACCGTGCCGCCGCACTTTTGGCCGACGCGGTAGAGGGATTGCGTTAGTTAGACGGGATATCGCCGGTCGCCCTCGCGCGGATGCGGTAGGTGCGGTACAGTTAACGGGTTACAGGCAGTGTTTACGCAAGGAGTACACGAGCACATGGCTGATTCCCAGACTGCAACCTCCGCGCCCGAGTTCAAGAGCGCCCACTTTATCGGTATCGGCGGCGCCGGCATGAGCGGCATCGCCCTCGTCCTGCACGAGCGCGGTTATACCGTTACCGGCTCCGACCTTAAGACGTCGCGCTATATTCGCCAGCTTACCCGCGCCGGCGTGAAGGTCCACGTGGGCCACGAGGCTGCGACGATCGACGAGGTCAAGCCCGACGTGGTTGTGGTCTCCACCGCTATTCCCGAGTCCAACCCCGAGCTCGTGCGTGCCCGCGAGCTCGGTATTCCCGTGTGGCCCCGTGCCAAGATGCTCTCGGCCCTGGGCCACGGCTACACCACCATCGCCGTTGCTGGCACGCACGGCAAGACCACGACGTCTTCGATGTGCGCCACCATGCTCGACCGCATGGGTCTGGACCCCAGCTTTTTGATCGGTGGCATTGTCGAGGGCTACGACACCAACGGCAAGAACGGCTCGGGCGACTATTTTGTCGCCGAGGCCGACGAGTCCGACAGCTCGTTCCTGTTCCTGAACCCCAACGTGGTTATCGTGACCAACGTCGAGGCCGACCATCTCGATCATTACTCGGGCATCGAGGAGATCGAGGCCACCTTTGCCAAGTTTATGGGGCTGGTGGGCGAGGACGGCACCGTCATCGTTTGCGGCGAGGACCCGCATCTGGTCGAGCTCGCCAAGTCGACGGGCCGTCATGTGCTTTCCTATGGCTTTGCCGAGAACAACGACATCGTCTGCGTACATCCGGATGTTAAGGGCATCCAGAGCGACTTTATCGTTCGCTTTGAGGACGGCACCGAGCACGCTGTCGAGATTAAGAGCAACCCCGGTCGTCACAACATGCTCAACGCCACGGCCGTCTTGACCGTCGCCCATGTCCTGGGTCTCGATATCGACGCCGCCGCTAAGGCACTTTCGAGTTTTGAGGGTGTCCGCCGTCGCTTTACCCACGTGGGCGATATCGACGGCATCACGGTGGTTGACGATTACGGCCATCATCCCACCGAGATCAAGGCGACGCTCGCTGCTGCCTCTTCGCTGGGCTACAAGCATGTCGACGTCGTGTTCCAGCCGCACCGCTATTCGCGCCTGCAGGCTCTGTGCGATGACTTTGCCGATGCCTTTGCCAACGCCGATAAGCTGCTGCTGATCGATGTGTTCTCCGCCGGCGAGATGCCGATTCCGGGCGTTACCTCCAAGATGCTCGCAGATACCGTTCGCGCCAAGCACCCCGGCAAGGAGGTCGTGTACTGCTCCAGCCGTCTTGAGCTCAACCAGGAGCTTGAGAAGCTCGTGGGCGAGGGCGACCTGCTGCTCACCATGGGTGCCGGTGACGTTACGACCGTCGGCCCCGAGTTCATCGAGTATCTGACTGCCAAGAAAGACGCTTAACCTCTATGGGTCTGTTTAACGCCGTCATGGCGCTTTCGGGCATGATCGACACGGACGTGGTCGAGGACGAACGTCTTGCACGCCATACAAGCTATCGTATCGGCGGCAAGGCCGACCTCTTTGTGACGTGCCATAGCTACCATGCCCTGCGTCGCGCCGTGGCGGTGCTTGACCGCGAGCAGGTGCCGTGGGTGATTATCGGCAAAGGGTCCAACCTGTTGGTTGCCGATGCCGGTTATCGCGGCGCCGTTATTTCGCTGGGACGTGAGTTTCAGCGCACGGTTGTTGCCGAGGATGGCTGCACGCTGACCGTTGGTGCGGGCGTGATGTTCGCGCGTTTGGTCAATGACGCTTTGTCGCGCGGGCTTTCGGGCCTTGAGTTCGCGGTCGGTATTCCCGGTTCGGTCGGCGGCGCAGTGTCCATGAACGCAGGTACGCGGACCGAGTGGATCGGCTCCCTTATCGAGGACGTGGTCACGTTTGATCCGGCGTCCGGTATTAAGCACTATGCAGGGTCCGAGATCGCTTGGGGGTATCGCGAGTGCAGCTTGCCGCG
Organism: uncultured Collinsella sp.; assembly: GCA_958427895.1. Classification (GTDB taxonomy): domain Bacteria; phylum Actinomycetota; class Coriobacteriia; order Coriobacteriales; family Coriobacteriaceae; genus Collinsella. Next base: position 12,686 of record CAUADW010000027.1, read on the forward strand.
TAACGAGATCATTCTCGAGTGCGTGCTTAAACTCAAGCCCGCGCCCAAGGCAGACATTCGCGAGCGTATGGAGCGGTACCTGACGCGCCGCAAGCGCACGCAGCCCATGGGCCGTGCATCCTGCGGATCGGTCTTTCGCAACCCGCCCGACGCAAGCGTGGGCAAGATGATTGAGGATTGTGGATTAAAGGGTTTTTCGGTTGGCGGTGCGGAAGTTTCGCCCGTACACGCTAATTTTATCGTTAATAACGGAACCGCCTCGGCCGATGACGTGGCCGCGGTTATCAGGCATGTGCACGGAAAGGTGAGGGAGGCGTATGGCATCGAGCTCAGACCGGAAGTTAAATTCCTCGGCTTCTAGAGCATCGAAACCAACCTTCCGCCGCGCCGGAGGGCGTTCCGGCGCACCTGCCCAGCCTCAACATAAGCCCGCCATGCCCTCCAAGTCTGTTGGGTCCGTTCGTCCAGCCAAGCGCCCGGTCGTCGGCTCGCAGCTGGGAGGACGCCCCGCTTCTAAAAAGACGAGCCGTCCGGCTCCGCGTCCTTCGGTGACGCCCAAACCGGCGATGGGCACCAAGACCTCCCGACCCATGGCGACGCCCAAGCCTTCGCTGGGAACTCGCGCAGCGCATGCCGGCCGTACGTTGGCTGGCGCTAAGCCGCGTTCACTGACATCGGTGCCCGCCGCCAAGGCGTCTTCGGCAAAAAAGGGCATCAATCCTCTGTCATCGCTGGGTGCCATGGCAAGCAAGACGACCGACGCCGCTTCTGCCCTTAAGGGTAAGGGCAAGATCGCGGGCGGCATCCTGGCAGCCGTGGCCGTACTTGCCATTGTTGCCATCGTCGTCATCAACTCTGGCCTGTTCGCCGCCACCGATATTCAGATTCATGGCAGCGAGCATGTGACCAAGCACGACGCCATGCAGCTCATCAATCTTCCCGAGAACACGTCGCTCTTTAACGTGGATCCCGATCAGATCACCGAGGGCCTCAAGCAAAACCCGTGGGTCTCGGGCGTGGATGTCCAGCGCCAGTTTCCCCATACGCTTATCATCACGCCGACGGAGCGTAAAGTTATCGCCATTGCGTATATCAGCTCTGACGACCTTGCCTGGGCTATCGGAGACGATGACACCTGGATCGCTCCGCTGTCGACGTCTGTCGAGGTGGATGACCAGGGGAACGTCATTACATCGGGGGAGGGTGCCAACACCCTGACCGGTATCGATGCGGCCCTGGCGCTTGCCAAGCACTACGGCGCCGTGCTGTTGACTGACGTCTCGGCCGATGTCGCACCGGTTTCGGGTCGGGCGGTGAGCTCCAAGGCCGTCAAGGCCGGTCTGGATTACGCACGTGGCTTTTCGAGCGAGTTCTTGGGCCAGGTGAAGGATATTTCCACGCCTTCCGTTGAGGCTATCTCGGCAAATCTCGACAACGGCGTCGAGGTGTCGCTGGGCGATTCGGATGATATCGCCAAGAAAGAACGCATCGTGACCAAGCTACTTTCGCAGGTAGAGGGCGTAACCTATATCAATGTGCGCTCTCCGGGTAACTACACGTTTAGGAACGCACCGACCGCCTAGCATCCTAAACGGCTTTGTTGAGGGGCCATACCACGCCGTTTATCTGGTTTGTTTGGTTTTCACGGTCAATTATTTGACTGCAACGTTCATAATGTGCAAACATAATACGGTTTACCTTTGCATTTACTTTCAACCTGAAGGTTAATGTGCGCAGGGGTCAACCCATGCTATGGCTATAACCTTTGTTCGGAGGACCGACATGCACGAGACAGAGATCAACAACTACCTTGCCGTCATTAAGGTGGTCGGCGTCGGCGGCGGCGGTACCAACGCGGTCAATCGAATGATCGAAGAGGGCATCCGCGGCGTCGAGTTTGTTGCCATCAACACCGATGCTCAGGCGCTCGCGATCTCTGATGCCGATATCAAGGTGCACATCGGCACCGACCTTACCCGCGGCCTGGGCGCCGGCGCCAACCCCGAGGTTGGCCGCAAGGCTGCCGATGAGTCCCGCGACGATATCGCCGAGGCGCTCGCTGGCGCCGACATGGTGTTCATCACCTGCGGCGAGGGCGGTGGTACCGGTACCGGCGCCGCTCCCATCGTTGCCGATATCGCGATGAACGAGGTCGGCGCGCTGACCGTCGCCGTCGTGACCAAGCCCTTCACCTTCGAGGGTCGCAAGCGCAAGAAGAGCGCCGAGGAGGGCATCAAGACCCTCTCCGATTGCGTCGACACCATGATCGTTATTCCTAACGACAAGCTGCTCGACATCGCCGAGAAGAAGACCACTATGCTCGAGGCCTTCGCGATTGCCGATGGCGTCCTTTCCCAGGGCACCCAGGGCATCACCGACCTCATCACCGTCCCGGGTATCATCAACCTGGACTTCGCCGATGTTAAGACCATCATGAAGCAGGCCGGTACCGCCATGATGGGTATCGGTACCGCTTCTGGGGACACCCGTGCTGTCGACGCTGCCCAGCAGGCTATCTCCAGCCCGCTGCTCGAGAGCTCCATCGATGGCGCCACGCGCGTCCTGCTTTCCATCGCCGGCTCCAAGGACCTGGGCATCCAGGAGATCAGCGACGCCGCCGACGTTGTCGCCAATGCCGTCGACCCCGAGGCCAACATCATCTTTGGTACCGTTGTTGACGAGTCCCTGGGCGACCAGGTGCGCATCACCGTTATCGCTACGGGCTTCTCCGACTCCAACGTCAACCGTCAGGACGAGCTCTTCGCTGCTCAGCAGTCCCAGAGCAAGGCCGCTGCTTCCGCTGAGCCGCAGCGCACCGCTCCGGCTGCCAGCCCCGCTCAGGCTGCCCCGACTCGCAACGTCGGCGGTACCGAGCTGCCCAACTTTGGCAACGATCAGTTTGAGCTTCCCGACTTCCTCAAGCGCGGCAGCTTCTAAGTCGTTCTTCGCATTGTTTTGCACAGGGGCGCGTCCGTTTGGATGCGCCCTTTTTGTTTCTCGTTTGTAAACGAAAGCCTCCAATCTCCTTACGTTCCCTTTACGTTTGGTCCCTACCGCTGCGGGTATCCTTTTAAAGAAGTATGACAGTCGTATAAACACGGACTGCGCGGCGACGCCGCGGTACTTGTTGTAATAGGAGGCTTTAGTATGGCAGCACGTGCGGACAACGTTTCGCGTGTCGACCATGATGGAGTTACGTTGGTAGAGGGCGCGACGCTCGATGTTCGCTTTGCCTTTACCGAGCGCACCGGTGGCGTTTCCGAAGATGCGTACTCCTCGCTCAACCTGGGCTCGCATGTAGGCGATGACCCCTTTGCTGTTCAAGAAAATCGTCGTCGAGCGCTCGAAGCCATGGGCGCCGCTGAGTGCGAGCATAATCTGCTTGTTCCCAATCAGGTGCACGGCGACCATGTCGTGACGGTGACCTCGAACGGCGCCGACGATCTCGAGAACATTCGCGAACAGATTGCAGAGGGCTGCGATGCCATCGTCTGTACGGCCCATGAGGTGCCCGTGATGCTCTGCTTTGCCGATTGTGTTCCCGTGGTGCTGGTGGCTCCCAACGGCTTTGCCGTGGTGCATTCTGGCTGGAAGGGCACGATTGCGCGCATTTCCGCCAAGGCCAGCCAAGCACTCTGCGAGGCGGCTGACTGCACGCCGGAGGACATCTCTGCCTATATTGGGCCCCATATCCTGGGTGACGAGTATGAGGTGTCCCAAGAACTTATGGATCGCTTTGCCGCCGAGTTCGCGTGCATCGATGCTACCGCTTCCCGTATGCTCGATCTTTCCGCCGCCATTCGCGAGGCGCTGGTGGATGCCGGTGTCGATGTGAATGGCATTGTGGACACCAAACTTTCCACCGTGCGTCAAAACGACCGCTTTTATTCCTATCGCAACGAGGGCGGGACCTGTGGGCGCCATGCTGCGATCGGCGTGATGCTATGAGAAAGATCGCATCGGTCCTGAGTGCAGCAGTGCTCGCGCTCACGCTGTGCGCCTGCTCCTCGGGATCTTCTACGTCTTCTATTACCGTGGCCGGCTCGACCACCTGCCTTCCCATTGCCGAGATTGCGGCCGAGGGCTTTAAGGAAGAGACCGGCATCGACGTGCTCGTCTCCGGCCTTGGCTCATCTGCTGGCATCGAAGCTGTTAGCGCCGGCACCGCCGACATCGCCAGCTCGTCTCGTGGCCTCAATGCCGACGAGCAGGATTTGGGCCTGACGCCTATCGTTATCGCACACGACGGCATTGCAGTCATCGTGAACGACGGCAACCCGGTCGACAATCTCTCGACCGGGCAGCTCCGCGATATTTACGCCGGCAAGATCACCAACTGGAAAGAAGTCGGCGGAGAGGACCTGAAGATTCAGGTTATCAACCGCGACGAGGCGTCCGGTACGCGCGAGGCCTTCCGCACTATCGTGATGGACGGCGCGCCGTTCGATCGCCGCTCGGCTGTTCTTTCGGGTACGGGCCAGGTACGCGATGTCGTATCCCGCTCACGTGGCGCCATTGGCTACATCTCGCTGGGTTTTGTCGAGAGCCTCAACGCCAAGACCTCGGTTAAGGCCGTTTCAGTCAACCATGTCGAGGCATCCGAGAAGACGGTCGCAAGTGGCGGCTATCCCATCTCGCGTGACCTTTACTTCTTTGTGAAGGGTACGCCTTCGCAGCAGGCGCAGGACTACATTGACTATGTGACATCCGAGAAGATGGACAAGCAGATTCGCGAGGCGGGCTTTATTCCCGTCACCAACGACGGAAAGGGGAGTGAGTAGCGTGGAAGCACAGGAAACCCCCCAGATTGAGCATGAGGCGCAGGTGCCCAAAAAGCGTGAGTTGGCGTTGGTGTCACGCAGCACCTATCTTAAGGAGAAGGCGCTGCAGTGGATCTTCTTTGCCTGCGCGTTCTTGGCGGTCGTCACCGTCATCCTGATCTTTGTCTTTACCACGTACTCGGCGCTGCCGGTCTTTACCGACATCGGTCTGGTGGACTTCTTTAGCTTTACGTGGGCGCCCTCTGAGGGTCACTACGGCATCATGTCGCTGCTGGCGGGCTCTGGCCTGGTGACGGTCGGTGCCCTTGCCATGGGCGTGCCGTTGGGTGTGGGCACAGCCGTGTATCTGGTCGAGATCGCCAGCAAGCGCGTGCGCAGGCTCATTAGCCCCGCTGTCGACCTGCTGGCGGGCATCCCCTCCATCATCTACGGCTTCTTCGGCATGATCATCATCCGCCCGTTTATCGCCCAGCTGACCGGCGGCCTTGGATTTGGCGCACTGACGGCGTGGTTCGTGCTCGCCATCATGATCGTCCCTACCATCACCACGCTCACCATAGATGCCCTCAATTCCATTCCCATGGGCATTCGCGAGGCGTCCTATGCCATGGGTGCCACCAAGTGGCAGACCATCTACAAGGTCGTGCTTCCTGCAGCCAAGCTGGGCATTGTCGATGCGATTGTCTTGGGTATGGGGCGTGCCATCGGTGAGACCATGGCCGTGCTGATGGTCGTGGGCAACGCCCCGGTCATTCCGGATAGCATCTCGAGCCCCATCTCGACGCTCACGAGTCAGATTGCGCTCGACATGAGTTATTCCTCGGGCCTGCACCGCTCGGCTCTGTTCGGCATGGGCGTTGTCCTGTTTATCATCTCCGCTGCACTGGTGGGTATCGTCCGCCTGATTTCCAAGAAGAGGGGGTAGGCTATGTCCGATTCCGTTGACACGACGGTCGATGCGACCTCGTCGCGTGAGCGCATCAAGCGTGCCCTTTCCCATGGCAAGAAGGGCCGCATCAACAAGGACCTCTCCAACAAGATCATGCTCGGCGTGTTTCGCGCCGCAGCCTATATCACCACGCTGGTGCTGATCGCCATCATCGCCTACGTGGTCATCAACGGCCTGCCGCATATCTCGCTCGACTTTATCTTCGGTTGGCCGCAGGGCGTCAACGCCGAAGGCGGCATTTGGCCCACGATCGTCTCGACCATCTACGTGACGGCGCTCGCCATGCTCATCTGCACGCCGGTTGCCGTCTTGGCTGCGGTCTATCTGGCCGAATACGCCAAGCAGGGCAAAGTCGTCGGCATCATTCGCTATGCTGCCGATGCCCTGGCCTCGGTGCCCTCCATTGTTATGGGCCTCTTTGGCTACGCCTTGTTTGTCGAGGCTATGGGCCTGGGTCTTTCGATGGTCTCGGCCGCTTTGGCGCTGGCGCTTCTGATGCTGCCTATTGTCATGCGTACCACCGAGGAGGCAATCCGCGCCGTTCCGCGCTATATCCGTTGGGGTGCATATGGCCTGGGCGCCACCAAGTGGCAGGTCGTCTCCAAGATCGTGCTTCCTTCGGCTTTTGGCCGCATCGCCACCGGCATCGTGCTTGCCATCGGCCGCGCCATCGGCGAGACCGCCGTGGTGCTCTACACCATGGGTCAGGCCATCAACCTGCCTATTTCGCCGCTCGATTCCGGTCGTCCCATGACCGTTCACCTTTATCTGCTTGCCAATGACGGCATCAACATGAACGCAGCCTACGGCACTGCGCTTTTGCTGATGGCGATTATTCTGGCCTTCAACTTGTTTGCGCGTTATCTGTCGCGCAAACGCCGCTAGTTAAGGAGTCCCATGTCCGTCTATCAGTCCGCTCCCACGCCGGAGCAAGCGGCCATCACGGCCAAGGATTTCAACTTTTGGTACGGTGACTTTCATGCGCTGACGGGGCTCGACCTCAACATCGCCAAAAACGCCATCACCTCGTTTATCGGTCCTTCGGGCTGCGGCAAATCGACGTTTTTGCGCTGCATCAACCGTATGAACGACCTGATCGAGGGCACCCGCGTCGAGGGCACCATGACGCTCGACGGCAACGATATCTATGCCGAGGGCGTCGACCCGGTCGACCTTCGCCGTCGCGTGGGCATGATTTTTCAGCAGCCCAACCCGTTCCCCAAATCCATCTACGAGAATGTCGCTTTTGGCCCTCGTCTGCAGGGCGTGACTAGCAAAAGCGACCTCGATGACATCGTGGAAGAATCGCTCAAGCGCGCCAACCTCTGGAAAGAGGTATCCAATCAGCTCAACAAGGACGGTTTGGCGCTCTCGGGCGGTCAGCAGCAGCGTCTGTGCATTGCGCGTGTGCTTGCGGTGCAGCCCGATGTCCTTCTGATGGACGAGCCCTGCTCCGCCATCGACCCCACGTCCGTCTCCAAGGTCGAGGATCTGATGGCCGAGCTGGCGCCCGAGATGACGATCATCATCGTCACGCATTCTATGCAGCAGGCCGCTCGTATTAGCGACTACACCGCATTTTTCTTGCAGGAAGTTGCCGGCGAGCCCGCCACGCTCATCGAGTATGGTCAAACCGACGCGATCTTCACCAGCCCGGTGGATTCACGGACGGAAGACTATATCACCGGCCGCTTTGGCTGATCGGTGCGACTAGTCCCAAGCCGATCGGACCTGGTCCGGTGCGTATTCACTGTGCGGGCGGCATGACCGCACCCAACTGATTGGAGTGAACCATGCGCAAACTGTTTTCCCGTCAGCTCATCGAAGCCCGTCACGAGATGCTGAGCATCTACGAGGCTGTAGACCTGGCGCTTCACGACGCCGTGAAGGCCTATGTGACCGACGATCGCAAGCTCGCCACCAAGACCAAGAAGCGCACGCTCTCGATCGATGCGCGCTGCGCCAACTTGGAGGCCGTGTGCTACAACCTGATCGCTACGCAGTCGCCGGTCGCCTCCGACTTCCGCTTGCTGCAGACGATCATCTACGTCGACTTTAACCTGCAGCGCATGACCGATAAGGTTCGCCAGATCTGCCGCGCCACGCGTCACATGGTCAAGGCCGACATCTCGCTGCCCCAGGAACTCGTCGCTACGGTCGAGGCCGAGGCCGAGGCTGTTTACCAGGTGCTGGGTTCGTCACTTTCTGCGCTCGTCACCAACGACATGTCCATCATCTGCAACCTGGCCGGCGAGGACGAGCCGGTGCATGCGGCGTACGAGAAGTTCTTCCGCACCTTTAACCGCATGGACACGGGCGATTTTATGGACGACGACAGCAACTATGACGACCTGCGCCGCGCCATCATGGTCTCGCGCTACCTCGATCGTATCGCCTCGATTTCGATCGATGCCGCCTGCCGTCTGACCTTCCTTTTGACCGGACAGCGTATGACTGCCGGCGATATCGCCCGTACGGACGAGGATGAGCTTGAGAGCATGCGCGTGCCTTCGGGCGAGGGTGTCATCATGAGGCCTGCCGTCGATGCACACTATGTTGCCAAAGTGCCCGCTAACGAGGTGAGCGAGGGTCTCCGCTACCTGCTCGAGCACCTCGAGGACGAGGACGACGCCGAGGACGACGAGGAGTAGGGCGGCCCCGTTCGTCGAAAGATTGTAAATACCTAAGTGAGCGCGGCCTTGCACATGCGAGGCCGCGCTCTTGCGTTAGCATGGGACTACTTGTTTGGCTGTCTGCGGAGGCGATTGGCAATGGATAACTATTTGGACTTGATACGCGCTCGCCGCGAGCAGATTCTCGAACGTTTTTATGCAGCACTCGATCGCGCGGGCCGTCCCCACGATGCCGCGCGCCTGATTGCCGTCTCCAAGACTGTTGGCGTTGATGAGACCGTTGCCGCTATTCAGGCGGGGTATCGCCATTTTGCCGAGAACCGCCCGCAGGAGCTCGTTCGCAAGCTTGCGGGCCTCGTAGAGCATCCGGAGCTACCCGAGGTGCGCTTCGATATGATCGGCAACCTGCAGACCAACAAGATCAATGCGGTTCTGGGCTCGGCCGAGCTGATTCATTCGGTAAGCTCGCTGCATTTGGCTCAGGCCATCTCGAGCCGTGCGGTCCGCAAGATTGAGGCGGGCGAGCTCTCCGGCCCCCAGCGCGTGCTGCTCGAGGTTAATGTGAGCGGCGAGGAGTCCAAGGGCGGCTTTTCGCCCGACGAGGTTCGAGACGCCGCAAGTGAGCTTGCAGAGCTTGAGGGAATTTGTGTGCAGGGCCTTATGACTATGGCACCCCGGGGGAATAAGGATGTGGCGCGCCGCACTTTTGCCGGACTTCGCGAGCTAAGGGATGAGCTTGAGGCGACGCACTCCGACCTGAGCCTGCCCGAACTTTCCTGCGGCATGAGCGAGGACTTTGAGCCTGCCCTTGAGGAAGGCTCTACGCTCGTTCGCCTGGGCAGGGTAGTATTTAGCCCGGAGTTTGCAGTAAAATAAGGCTCTGAAGTGCGCACTGATTATCGGAGCGCCTGCACTAAACCGCGAGAGGACACAACCATGGGCTTCCTTGACGAGATTAAAAATAAGATGCACCTGGGCGGCCAGCAGGGTTACGACCAGGGTTATGGTCAGGACGACGACTACGGCTACGATGACGGCTATGACGATGGCTACCAGAACAACGGTTACAGCGGTGCCTCGGGCGAGGGCTTCTACACCCAGGATGAGCCGAGCAACGGCCTGTTGGGTCAGACGCGCCGCGGCGAGGCCGAGTCGGTGGCCGTGTACACGCGCTCCGGTCAGCTGGTCGGCGACGATTCTCGCCACGCTACGACCTACAACCCGCCGTCGCGCTCGCAGGAGACGGTTGCGGGCGGTTATCGTCCCGGTGCCTACGACACGCCGTCGAGCTACGCCGAGAGCACGCGTGCCCGCGCTGCTGCCCCCGCACCTGCTCCCTCACCGAGCGATGCCTCGGCGTATGCGAGCAACATCATCAACGCTACGCCGCAGCTGCCGGCCTATGTCCTGCGCCCCGAGAGCTATGACGACGTAGAGACCGTCGTGCGTCGCGTGCGCACCAAGCAGCCTGTCGCGCTGATTTTTGTGGGCGTTCGTACCGAGGTCGCCAAGCGCGTCCTGGACTTCTCTTACGGCTTTGCCTGCGGCCTGGGTGCCACCGTCAAAGAGGTGGGCGATCGCGTGTTTATGGTGCTGCCCGCCGGTTGCGAGGTCA
>CAUADW010000028.1 GCA_958427895.1 uncultured Collinsella sp.
CCGTGGGCTACGAGGACTCCAGCCTGCGCTGGGCGCTCTCCTCCAACGTCACCGGTGACGACGCCGCCGCAGCAGCCGCCACCAAGGCACGCGAGGATTACGCCAAGATGCAATACTACGAGATGTTCCGCGACGGCAAGAACGTGTACACCGAGCACTTCCAGACCGAGGCCAACGAGACCGACCCCAACCTGGCGCCGGGTACGACCAAGATCAAGTAGCGGGCCTGTATCCCGGTTCGTCTGCCCGGACGGCGCGGAATGTAAGATTCCCTGCTCGGGCAGTCCTGCTCGCACGGAGAGCACATTAAGTGCTCTCCGGCTCGTGCGGAACTCGCGATGAACCTTACATTCCGCGCCGTCCGGGCAGACGCCTCGGTGTTGAAGCACGGCTTGTCATGGGGGAATCTGCTGAACATATATAAGTTGAAGGCCACGTCATGTGGCCTTCTTTGTATCCGGAAAGCGTGTCCCAGAATCCACGTCTGGAGTGGGATGCAGCTTCCGCTTGCAGCCCCGTCGGGAAACCGCATCCCATTCCAAGCACAAATTCCGGGTCGCACTTTCCGCCAAACCTCTCAACCGGAAACCACATCCCGTTCCAAAGGCAAATTCCGGGACGCACTTTCCGAACCCCCATCCACCCGGAAAGCCCGTCCCGCTCTGGGCACATCTGGGCATGGAATCATCAGCTTATTAGGCCTTCCATCAATAAAGGGGCGCCCTCCCGGGCGGCGGGCACGAAGTTCATCGCGAGTTCCGCACGCAAAGGAGGCCACTTAATGTGGCTTCCGTCTTGCGCAGGACTGTAGAGCAGGGAACTTCGTGCCCGCCGCCCGGGAGGGCGTTGCGTTTAGAAGATGGACCTAGCGCTTATCCCTCCGGGACAAAAGCAGCGCGGCCATAAAAGCGATGATCGCAAGCGTCAGCAACACCAAGAGCAATGTGAGCGTGCTGTCGCCGGTTGCCGCCAGGCCAAACAGGCCGGGGCTCTTACTGCCAGCTGAGCGTACGGGAATCTTCTCGCCATCATCCTCGGCGGTAATCTCCCAGCGAATGGTCTTGCCTGCGTCGGCAAGCTCGTTGCCGACCGACGTCGGGACACTTAGTTGCAAGTTGAGCACCGTGCTACCATCGTTCGTAAACGTTGCGACTTGCGTGGGATGTGCGAACACACTGCCCGGAGTTCCCGTCTGGAGCCAACCTGCAGACGCATCGCCCGCCGACGCCGTTAAGGTAATGGGCGACAGCAAGTGTGCCGTCTCGTGATCGACAACGGCCCGCACAAACACGCGTAACTGGGACTTTACGCCCGTGGCACGAACCTCGATCTGCTGCTCGCGCACATCGCCGGGCATTAAATCTTTAAAGGCTGGAAACAAATCGGGCTCCCCCGAGGAGCCCGTCGCCCCCGAGACCGTCAGCTGGCGCGCATTTCCGTCATACGCAATCGCGGGAGTATCGGCGAACGCACGGGCAGGAGTGGCAAGCGCGACCACGCAGAAAATGGCCGCGACCACGCAACGCAAGGAGCGCGCAACGCCTTTGCGAATTGGGAACGCCATACTTACGCACCTCCATGCGGCGGCACCAGCACGCCATCATTGACCTTGCAACCCCATGCCTCTTTAACCGCATCGTCGGGCGTTGATTGAATTGCCTGGGTCGAAATGTCAACGACCAGGTTCTTGCCATCCGTCTTCTTCTCGTCCACGCTACTGATGAGCACGCCGGTTTCGCCCATCGGCGCAACGGGAGACGTCCAGTAGTAGAACCCATCGGAAGCGACAACCCAAGACCTGGCGCTGTTTGTAGTGGAGGCGTTGGACACCTTGTCCCACTCAATGACGTAATCTTTGCCAGCAACCGGCTCATCCCACAAGCGTGCGCCATCCTGGTCCTGCCAGTAGATATCCACCGCAACACGCAGGTACGCCGGTGCTGAGCCGCTATTTTTAACCGCAACGTCGCTCTTTACATTATTGTCGAGCTTCTCGTTCACCGAAGGCGACACCGAGCCAAAGCCAAACTCGTTGACCAGCACGCCCGTAACCGAAAGCCACGCAAAGGTGCCGGCAGCGCCGGCCAAAAGGAGAACGCCGACAAGGAGGGCGACGATCCGCTTGCGCTTAGTCATCCTAGTCCTCCCTCCTCAGCGTGCCGTTTTCCCAAACATTCTTGGCACGCGAGCCACCATCGACCCATTTGTCCTTCGCACGCGTGTTGACGCACGTCACCACGGTGTCGCCCGCACTCGAAGCGGACGAGATGACTAGTTCGGCAGATTTACCGGGCACCTTACCCGGCGTGCTCAGCTCACCCTGGTAGCGCCATGCCCAAGCCGTGTCTTCCACGACGGTATAGTCACCCGCCGGAGCGGCAAGCTGCACGCTGCCGACATACCAGGTTTCACCGTTTTCCTGCTGGGTTTTATCGACTTTCACCTCGACCATGCGCGTCTCGGGAGAGGCTCCCTCCGCCGTCTTCGTCACCTTAAAGCGAAACGTCTGTCCCATGGCACTAGCATCGGTGGTCTTTTTGACGAGCGTCAGCGCATGGGTCTTGGCGAAGTTGAACACGGCATTGCCGGGACCCTGCTCCCCTTCGCCCGTCTTCTTGGACTCCAGGCGGTTGGCCAAGTCAAACGAACCGTTACCCGAGCCCAAGCTATAAAGCGAGACATATTTGTCGTTTACGGGCTCCTCCGTCATGGATGTACCAGGGCCGTAGCTCGCCTGCTTAACCGTAACAGTCAGCTGCGCCCCCATAAACGGCTTGGCGAAGCAGGCCTTAAACGGCGCCTCGTCGGCGTTGTTGTCGACTGTGTTGTCAGCGGTGGGATCGAGCAGCCACTCAAGCTGCGCGGTCATTGTTACGGGGTTCTCGGTATCAGACGTATCGTTGGCGGCCACTCGATACGTCACGGGATACAGGTCCATGTCTCCCTTGACCGGCTCGCCCTTAAACTCATTCCAAGACTTCGGAGCGCCAACGGCAGGCACATATCGCCACTCCAGGAAGAGCTCACGTACGTCACCGCTAGTAGCCATCTTTTCATCGAGCAGCGCGACGATCTTGGAGTGGGCGTCCGGGTCGTATGCCACGGACTTTTTCTCCATCTCGGGATTGCCGTTTTTGTCATAGACCGGGTTGCCGCTCTCATCCATCTTGGGAACATCGACGTTGTGGACGAAGCCAGCACCCGTCGCTCGCTCGTCGTCCGAGTCGACCGTCGCCGTAAAGATGACCGACCCGTCGACACCGTGATAGCGCACCTTATACGGCGTCTTCTTGTACACAGCAGTGTAGGTCACGCTCTCAAAGGGCTCGCTGCCCTCGAGGGGATACTTCTCGTCATCGGTCATCAGGGTGTATTTGCCATCGGGTTCATAGTCGCGCGACCAGCCGACAAAGTCGTACTTGGTGCCGTCAATGCCCACAACCTCGGTTGCAGCTTTTACCTCCAGCGAAATCTGATCGCCAGAGTCGGTGCGCGAAAGGGAGCGCACGGAACCGGGGTTTTCCAGATTGCCATCGATATTCGATTGGACCTTGACTGCACTGGGGCGATAAACCGGATATAGTTCCATAGGTGCCTTGACCACGGTGTTTTTATTCACCATGGGAAGGCCGTCCGACCAAACGACATAGCCGCTGCCAACTGCCGGTTTGGTTTCCGTCCAGCCCGCGAACACGTTGTATGCATTCGTTGCGGCATCGATGTCGCCAATGTTATACGTTGGCAGCGGGATGCCGTCCTTAAGGCTGCCGAGAGAATCGCCCTGCTGAGCTACCTTACCGTCCACATCCTTGGCATTGAGATGGTACACGACCGCCAACGGCGAATAGTACGCCACGAATGTATAGGTCCCACCGGGCTCCACCGGATAGGAATACGAGTTACCGCCGTTAGGTTCGAGCTCCTTAACCTCGCCATTCGGAAGTTCGATTTCGACCTTATTCAGCTTGTATAGCTCGCCGCCGGACTCGTATACCGTCGTTGCGATATCAGGAGTCACCGTTGCCGTAGCAGGTTCGGTGCCCGCATTGATAACGGGAACGATGTCGTACTTGGGCACATTGACTTCAGAAGTGCCCTCAAAACCTGCGCGATGCAGGTTGGTGGTGTAGCTGACGTCGTACTTTGCGTAGACGGGATAGGCATCCTGCCACTGGGTGACCTTGGAGTCATCCGTCGCCAAGTATGGCGCCGCCTTTTCCGGATCGCTCGTCACATAGGGGTCGTTGGCGACATCGTAGATATAGTTCCAGACGGGAGAGCCCTTCTCGACCTCAGCTGTAGAGATCCAGCCCAAGAACTTATAGCCCGGCACCGCCATCTCCGCATCGGTCGGGGAAGCTTCGAGGGTCAGGGGACTCTCATACGATCCCTTCTCACCATCTTCTGGCTTTTCTGCCACTTTAACCGACGTATTAACATGCGGGTAGTAATACGTGAACGTCGGATCAACCCCGTTCACCTTGGCCTGCAGCAAGTTACTCTCATAGCGCCGCGTGGCAGTCCTCACGACCTTATCGCCCTTGTTGTAGAAATTAACGTCCGTGGTAATCATCGCGCGAACGTAGTACTTCTTATCTGTACGCACCATGCTCTCGATGGGATTTTTCACATATGTCCAATATTCACCATCGCGCTCAAGCGTCCAGAAATTCAGGCGATAGCGATCATTCACCGGTTTGACCGTTACGTTCAGCGAAGCCGAAGTCCAAGTATCGCTTAGCGTTGCAGCGCCTGGAAAATCGGTATCGGCATAGAGGTTTTTCAGAGTATCGGCTCCCGTATCGTTTTTAACGTTGTGCGAGTACGCATTAAGGGGACTCACGACAAGGGTATTCGCCGTGAAGCGCGTGCCACACGTTTCGTCATACCTATCCTTTATACCGTGGTCAACATGCTCCGGACCCCAGTGGACGACGTTTTCACGCACGAAGGTGCTACCGACGTTTTCCTCAAAGGGCGTTCGATAGCGATTCCAAACGGAACAAAGTAGCTTGCTGTCCGTAAACTCATGGTTGGTATAAGCCCGAACGTAATAATCCACCCGGTACTCAAAGCGGGCGATGTAGGTGTGTCGCACGGTTAGATCGACATCGGCAGGGAGTGTATAGCTGGGGTCGCGGCTTACGCGCACCTCTAGCGGGGCATCTTCGGTCCCCTTGTTTTCATACCAACCCAAGAAGCGATAGCCATCGGGCAGCTTGCCGTCCTCGGACAGAGGCTTATTGTCCTTATCTCGTACCTGCACGGTATAGGAGCTCGTTCCATTCTCGCCCGGCTGCACGCCCACATGAGTATTACCCACGCCAACGCGCTGGGTCACATCACCGAGTTCATCCTGCTCATTGCCTTCGAACACCGTCATGATGTTCGAAACATAGTCGCTGTACACGGGATAGAAATCGGTGGGACCGACCACGGTGATCACGCTGCCAGCAGGATAAAATGATCCTTTGTTTTTAAGGTCGGCAAGCGCATCTGAAGTGATGGCAGCATAGCCACCATTCATCCCCTCCTCGCTGCTACGCTGCGTGGTCCAACCGACAAACGTCGCGCTAGCGGAAAGCCCCCCGCGGTCTGCGGGAGCCGCGGGCGTCAAACCCACGCCGTAGCGATACCAATCAGTGGACTTGTCGTGCGCATCACCGGTTTTCCAGTCAAGCGTCTCACCCTTGACGTTATAGAACAGCACCTGTGCCTCGTATGCAGCAGTGAAAAGGTCATTGCCCTCAAAGCCATATTTCTTGTCGATGCCAGTAGCATTGTTCGCGGTGTAGGTCGACTCCCTATCATGGTTTACGTTTTCCTCGACCTGTTTGCCAGCCTTTACCGCAGCACCATCGGTCTTGCCGTCAAACCAGCTATTGTCATGATCGATGCGGTTCACTTTAACCCCGGGCTCGCGGAACCAGCCCATAAAGCGGTAGCCGCCGTTCGCCTCGCTCAGCCCCGCGGGCTTTGCGGAGGTTTCCTGCCTGAACGTTACCGACGTATCGCCCTGAGCTAAGCCCTGTGCCGTTCCGGCCAGCACAGCGCTCACCGCAAAGGTATACGGATCCGTGGTCGCCTGATCAGTACCAAGTTTGGTCGCCTCGATTGTCGCGGTGCCCGCGCCGGGAAAATCAATCGTCGCCTTAACGCTCTGGCCGTGCACGGGGATATTCAGCTTGTAGTCCATCGCCCACTCATTGGTGTGCTGGCCACCCAGGGCATTGTCGTTATCAGTCGAGCGCATGGTACCGGCACAGAAATCGTAGTCGTGCTCTTCCCACAGCTCACGCGTGGTGTAGCGCTCGTCATCCCACGGACCGTAGCTGTCGCCCTTGGTGGTGCCGTCGCCGCCAAACGAAGGTATCTTTTTCTTAGCCGCAGTACCCTGGCTGCTGCCGCTTAGGCTCACGCTCGGCTTAAAGTAGCACTCGGCGACCGTGGCGTCGCCCTTGTTGGCGCGCGCAGCAATACCGCCCAGGTTCACATCGTTTTGGATGATGGGAATCACGGCGATGGGGTTGTACTGGCGCGAGCTCAAATCGCCGGCGAAATGGCTGCGAGTGATTTCATTACCGCTTTTAGACAAGATGCGGCCTGCAAGACCGCCCGTCCAAGCGCGCGTTACGGAGACAACGCCCACGTAAGAAGCAGCATAGCTATAGCATTTCGCCGTTGAAAAGCAGTCAATGACTTTAGCGCCTTCTGCCATGCAGCCCACAAAACCCGAGGCGTACACGTTGTTGCCGCCCAGGGCGCCAATGGCCACATCGTATTTATTGGTAACGTCGGTCATGCCCTTCTCGGCAATCGAGCCATCCTTGTTGCGCGTAGGCGTCACGCGGCAATACTCGATGGTCGAGTTCTTAACGTAGCCGGCAAACGCCGCCATATACAGGCCCTCGCCACCGATTGCCTGTACGCCCGAAGTCGTGTTGTTAACGGCGCGGCCACCACGGACCTCGCAGTTGTAGAGGGTGCAACCGTCGAGCTCGCCGGCAATCAGGCCCCCCTCAAAACCCGCATTGGTAATAACGTTGAGCATGTTGTTGGCGCACGTAACGTGCAAGGTGCTCTCCATGACCATAACGTTTTCGAAGTGGGTGTTGATCGCCCTGCCCACGATAATGCCGCCGCGGAAGTCCGCCCAGATGTTGGCGTCCTCGACAAGGAAGTTCTTGATGGTGGCGCCGTCGGTCTCGGCAAAGAAGCCCGTGTCGCGCTCTGGGTCCAAGACCTTATTCTCGTAGTTCAGGCCCTTCACGGTATGGTTTTGACCGTCAAAGACGCCCTTAAATGGATGTTCCTTGTTGCCAAAGGAGAGGTGCTTGACCGTATCCTCAACAATGGCTTTCATATCATCATCGTTAAGAACGATATCGTTATCGAGATAGACGCGCCACTGCGACGTGTCGCGCTGTCGCGACAGCGCGACACACGCCAGGAAGTCGTTCCTGTTTGTGATATGGAATTCGGTCTTGTCCTCGGGCACATCCTCGGCATACGCTGCCGCCGGCAGCGCTACAACGCAGCAAAGGGCGATTGCCGCAACGGCAATCAGCCTGCTAAGCACGCCTCGGTTCATGTTCTTACTCTTCATGGGCTAGTTCGCCTCCGGCCAGCCCACGACGTCGAGCACGTCGAGGACGGTATCGTTTGCCTGCTGGTTTTTGGCCTGCACGGCCTGGACGTCGATATCGAGCCTGAACGAACCGTCACGCGCGGCATCGTGGTAGTCGCCCACGAAGCGCAGCGAGTCCATGAGGCTCTCCGTCATGGCGCCGGAATCGAGCACGCCCCCGCGTCCGGCCAATCCGCGGTAGTAGTACCACCCATCGCCGCCATCGATCCACGGGGACCCCTCGTCCGCGTTCACGTGAAAGGCGACATTGCCCGAGGCGTCCGCACTCGTACCGTCGGGTGCCACTGACGTCATGCGCAGGCGAGCGCGAACGTACTCAGGCTGCGCGCCGGCGTTCTCCACGCGCACAATGCGGCTGATGTCAGAGCCATCGGCCTCGGTGTCGGGATAGCCCCCGTGCTCGTCGGCCTCAAACGGGATCTCCTCGCCCTGCTCGTTTAGGGTATATTCGCAGACTCGTACCTTCACGCTGCCAAACGATAGGACGTTGTTCGCCGGAACCATATCAACGGTGAAAGCCAGCGTGCCGCACAGGCACGCCAGGGCCAACAGCGCCACCGCGGCAAGCGCCAAGGTGCGTTTCTGATTGTCGGAAAGGTTGTTGAGCATTACGTTCGCCAGTCGTCGATAAAGGGGGGACCGAGATCCCGACCCGAAAATGGGGGTGGGGAGCGGGTCGGGATCTCGGTGGATGGGGGATTAAGCCTGAGCCTGTTGATCAGCCCAAATCTTGGCCTGCTTCAGGGCGTTGGCGGCAGCGTCGGCCTCGTCACCCTTCTGGTCGGCCCCGAAAATGTAGGCGGAAACCGTCATCTTGGGAGCATTTTCGACCATGGTGCTCTCCAGGGTGCTGGGGAACACAACCTTGCTAAAGAGCTCGCCGGTGTAGACGTCCGTGTCAGCATCCTTAGCAGTCAAAACGGCGGGACCGTTCGTGGCGCCCTTGGCATACATGAACAGACCGCTCAGGTACTTGCCATCGGTGGTGGTCACCTTACCATCAACCGGCTTCCAGTTGCCGTTGAGAGTAAAGTACGGGGTGTTCGCGGGTGCGGTTCCCTCCTTGACCATGGCGTTCTTCACATAGATAAACACGTAGGCGTCATCGGAGCCCTTCTTGATGCCGACGTTGGGGTTCTTATCGGTAGTTGCGCCGGGAACGATCTTGGAGTCTTTGACCCACTTGGTCTCGAACAGGTAGGCCTTGCCAGTGTTCGGATCATTGGGTTTCGGCTTCTCGGGATTGTCCGGATCAGGCTTGTTTTCCGGTTGGCCAAAGCTACCCACCGTAAACACGTTCTCCAGCGACTGCGTGGCCGTCAGCCATGCATAGGTGCCCACGCCGGCGGCCAGCACCAGCAGCAGCAAGGCGGCAATGATGCCGTAGCGCTTTTTCTTCTTGTTTTCCATCGTCCTCTTCCTTTCGAAAATCGACTTCCCCGGCACCGGCCCTTGCCGTTGCCGACACCTCTCCCCTGCCGCTATGGACGCCGCCCCCTCGCATGCGCGCGGGCATGCTTGTCCGCAGGCTCGTCGGGAACCATCCGATCGAGCACAATCGACGCCGCGACCAGCAGCGCCAGAACGGCCACCACAACAAGCAAACCGGGCATCGTCGTGCAATATGCGTTAACGAAGCCCAGGTAAGGGACAGAAAGAGAGACGATGCCGATCACGCGCGAAAAAGGCGTCTGCTCGGCATCGTGCACAATGGTTCCATCTGCATTTTTGTTTGCGATTCCCTGCGTGCCGATCGTCTGCGCCACAGGGTCGACCTCGTACACCTGGTGAGTCACCACGGCGCCGTCCGATCGGTAAAAAGTTGCATTGTCGCCCACGGCAATATCCGTTGGGTCAACCTGGTGAACAAACACCATGGAGCCGACGGGAAGCTCGGGTTCCATAGAGCCCGAGAGCACGGCAAAGGGCATGTAACCAAATGCACGGGGAGCGAAAGAAACAACGGCAAGGGCTATGACAAGCGCGAGCGCCATGCTGCTAAGAAGCGAAATAAATCGTCTGAATCCGCGCGCTGCCAACGTGATTATTTCATCCCCATCGAGGCCATATTCGATCCCATCAAGGATTAGCCGCTTTTCTAAGACGTTTAATAGATGAGTTCGAAAAAGCCAATCTGAAATCTATTTCTAACAATCACCGTAGCTACTTCCGCGTTTTTATCAACGTTTTTCCGCCAAATGCTACTATTTTTGCCGTAAGTGGTTATTTGTCCCCGCACTTGTCTGCTTTATCCAACGCCTGCGGCTAACCCCTACACAACTTTTCAATAGAGGGTCTGATATTTTGTACAGCCCAGATATCGTACCCCCCCCCCCACCATTAAAATTATACGGCATTTAGTATCGTTTATTTTCAACCCCCTTATTCATGCCTCTACGGCTACCCCATGCAGCCCCCAGCCCATACCTTCTGGAAACCGTGTCCATCCGGAAAGCCCGTCCCACGCTCAATACATCCATCGGATGCATTGAGCGTATCGTCCAGGACGGTCTCATCATCGGAGTGACGGAAATGTCACCCCAAACGCTTGCCATCGTTGCGCCCACGCGTGTCAAGAAAAAAGCCTCGAGAATTTCGAGGCTTTCACATTTGCATTGTTTTGCACGAAGGACCGCGAACGGCGAAGCTACTCGCCCAGCACGGCCTTCTTGGCCGCCGCCGCCATATGGTCCAGATCATCCTTGGTGGGGTGATCCTTTGCGGCGACCCAGTTATCGAGCAGCATCTTAAAGCGGACATTGTCGGGATCTTGCTCGAGCATGGCCTCGTAGCGCTGCTTGACCGCGGGACCCATCTTGCCCTGGCACATTGCCCAACCCACAAGCTCGGCATCCTCGGCCAAATTGGAGGTCACGCGATTGATAATCTGCTGATAATAGCTCTGGTCGGCGCCAAAACCGCAGGTACCAAACAGAAAGACGCGCTTGCCGTGCAGAGCGGAGAGCAGCGCGGTAACCGAAGGCGTGCACGCGCCCTTGTCGCACCAAAAACCGACGAGCACCGTGTCGGCCGCGCAGGCGCCCTGCGCCTCGAGCGCAACCTGATCTGCATCCGCATCGTCGCTCAACGCCGCGGCATGGACAAACTCAACGCCCGCAGCCTGCAGAGTGCGCTTGATCGCGCCCGAAACCATCCTGGTATTACCGCTCTTGCTGTTAACCACCAAAGAGCACGTCATAGTCACGTTGCCTCGTTTCCCCCGAAACTCGAGCCATTAATGCAATTTATTAGATGAATATCTTAGTACTAACGTGACAGATGTAAACCACCGTCTGTCGATTGGCGACGCAGGCGACATCTTTGGACAAAAGCCCGCAGCGCAAGCCCCATACTTTTTAAAATTTGGGACAGTCAAGCGGCCCTGCCCCCGAATCAATGACAATCGTCACCATAATATGCCATCAATCGTCACCATAATTCTCCGTTAATCATCACCTCAAATTACCGTTAATCGTCACCACGTTGCTGGTAGAATACATAATCAAAGTAACTAAAAAGGAGGCAGTATGGATAGATATGTAGACAGATGCATCGATAAGGTAATCAGGCATAATCTCGATATCTTCGGTGCGGTTCTCATTCAAGGCCCAAAGTGGTGCGGAAAGACCACTACGGCAAAACGTTTTGCTAGATCATCCTTGTCTCTTTCCGATCCAACTGGAAATTTTGCCGCCCTCCAGCTGGCTCAGATCGATCCAGCACAGGCAATAGCAGGACCCTCTCCTAGGCTCATCGATGAATGGCAGGAAGAGCCAAAGCTGTGGGATGCCGTACGTTTCGAGTGTGACGCAAGACAGGGAGAATCCGGACAGTTTATTCTTACGGGCTCAGCAACGCCGCGAGATTCGAAGCAGCCGATGCATAGTGGCGTTGGACGAATAGCAAGGTTGCGAATGGATACCATGACGCTGTTCGAGCTTGGCGTTTCTTCTGGCTTAGTCACTATCGGAGCGCTGCTTTCAGGTCATCCTGCTAAGCAGGCAGTCGGATCGATTGCCGGCATCTCCGGTATCGCCGATTTGCTGTGTCGTGGCGGTTGGCCTCAAGCGATGGGGAAAACAACTGAAAATGCTATGCGGATTGCCGCTGCTTATGTTGATGGCGTATGCGAATCGGATGTTTCTAGAACTGACGGCGTTAAGCGTGATCCGGTCAAGGTCAGGTCCCTTTTGACATCGCTTGCGCGAAATGAGTCGACGCTTGCCGGATCGAAGTCCATCGACAAAGATATCGGTACCGGCGTTTCGAAGAATTCGGTCTCCAGATACATGGATGCTCTGAGACGAATCAATATCATCGATGATATCCCGGCTTGGCATCCGGCGCTCAGGTCGTCGGTAAAGCTGCGGCAAAGCGCAAAAAGGCACCTTGCCGACCCTTCGCTTGCCGTTGCGCTGCTCGGAGCAAATCCGAAGTCATTGGCATCTGACCCGAAGACGCTGGGACTGCTCTTCGAATCCCTCGTCCTGCACGACCTTAAGGTCTATGCAGCCGCAAATGACTCATCGGTGTCCCACTACCACGACGCCGACGATCTCGAGGTCGACGCCGTTATACACAGGCGCGATGGAACTTGGATTGCCGTGGAAGTAAAACTCGGAAGTCCGCAGATCCCCGAGGCATCTGCAAACCTGCTTCGGCTCGAGCGCAAACTTGTCGAGCGTGGCGAGAGACCGCCCGCGGCCAAGCTCATCGTCATCGGGTTCGGCATGCCGGTCCATACGACGCCCGAGGGCATCATCGTTGCACCCGTTGACACGCTCGCGCCCTAGCGCTGCGTCACACGTCCCGCGTCTTGCTTACTGGGCAAACTGGCTGCGGTAGAGTTCGGCGTAGAAGCCGCCTGCCGCTAGCAGCTCGTCGTGCGTGCCGTGCTCGATAATCTGGCCGTCGCGCATCACCAGAATGCAGTCGGCGTTGCGGATGGTGCTCAGGCGGTGCGCCACGACAAAGCTTGTGCGACCGGCCATAAGCTCGTCGAATGCCGCCTGCACCTGCAGCTCGGTGCGGGTATCGATGCTCGAGGTCGCCTCGTCCAGCAGCAAAATCGCCGGGTCGGTGAGCATGACGCGCGCGATGCACAGCAGCTGTTTTTGACCCTGGCTAAACGTGCCACCGTCCTCGCCGATCACCGTATCGTAGCCACCTGGCAGCTGCACGATAAACTTGTGCGCATGCGCGCGCTTGGCAGCCTCGATAACCTGCTCGCGTGTGGCGTCGGGACAGCCGTAGGCGATGTTTTCCGCCACCGTGCCCTCGAACAGCCAAGTGTCCTGCAGCACCATGCCAAAGGCACGGCGAAGGCTTGCGCGCGTGTAGTCACGCGAAGACCTGCCATCGACCATGATGCGTCCGGCATCGATATCGTAAAAGCGCAGCAGCAGGTTGATGAGCGTCGTCTTGCCGCAGCCCGTGGGGCCGACCAGGGCAAAGCGCATGCCGGGCTTAGCCTCGATGCAGATATCCTGCAGCAGCTTGCGGTCGGGCACGTAGCTAAAGTCCACATGCTCAAAGGCGACCTCGCCCTGCGGGGCGGCAAGTTCCACGGCATCTGGCGCATCGGGCTCCTGCTCGCGTGCATCGAGCAGCGCAAACATGCGGCGCGCCGAGGCGTACGCGGTCTGGATCTGCGTAATGACGTTGGTGACTTCGTTGAACGGCTTGGTGTACTGGTTGGCGTAGGACAGGAAGATCTGCACGCCGCCCACCGTAAGCGCCGCCGGCACGCCCGTGATCACGCCCACGCAGCCGATCACGGCGACCACGGCATAGATGATGTTGTTGATAAAGCGCGTACCGGGGTTGGAGAGCGAACCCATAAACTGCGCGCGCTCGCCTGCCGTATAGAGCTCGGCGTTAAGGGCATCAAAGCGCAGCTGCGCGTTGGGGCCATAGGCAAAGGCGTCGACAAGCTTCTGCTCGCCTACGTACTCCTCGATATGACCGCCGAGTTGGCCCTGGATGCGCTGTTGAGCAGTGAAGCTCTTGTTGGAGAGCTTGGCGATGGCGCCGGCTGCAAAAATGGAAAGCGGCGTGACGAGTACCACCACGAGCGTCATGGTCAGGTTGATGGAAAGCATAAACGCGAGCGTGCCCACGATGGTAATAGCACCGGTGAAGAGCTGCGTGAAGCCCTGCAGCAGACCGTCGCCCACCTGATCGACGTCGTTGACCACGCGGCTCATAAGGTCGCCGTGGGCATGGCTGTCGATAAAGCTGAGCGGCATACGGCTGAGCTTGTCGCTCGCCTCCACGCGCATGTCGCGCACCGTTTCGTAGGACAAGCGGTTGACGCAATAGCCCTGCAGCCACTGGAAGGCCGCCGCGCCCACCACGACAATCGCGAGCTTGGTAACGAGCGGCAGCAGTGCATCGAAGTCCACCTGCCCGGCGGCAACGATCAGGTCGATGCCCTCGCCAATAAGGATGGGCGTGTAGAGCTGCAGAATCACCGAGACGGCGGCACTCACAAACGATGCCGCAAACGAAATGCGGTGCGGGCGAACATAGCCCAGCAGGCGGCGAGTCACCGCACCCACGGGATAACGCTCAGGATCGCCGGGCTGGCGCGGGCCGTCGCCCAGGTCGTTGAGGCTATCGTTGCCGGACACGTTGGCCGTCATCGTGGCGACCGAACCGGAAGAAGTGTACGGATTCATTTAGCAGCCCTCCTTTGCGCGGACGGATGTGGGGGCAGCCGGGGCGGACGCGGGACTTGGGGCGGACGCGGGACTTGGGGCGGACGCGGGCGCTGTACTCCCCTGCTGGCCCTCGAGCTCCTCGCGGCGAAGCTGCGACTGGCAGATTTCGCGGTAGAGCTGGCAGGTCGTGTACAGTTCATCGTGCGTGCCCAGGCCCGCAACCGAGCCGTGGTCGAGTACGCAGATCATGTCGGCGTCGCGCACGGTCGAGACGCGCTGGCTCACGATGACGGTCGTCAGCGGCAGCCCGCCCTCGGCGGCACCGCGCACGCTGCGCTCGCGAATGGCATGGCGAAGCGCCGCGTCGGTCTTAAAGTCGAGCGCCGAGGCGGAGTCGTCCATGATTAGAACCTGCGGCGAGCCCACCAGAGCGCGCGCGATGGTCAGGCGCTGGCGTTGGCCACCGCTAAAGTTCTTGCCGCCCGCCTCGACCGGGGCATCTAAGCCCTGCGGCTTGTTGCACACGAACTCGCTCGCCTGCGCCATGTCGAGCGCCGCCCAGAGCTCCTCGTCGGTTGCTGCCTCGTCGCGCCAGGTCAGGTTGCTACGAATAGTGCCGCTCACCAGCGACGAGCGCTGCGGGACGGTCGCGACCACGTGGCGCAGTTGGTCGAGTGGCCAAGCGCGCACGTCGGCGCCCATCACGCTCACGCTGCCGGCGCTCGCATCGTACAGGCGCGGGATAAGCGAGACGAGCGTGGACTTGCCGCTGCCCGTGCCGCCGATAATGCCGAGCGTTTTGCCCAGCGGCAGCTCCAGGGTCACATCGCTCACGGCATTTGCCGCGCCCGCGCCAAACGAAAAGCTCGCATGGTCAAAGCTCAGCGCGGGGACCGGAGCAGCACCACCCGCCAGTTCGCTCGGCTCGGGCAGCGCGACCGGCTGGTTGCCCTCGTCGGTGATACTCGGCTCACAATTGAGCACCTCGTTGATGCGCGACGCGCTGGCGCTCGCCTTGGTAAAGACCACGACCAGGTTGGCGACGTACACGATGGAGGTGAGGGTCTGCGTCATGTAGTTGACGAACGCCATGACCTGACCCTGCGTGAGCTCGCCCACGTTGACCTGGATGCCGCCCACCCACAGGATGGCACACACGCCCAGGTTCATCACAAGAAACGTGACGGGGTTGAGAATCGACGAGAGCTTACCCACCGCGATGGCAGTATTGGCCTGGTCATCGGCGGCTTGGGCAAAACGCTCGCACTCGTGGTCCTCACGCACAAAGGCGCGAACAACGCGGGCGCCCGAAAGCCCCTCGCGGCAGATAAGCGCGATGCGGTCGAGCTTTGCCTGCAGCTGCCTGTAATACGGAATGCAGCGCGCCATGACAAACCAAAACACCAGGCCAATGGCGGGCGTGCAAATCAAAAAGATCACGCCGAGCTTAAGGTCGATGGCGAGGGCCGCGCACATGGAGCCCACCGCCAAGAAGGGCCAGCGGATGAGCATGCGTACGCCCAGTGCCACAGCGAGCTGCACCTGGTTGACGTCGTTGGTGATACGCGTGATGAGCGACGGCGTACCAAAGCGGTCGAGCTCGGCGTAGCTCAGCTTATTAATGTGCTGGTAGAGCGCGCCGCGAATGTCGGTGCCCATGCCCTGCGAGGTCAGCGCCGCCATCTTTTGGCAAACAAGCGTAAACGAGATGCCGATCACAGCCATGGCGCCAAGTACCATGCCGTAGTGGATAACGGCGTTCACGTCGTGCGAGCCAATGCCCTTATCGATCATCTGGGCAATCACCAGCGGCGTCAGCAGGTCAAAGATCACTTCGATCAGCTTGCACGCAGGGCCAATCACCATATACCGGCGAAACTTACCACCAAAACGCCTAAGCAACTCAATCATATTAAGGCGCTCCCTATCATCATCTCTCTTCAATCTGGTTCATGATAGTACGGAGAGCCCTAGAGATGCGTAAGCAACTCGTTACAGATGCAAGAGCGACGGTCACTAGCGCCCAAGGCACGTAGCCATCGATGTTTTGCCAAAGCCAGCGAGCGCCGCAAGGCACGGGATTCAATTCTTCAGATAAATGCGCCCTCTACGGGTGATTTTTGGACGAAGTGGTCCCGGTGCCGGCGGGCTGTTTGGTAGTCGAGCGATTCCGCAGGCAAAGCCGAGGACCAGCGAGACACCAAACAGCCCGCCGGCACCGGGACCACATCGCGGCACCAAAAAGCGCCCGTGCGCTCGATGGATTCGGATGCCCGACAGAGGCTCCTTATGGCTGCTTCCTTCCGGACCTGACCAGATTCGGAACATATCGTCATCCGAACCCATCGAACGCGCTAGGCGCTCGGTATATTTTACCCGCTCCCGCCCGATGGGGCAAGGTGGCTAATTTCGGACGGGGCTTTTGACTACTTGGGCAATCAGATCGACAAGTAGTCAAATAAGCCCCGTCCCAAAAAGACTGGTCTGACGCTGTGCAACGAAAGGGGCCCATCTACTACGTTTAAGCCGTAGGAGCCAACCATAGCCGGCTCTTTCGAAAATCGGCAAGCCTTCTACCTGCGGTTTTGTTTTCGCATATTCCGGGATGGTCGAGGGTGCTCGGCTAAACGTAGTAGATGACCGCATTTCATGGCGGACGGTCCGACCTAAGGCCCAAGGCGGCCAGCCTCGGATAGCCATTCTCGATGTTGCGGTGGAATAGTTCCTGTTTTGCGGCTGAGGGCCAAAAACAGGAACTATTCCACCGCAACTTATTGAGCTTTCCTGGAGAGACTTAGATGCGGCCGAGGTCGTAAGCTCGAGCGGCAGTCTCGCCAGCGCAGACGAGGTTTGCCTCTGCCTCGCGCGGATCGAGCGCCAGCTCAAGGCCCATGGGTCTGCGGCAGACCGGCAGAACCAAGTCGACACCCTGCCCATACACCGCATCCAGGTTGTCGGCACGACCGCCCACGACGGCAACCACCGGCTTGCCATATCGCTTGGCGCGACGCGCCACGCCCACCGGTGCCTTTCCAGCGGCGGACTGCTCATCCATGTTGCCCTCGCCCGTTATGACCAAGTCGGCATCGCGCACGTGCTCGTCAAACCCAATCAGATCGAGCACCGTCTCCACGCCCGAGCGTAGCTCGGCACCGAGCGCTAGCAGCGCGGCGCCCAGGCCGCCGGCGGCGCCGGCACCGGGCACACCGAGCACCGATCCAAATGTCCGCGCGCCCTCGGGCACACGCAATAGCCCCTGGGCCCGCATCCCGGCAATCGCCGCATCGAGCAGGCGGCCGTAGCCGACCATCCAGCTATCGTACCTGCCAAGGGCCTCGGCATCCCCCGTCGGCAGACCCTTCTGCCCGCCAAACACCGCCAGTGCACCGCGGCGCCCCACGAGCGGATTCTCGACATCGGACAGCACGACGATGCGTGCGCCGCCCAGCACCCGAAGCGCCGGTGCCAAATCGATACTCACCACGTGTTCGAGACCCGCAAGACCGGGGGCGATATCGCAGCCCTGATCATCGACCACACGCGCGCCCAGCGCCTGCAGCATGCCGGCGCCACCGTCGTTGGTGGCACTGCCGCCCAAGCCAATATAGATAGTCTTTACCCCGACACGAACTGCACGGAGCATCAGCTCGCCCACGCCATAGGTTGTAGCAGCCAGCGCCGCCGATTCCGTGCAAGGTGAGTACCCGATGCCTGCTGCTTCGGCCATCTCAATAACAACCGACTCGTGCTCGCCGTCCACTAACATCCGGGCAGGCACACCATCGCCAAAGGGTCCCGCAACCTCGCAGGTCACAATCTCACCGCCGCACGCGGCAACGGCATCGAGCGTCCCCTCACCGCCATCTGCCAGCGGCAAAGCGTTCAGCTCGGCATCGGGCCACACATGGCGCATGCCCTCGGCAACCGCTGCCTCCGCCTGCGCGCTCGAAACGCTGCCCTTAAAGGAGTCGATCGCCAGCAGCACACGGCGGGGCCGACGGCATGCAGGACCAAAGTCAACCGCCGTGCCAGCATCCTCACCGGCACCTGCAAGCGCTGCGGCGTGAGCGGCGTGTGCTTCAAGATCGGCCCCACAACCGCAATCAGCGCCGCCCGCTCCGCGCAGACCGCCAAAATAGCTACTCAGCAGCTCGCGGCATTCATCCGCCAGTACGCCGGCGGTCACATTGAACCGATGATTCAGGCGCGAGTCGGCATTGAGGTCATACAGGGATCCCAGCGCGCCCGCCTTGGCATCAGCCGCGCCATACACGCAGCGCCCCACGCGCGCGTTAACCATAAGCCCCGCGCACATGCAGCAGGGCTCGAGCGTCACATAGACCGTGCAATCGGAAAGGCGCCAGCGGCCGAGCGCCTGGGCAGCAGCGCACACAGCCGCAAACTCGGCATGAGCCGAAGGATCCTGGTCGAGCTCGCGCCGATTGTGCGCCCTCGCGACGATCTCACCGTCGCGCACTATCACGGCACCAATGGGGACTTCGCCCACTGCCGCGGCGGCGCGCGCCTCGGCCAGCGCCTCGCGCATGAACTTCTCGTCGATTTCGGTGATCGTCATCGTTCGCCTTCCCTGTTGCAAATTCAAAACGATGCTATCATTACGACTCACGGAGAGATGGCAGAGCGGTTGAATGCGGCGGTCTTGAAAACCGTTGAGCGCGAGAGCGTTCCGGGGGTTCGAATCCCCCTCTCTCCGCCACTCCTAGTGATGCACCGGTGTCATGGTCCGCTCAAACAGCGCATCGACCACGTCGGCTATCTCAGGTCGACGCTCAAGATCGTGGCCCGATTCCCACCATATCGTGAAAAGTCGAATAATACCGCCGGCGACAAACTCAGACGTCGTCTCGAGTGACACGGGAGCCAGGGCATCCTCGGCAAGCACGTTCATCACACGCTCGCGGATGGAGCGGGCAATGCGGTCGCAAATAACATTGGTCAACATGCCCGACATGCTGCTTGCCAAAATGTTATCCATGAGCCGCTCGTGCGTCAGAATCAAATCCATAGCATCGTCCAAAATCGCGTGCCGAAGCGCGCGCACGTCCTCGGCAGACACTGCACCGGCCTCATCGGGCTGTTTTTGCGGCAAACCCGACATAAGCTCATCGATATAAAAGGCAAAGTAATCGTTCTTGTCGCGAAAGTGCTTGTAGAACGTCGTACGGCGAATCATGGCGCGGTCGCACAGCATGGCAACCGTCAGGTCCTCAAAACGATGCTCCTCGAGAAGCTCGGTGAAGGCATCGAACAGGGCGCGGTAGGTTTTCTTAATGCGAAGGTCCACTGGTATCGCCATCCTCAGGGCAAAGACAACACTCGTCAATCTGTCGCATATCTTACACCTGTACCTCGCGCGCTTTGCCCCGGTGCCGGCCCCGCCGAAAACACAACGCTTACCGGAAAGTTCGGCACGGCAAAACGTTGCGGGTATACTAGTAGCGTTATACCAACGGCAGCTGGCGCATGCCGCCGCGGCCATTCGAAACGGAGACATCATGCTTCCCGTCATCATCGGCATCGTTGTTGTCATTGTGATTGCCTGCGCCATCGCCGGCATCTACAACAACATGGTCACCAAGCGTAACCGCATCGATAACGCCTGGCAGAACATCGATACGCAGCTGCAGCGCCGCAACGACCTGATCCCCAACCTGGTCGAGACCGTCAAGGGCTACGCCAAGCACGAGCAGGAGACGCTCTCCGCCGTGATCAGCGCGCGTAACACCGCCGTCAAGGCCACCACGCCCGAGGCCAAGATGGAAGCCGACAACGTGCTGACCGGTGCGCTGCGCCAGCTCTTTGCTGTGGCCGAGGCCTACCCCGACCTTAAGGCGAACACCAACTTTACGCAGCTCCAGGCTACGCTCGAGGACACCGAGAACAAGGTGAGCTACGCGCGCCAGAGCTACAACGATTGCGTGCTCAGCTACAACAACGCCATCCAGACGTTCCCGGCTGTTATCTTTGCCGGCATCTTCCAGTTTAAGGAGCGCCAGGGCTTCGAGGCCGCCGAGGCCGCCCGCCAGGCACCGACCGTCAAGTTCTAGTGAGCCGTTGACGCATCCACAACCGTTTTTGCATAAACCGCCCCGTCGAATGCATACTTCGACGGGGCGGTTGCTTTTTGCCCGAAGGTACCCCCAGGGGCGGCGTGCAAATTTTGGAGTTTTCAGCATCTCGGAGCCCACAGGGCAGGAACGGGTCCACAGAACCGCGTTGAAAACCCTGATTCTGAGCCCTCAGCGCCTCAGGGATCGCTCATTTTTTACAGGATGCGGCTCATGGCGCCTGACTTTCGTCCAAAAAACCAGTATGCAGGCACCCTCGGCTGCTGAAAACTCCAAATAATGCACGCTCCGCCCCACCCCAGGCGAGCGGCAACCGAAAAACCGTGCACGCCCCCTCTTCGGCTGCAACTACGGCAAAGCCCTAACGGCCAAATAAAAGGCGCGGCCAATAGGCCGCGCACCATCTCCCCTACAGCCCAGTAACCTCCTGGCAAGGAATGCAGAGCACTCGACCGAGGCGGACCGGCCTATCTCCCGGCGCATTCCACAGGACGAAAGAACCTCCGCCGCACGTAGTGCGCAGCGGAGGTTCTTTCATGTCCGAGGACGCGCCGGGAGATAGGCCGGTCCGCCTCGGTCAGGGCTTGATGGGAATTACGAAGCCAGGTTACGCCACGGTGTAAACCCAGTTGTGCTTATCCTCGACAGCACCGGACTGAATACCAGTCAGGGTCTCGCGAAGCTTCTTCATCACGGGGCCGATCTCGGTGCAGCCGGCCGGGAAGGTCACGGTCTCGTCGGCACCGTAGACCTTGTTGTCGATCTCGCCGACCGGGGAGATAACGGCAGCGGTGCCGCACAGACCGCACTCAACAAAGGTGCCGGCCTTGACTTCGGCCCACTCGACAGGACGCTGGTCGACGGTCATGCCCAGGTCCTCAGCGACCTGAACGAGCGAACGACGCGTGATGGAGGGAAGAATGGAGTCGGTGTGCGACTGCGGGACGACAAGCGTGCCGTCCTCCTTCACGAACAGGACGTTGGCGCCACCGGTCTCCTCGACATAGGTGCGGGACTCGGAGTCGAGATACAGGTTCTCGGCATAGCCCTCGCGATGGGCCTCCATCGTGGGCTTAAGGGACATGGCGTAGTTGAGGCCGGCCTTGATGTTGCCGGTGCCGTGCGGTGCGGCACGGTCATACTCGGAAACGCGCAGCTTGACGGGCTTGAGGCCACCCTTAAAGTACGGACCGACCGGGGTCACGAGAATGCGGAACGTGTACTCAGGAGCGGGAGCCACGCCGATCACGTCACCGGAGCCGATCATAAACGGACGCACGTACAGGGTCGCGCCGGAGCCGAAGGGCGGAACCCAGGCGGCGTTGGCAGAAACGACCTGCTTGACGGCCTCAACGAACTTGTCCTTGGGGAACGGGGGCATCTCAAGGCGCTGGGCAGAGTTGTACATACGCTCGGCGTTCATGTCGGGACGGAAGCAGACGATGCTGCCGTCCTCGGCGGTGTAGGCCTTCAGGCCCTCAAAGACCTCCTGGCAGTAATGGAAGATGCCGCCGCACTCGGAGACATGCAGGGTGTGGTCGGTGGTCAGGCCGCCCTCGTCCCACTCGCCGTCCTTCCAATGGGCCTCGTAGCTGTAATCGGTCTTCATGTAGCCAAAGCCGAGGCTACCCCAATCGATATCCTTCTTCTCGACAGTCATATGTCGCTCCTTACATACACAGTTGCATACTCGCGAACCCGCACGCAAGGACCGAGGCCGACCGCGTCGCAACGTCGCACGCCCGGAGCGTAGAGCCGGACGGGACACGCGAGCAGCATCAAAGCCGATGGCACGTCGATTCGCATGCACGAGATTGTACTCCGCACGCGCGTCTGATAAAACGCTTTTCTTTAACTAAGTAAAGTATTTTCATTTGACCGAAGCTGAAGAGGCCCGCCACCGTAAACGGTGACGGGCCTCAACTGTACGGTCTGCGCGCTGGCTCGAGCTAGGCGTTCTATTTGCCCAGCTTGGCCTTAACCAGACCGACCACGGTCGGGATGATCGACACGGCAACGATGCCGATAATCAGCAGCTCAAAGTGCTCCTGCACAAAGGGAATGCCGCCAA
>CAUADW010000029.1 GCA_958427895.1 uncultured Collinsella sp.
TTACTCCTCGTCGTTGTCCTTGGCCTCTTCGGCGTCGTCGGTGTCCACGAGCTGGTTGAGCAGCTCGTCGAGGGAAGCCATGTCCTCGTTGATGGCACCGTTGGCGGGAGCCTTCTTGTCGTCGATCGGGGCGCCCAGGAGCTCCTCGTCGGCGTCGGCGTGATGCGTCGGCGCGGCGGAGGTGCCCAGCAGGATGTCGTCCGGACCGTCGGGGCTAAAGACCATCTGCAGCAGCTGCGAGAGGTCTTCCTCGTCGGCAACGTCGTCGTTGTTCTCGAGGATGTAGAGCAGGTCGTGGGCCTCGAGGCCGTCACGGAGCTCCTCGATCGCCTTGGCACCGATACCATCGATGCGCAGCAGATCCTCCTCGGACTTGCCGACCAGGTCGCCGACCGTCTCGATGCCGACCTCGCTGAACTTGTTGGTCCAGCGCTGCGACACGCCCAGGTCGTCGAACAGGTACAGGCGAGCCTTCTCGGCGGAGATGGTGTGGCCGTTACGGGTGAACGAACCGTCAGCACCGCCAAACTCGTCGTAGCCAGCCCAGTCGAGCTGCTGCGGGAGCTGCTCGTCCAGGTCCTTGAGCTCCACCGGAGCCCACTCGGGCAGCGACTTGGCGTTGGGCGAAGCCGGGCCGTCGATGTCCACGTAGCCGTCGGCCGTGCGATACGTCAGCTTGGCGTTGGCGTACGGCTTGAGGCCGGTACCAGCCGGGATCTTCTTACCGACGATGACGTTGGACTTAAGGTCGAGCAGGTGGTCGACCTTGCCCTCGATGGCAGCCTCGGTAAGGACGCCGGCGGTACGGATGAACGAAGCGCTCGACAGCCAGGAGTCGATGTTGGACGCGACCTTGAGCGTACCCAGGATGACGGGCTCGGCCACGGGAGCCTGACCGCCCAGACGGGCAACGCGCTCGACCTCGTCGGCGAACTCGTAGCGGTCGACGTACTGACCAAGCAGGTACTTGGAGTCGCCGGGGTTGGTGATCTGAACGCGACGCAGCATCTGACGTGCGAGCACCTCGATGTGCTTGTCATTCAGGTCGACGCCCTGGCTGGTGTAGACGTCCTTGACGCTCTCGACGAAGGTGTGCATCGTCGACTCGATGTCGGTCAGCTTGCGCAGGTTGCGGAAGTTGACGAAGCCCTTGGTGATCTGGTCGCCGGCGCGAACCTCGCAGCCGTCCTCGATCTCGGGCATAAAGCGCACCGAAGCGGGGACGCGACGCTCGTCGAGGACACGGGTGTGATCCTCGGAGTCGGTGAGCGTCAGCACGTACTCGGACTTCTCGGGCTTAATCGAGAGGTGACCGGAGTACGGAGCCAGCTCGGCCTCGCGACCCAGAATCTTCTCGTTGACGTTGCCGACGATATCGAACATACGGCTGACCGTAGGCAGACCCTGCGTAATATCGTCGACGCCAGCGACGCCGCCGGAGTGAATGGTACGCATCGTAAGCTGCGTACCGGGCTCGCCGATGGACTGGGCGGCAATAATGCCGACCGCGGTACCGATAGCGACCGGACGACGGGTGGAAAGATCCCAGCCGTAGCACTTCTGGCACACGCCGTACTTGGAGCGGCAGGTGAGCAGCGCGCGAAGCTTGACCTTCTTAAGGCCCGCATCGACCATCTTCTGGATGTCGGCGACCTTCTCGATGTAGCCGTCCTGCTCAAAGAGCACGGTGCCATCGGGGGCCACGACGTCCTCGATGAAGCAACGGCCGACGAGGTCGGTGTTGAGATCGGTGGTGCCGGGGATGATGAGGTTGTAGGTAACGCCCTCGTGCGTACCGCAGTCCTCCTCGCGGACGATGACGTCCTGGGCCACGTCGACCAGACGACGGGTCAGGTAACCAGAGTCCGAGGTGTGGGATGCGGTATCGACCAGGCCCTTACGGGCGCCGTAGGTCGAAATGAAGTACTCGAGCGGCAGCAGGCCCTCGCGGAAGTTCGCCTTAATGGGAAGGTCGATCGTCTCGCCGGACATGTCTGCCATCAGGCCACGCATGCCGCCGAGCTGACGCAGCTGGGTCTTAGAACCACGGGCGCCGGAGTCGGCCATCATGTACAGCGGGTTCTCCTCGTCGAACATGTCGAGCATGAGCGCTGCGACCTTGTCGGTACAAGCGGTCCACTCGTTAACGACTTCGATGTGGCGCTCCGTCTCGTTGATGAAGCCCTCCTCGAAGTACTCGTTGATCTGGTCGACGTTGGCCTGGGCGCGGTCGAGCAGCTCCTGCTTCTCGGCAGGGATAAGAGCGTCCCACACCGAGATGGTGAGGCCGGCGCGGGTAGCGTAGTGGAAGCCGGAGTACTTGATGGCGTCGAGGATCGGGCCGACCTTGGCCTCGGGGTAACGATCGCAGCAGTCGGCAACCAGCTTGGCCACATCGCCCTTGACCATCTTGTAGTTCATGAACTCATAGTCTTCGGGCAGGCACTGGCGGTTGAAGATGATGCGGCCGATAGAGGTCTCGAAGCGAGCGGTCTTGTTGCCGGTGACGTCGTAGTCGACAAACTCGTTCTTGCCGTTCTTGACGCGGAAGATACGGGTGCCGTCCTCGTTGATGACGTTGGCATCGGCAGCGGACACGCGGACTTGGATCTTGGCCTGCATGTCAACCTCGGAGCGGCAGTCATAGGCGTGCAGCGCGTCGTCGAAGCTCGAGAACACGTGGTTCTCGCCCGGCAGACCCTCGCGAACCTGGGTGAGGTAGTACACACCGATAATCATGTCCTGCGAAGGGATGTTGACCGGCTTGCCGGATGCCGGCGAGCGCAGGTTGTTCGCAGAGAGCATGAGCACGCGAGCCTCGGCCTGAGCCTGGCTGGACAGCGGCACGTGGACAGACATCTGGTCGCCGTCGAAGTCGGCGTTGAAGGGCGAGCAGACCAGCGGGTGCAGGTGGATAGCCTTGCCCTCGACCAGCACCGGCTCAAAGGCCTGGATGGACAGACGGTGCAGGGTCGGTGCACGGTTGAGCAGCACGACGCGGCCGTCGATGACCTCTTCGAGGATATCCCACACAAAGGTGGCACCGCGGTCGATAGCGCGCTTGGCGCCCTTGATGTTCTCGACCTTGCCAAGCTCGACCAGGCGCTTCATGACGAAGGGCTTGAAGAGCTCCAGCGCCATGGTCTTGGGCAGACCGCACTGGTGCAGCAGCAGCTTGGGGTCGGTAACGATGACCGAACGGCCGGAGTAGTCGACACGCTTGCCCAGCAGGTTCTGACGGAAACGGCCCTGCTTGCCCTTGAGGGCCTCGG
The DNA here is from genome assembly GCA_958427895.1 of uncultured Collinsella sp. Classification (GTDB taxonomy): domain Bacteria; phylum Actinomycetota; class Coriobacteriia; order Coriobacteriales; family Coriobacteriaceae; genus Collinsella. The sequence goes on from CAUADW010000029.1 coordinate 3,273, forward strand.
CGAGCGACTTGAGCGGGCGACCGCCACGGCCAGAGACCGGGCGACCACGACGGCCGTTGTCGAACAGGGCGTCCACGGACTCCTGGAGCATGCGCTTCTCGTTGTTCACGATGATTGCAGGGGCGTCCAGGTCGAGCAGGCGCTTGAGTCGGTTGTTACGGTTGATCACGCGACGATACAGGTCGTTGAGGTCGGATGCGGCGAAGCGGCCACCGTCGAGCTGGACCATCGGGCGCAGATCGGGCGGAATGACCGGGATGACATCCAGGATCATGTTCGCGGGGCTGTTGCCGCCCTTCAGGAAGGCGTCAACGACCTCGAGGCGCTTAACGGCCTTCTCGCGCTTCTGCTTCTGGGAGTCCTCGTCGGCGATGATGGCCTTGAGCTTCTCGGCCTCGGAGGGGAGGTCGATGGCAGCGAGCAGGTCGCGGACGGCCTCGGCACCCATGCCACCCTTGAAGTACATGGAGTAGTAGCGAGTCATCTCGCGGAACAGCGGCTCATCGGAAATGAGGTCGCGCTCGCTGAGCTTCATGAAGGCGTTGAAGGCGTCCGTGCGGAGCTGCTTCTCGTCCTTGCACTCTTCCTCGATGTCGACGATGCCGGAGGCGATCTCCTCGGGGGTCAGCGGCTCCTCGTCGGAGAACTCGTCAAAGTTCTCGGGGTTGCCCTGCTCCTTGAGGGACTCGATCTGGCGAGCGCACTCGGCATCGATCTCTTCCAGATCGGCGGCGAGCTCCTCGCGCAGGTCGTCGGCGTCGGCCTCGCGAGCCTCGTAGTCGACCTCGGTGATGATGTAGCTGGCAAAGTACAGAACCTTCTCGAGGTCCTTGGACTTGATGTCGAGCATACGGCTCATCGGGAAGCTCGTGGGGCTCTTGAAGTACCAGATGTGGGACACGGGAGCGGCGAGCTCGATGTGGCCCATGCGGTCGCGACGCACCTTGGCCGAGGTGACCTCGACGCCGCAGCGCTCGCAGACGATGCCCTTAAAGCGGATGCCCTTGTACTTGCCGCAGGAGCACTCCCAGTCCTTGGCGGGACCGAAGATCTTCTCGCAGAACAGGCCGTCCTTCTCGGGCTTGAGGGTACGGTAATTGATGGTCTCCGGCTTCTTGACCTCACCGTGCGACCAGGAACGGATCTGGTCGGCGGAGGCAAGGGAGATCTTTACCGAGTCAAAATCAGTAGCTTCGAAATCTGCCACAGTCAACTACTCCTTATCAGTGGTCGTGGCGGCGACAGCCTCGGGTGCCTCGGCGGTCTCGGCATCCTCGGCCTCGACGTCGGCGCCAACGCCGGCGAGCGCTGCCAGGTCGTCGAGAGCAGAGGTCTCCTCGGCGGTCACAGGGGCGGAGGCGTCCTCGTCGGCATCGTGCATGGGCTCGATGTCCAGTGCGAGGGAGCGAATCTCCTTGACGAGAACCTTGAAGGACTCGGGGATACCCGGGACAGGAACGTTCTCGCCCTTGACGATGGACTCGTAGGTCTTGACGCGGCCCACGGTGTCGTCGGACTTGACGGTCAGGATCTCCTGCAGGACGTTGGAAGCACCGTAAGCGTACAGTGCCCAAACTTCCATCTCGCCGAAGCGCTGGCCGCCGAACTGAGCCTTGCCGCCCAGAGGCTGCTGGGTAACCAGGCTGTAAGGGCCAGTCGAACGAGCGTGGATCTTGTCGTCGACCATGTGGCCGAGCTTGAGGATGTAGGACGTACCCACGGTAATGGGCTCGCGGAACTCCTCGCCGGTGCGGCCGTCGAACAGACGGGTCTTGCCGCGCTCGTCAAGCTGGGTGACGAACTCGGGGCGCATGTGATCGCCAAAGGCAGCGGTGGCCTTGTTGAGCATATTCTTGTTGGCACGACGGATGACCTCGGCGATCTCGTCCTCCTTGGCGCCGTCGAAGACGGGCGTCGCGGTGAAGAACGGACCGGGGACGTACTTGTCGGAGTCGGCCTGCTCGGTATCCCAACCGCACGCAGCAGCCCAGCCAAGGTGGCACTCGAGCAGCTGGCCGACGTTCATACGCGAAGGAACGCCCAGCGGGTTGAGGATAACGTCGATCGGGGTACCGTCAGCCATGTAGGGCATGTCCTCGACCGGCAGAACGTTACAAATAACACCCTTGTTGCCGTGGCGGCCGGCGATCTTATCGCCCTGCTGGATCTTACGACGCTGGGCGACGTAGACGCGCACCTGCTCGTTGACGCCGGGGGCCAGGTCGTCGCCGTTCTCGCGGCTAAAGCGGACGACGTCGATGACGCGGCCGTAAGCGCCGTGAGGCATCTTAAGGGAGGTATCGCGAACGTCGTGGGCCTTGGCACCGAAGATGGCGCGCAGCAGGCGCTCCTCGGCGGTCAGAGCGCTCTCGCCCTTAGGCGTGACCTTGCCGACCAGGATGTCGCCAGGGCCGACCTCGGCGCCGATGCGGATGATGCCGTCCTCGTCGAGGTTGGCAAGCATGTCCTCGGAGAGGTTCGGGATCTCGCGGGTGATCTCCTCGGGGCCGAGCTTGGTATCGCGGGCGTCGATCTCGTGACGGGTGATGTTGATGGTCGTCAGCAGGTCCTCGGCCACCAGGCGCTCGGACACGACGATACCGTCCTCGTAGTTAAAGCCTTCCCACGGCATGTAGGCCACGGTGAGGTTCTGACCCAGTGCGAGCTCGCCGTGATCGGTCGAAGGACCGTCGGCCAGAGGCTCGCCCTGCTCAACGGTGTCACCGACGCGCACGAGCGGACGGTGGTTGATGCAGGTGGACTGGTTGGAGCGCTGGTACTTGGCCAGGTGATACTCGTCCATGCCGCCGGCATGCTTGACGATGATCTTGGCGGCGTCGGCAAAGATGACCTCGCCGGCGTTCTTGGCCAGGGTGACCTCGCCGGAGTCCAGAGCGGCGCGACGCTCCATGCCGGTACCGACATAGGGAGCGGCGGGGTGAACCAGCGGCACGGCCTGACGCTGCATGTTAGCGCCCATCAGCGTACGCTTGGCGTCGTCGTGCTCCAGGAACGGAATCAGCGTTGCTGCGACGGAGAGCATCTGACGCGGCGAGACGTCCATGTAGTCGACGTCCTCGACAGGCACGTCGGCGGGAGCGCCGAAGGAGCCGTCGAAGTCGCGGGTACGGGCGATCACGGTGTGCGGACGGACGATCTTGCCCTCGGCATCGGTCGTGATGAACTCGTTGGTCTTGGGATCGAGCGGCGTGTTGGCCGGCGCGATGACGTGCTTCTCTTCCTCGTCAGCGGTCATCCAGTCGATCTGATCGGTGGCAACGCCGTTCTCGACGCGACGGAACGGGGCCTCGATGAAGCCGTACTCGTTGACGCGAGCGTAGAGGGCGAGCGAGCCGATCAGGCCGATGTTGGGGCCTTCGGGGGTCTCGATCGGGCACATGCGGCTGTAGTGCGAATTGTGAACGTCGCGGACGGCCGTCGGCACGTTGGTGCGGCGGCTGGAGCCCGACTTGTGGCCGGCAAGACCACCAGGGCCGAGTGCGGACAGACGGCGCTTGTGGGTCAGACCGGTCAGGGGGTTCGCCTGGTCCATGAACTGCGAGAGCTGCGAGGAACCGAAGAACTCCTTGATGGAGGCCACGATCGGGCGGATGTTGATGAGCGACTGCGGGGTGATCTCGTCGATGTCCTGGGAGCTCATGCGCTCACGGACGACGCGCTCCATACGGCTCATGCCGATACGGAACTGGTTGGCGACGAGCTCGCCGACGGTACGGATGCGGCGGTTGCCGAAGTGGTCGATGTCGTCGACCTTGAAGCCCTGCTCGCCGGCAGCGAGAGACAGGAGGTAGCGCAGCGTCGCGACGATATCCTCGTCGGTGAGCACCGTGACCTCTTCCTCGGTGGTGAGGTTGAGCTTCTTGTTGACCTTGTAACGACCGACGCGGGCCAGGTCGTAGCGCTGCGGGTTAAAGAGCAGACCCTCGAGCAGGCTGCGGGAAGCGTCCACGGTGGGAGGCTCGCCTGGGCGCAGGCGACGGTAGATCTCGATGAGGGCGTCCTCGCGAGTGAGGGCGGTATCGCGCTCCAGGGTGCGCTTGATCACATCGGAGTTGCCGAGCAGCTCGATGATGTCATCGTTGGTGACGGCGATGCCAAGGGCGCGCAGGAACATCGTGGCGCTCTGCTTGCGCTTACGGTCGATGGAGACCATGAGCTGGTCGCGCTTGTCGACCTCAAACTCAAGCCAGGCACCGCGGGACGGAATGATCTGGGCCTTGTAGATCTGCTTGCCCGAATCCATCTCGGAGCTGTAGTACACGCCCGGGGAACGGACGAGCTGCGAAACGACGATACGCTCGGTACCGTTGATGATGAAGGTGCCCTGATCGGTCATCATGGGGAAATCGCCCATGAAGACGAGCTGCTCCTTGATCTCGCCGGTCTCCTTGTTGGTGAGACGGACGTCGGTCAGAAGCGGAGCCTGATAGGTCATATCCTTCTCGCGGCACTCCTCGACGGTGTGCGCGGGGTCGCCGAACTGATGCTCGCCGAAGGTAACCTCGAGAACATGGTTCTGGCTCTGGATGGGGCTGGATTCCTTGAACGCCTCACGAAGGCCCTCGTCCTTAAAACGCTCAAAGGATTCCCTTTGAACAGAGATAAGGTTGGGGAGCTCCATGGCCTCCGGGATTTTCCCGAAGCTGACGCGCTTGCGCTCAGTGGCAGTGTATGCGTAGGTCACCAGGTTTTTCCTCCTTCACGGAAATGCTCGGTGGGTTGGCGAGGCATAGCTTCGCCAGTTATCGCAACCTAATAGTTTATCAGGTACCGACTGTTGGGCAAGAAAAGCCTTGACGCGATTGAGTTTTTGGAGTAGCAAAGTTTTTCGGCAGAAAACACGCAGGTAGATGTATGTGTATCGAACATCTGTTCATATATTTTCTGTGAACAGAGAGCCAGCAATCGCAGCTCTTATAAAAAACGGGCGCGAACCGAGGTCCGCGCCCGTAAATGTCGATGTCCGAAGGCTTACTTGCGCATCAATCCGCCGCGCTCGTCGATGGCGTCCCAGAAGGCATCGGCAAAGCGAGAATCGCTTGCGGCCATGAGGGCGTTGGTTGCCATCCAGCCAGACGGGGTGCCGGTGTCGTAGCCCGACAGCGGGTCGATAACGACAGCGTACATAGCCTCGCGGTCGAGCGAGCGGGCCATGGCGTCGGTGAGCTGAATCTCGCCGCCCTTGCCGGCCTGCTGATCAGCGAGCAGGTCCATGACCAGCGGGCTCAGCAGATAACGGCCGACAATGTACAGGTTGGACGGAGCCGCCTCGGGAGCGGGCTTCTCGACCAGACCGCCGATGCGCCAGACAGCGCCCGGCTCTGCATCGGCAACGTCCTCGGCACCCTCGAGCGAACCGACGCGCTCGCCGGCGATAACGCCGTAGCGGCTGACTTCCTCGGGCGAGCAAGCAGCGACGGCGATAACCGAAGCTCCACCGTGCTCCTTGGAAACGGCGAGCATCTTGTCGCAGATGTCGCGATTAGGCACAACGTAGTCGCCCAGAAGAACCAGGAAGTTCTCCCCTGCCACGGCGTCGGCAGCAGAGCGGATAGCATGGCCGAGGCCCTTGGGCTCGTACTGATAACGGAAGTCGACCGGCATACCGCCAGCGTGGGCGACGGCATCGGCATAGGCGTTCTTGCCGCGCTCGCGCAGCAGGTTCTCGAGCGAGCGATCGGGCTGGAAGTAGTTCAGTAGCTCGGGCTTACCGGGAGAAGTAACGATGATGGCGTCGTCGACTTCCTCGGGGTCGAGCGCCTCCTCGACGACGTACTGAATGACGGGCTTGTCGAGCACCGGCAGCATCTCTTTGGGCGTGCACTTGGTGCCAGGCAGAAAACGCGTGCCAAGACCGGCGGCGGGGATGATTGCCTTCATGTTATTCAAAGATCCTTTCGCAGGCGCAAAAGCGCCCCATGCGTGCGGCACACAGCCGCAGACCAAATTGCGATACCCAAGCATCTTACCGCTGGAACTATATGTCGCTACAAGGCAGAGACAATTCTTCAGCAGGTCAACGCAAATTATTGCTCGAATGGTGCAATTTTATTGCCCAACGGCAGGGCGCCCGATACGACGCAAATCACAGAACATGGCAGTTTGAGCTACCGATGTCGAGGGACCGAAAAACAAAAAAGACGGGGCTCGCAATGCGAACCCCGTCTGCAAAGAAATCTGGCGAGAAAGCCTGATTACTTGAGGGTGACAGCAGCGCCAGCAGCCTCGAGCTTCTCCTTGGCAGCCTCGGCGTCCTCCTTCTTGGCACCCTCGAGAACAGCCTTGGGAGCGCCCTCGACGACCTCCTTGGCCTCCTTCAGGCCAAGGTTGGTGAGCTCACGGACGGCCTTGATGACCTGGATCTTGTTGTCGCCGAAGCCCTCGAGCACGACGTCAAACTCGGTCTTCTCCTCGGCCTCAGCAGCGCCAGCAGCGGGAGCGGCGACAACGGCGGCAGGAGCAGCGGCGGAAACGCCGAAGGTGTCCTCGATAGCCTTGACGAGCTCGGAAGCCTCGAGAAGGGTCATTTCCTTAAGAGCATCGATGATCTCATCGGTGGTAAGCTTAGCCATTTCTAAGTCCTTTCGGTTTCCGTGCGGATGCACGGAGATCAGTTAAAACACGGCGCGAATGCGCCAGGGGTGCGGCGTTGCCGCCGCGGGTGAAAACAGCGACTAGGCTGCCTTCTGCTCGGAGACCTGCTGGATCGAACGAGCGAGACCAGAGGAAACGCCGTTGACGCAGACAGCGATGTCGCGAGCGAAACCGGAGATGAGACCGGCAATCTGGCCGAGAAGCTGATCCTTGGTGGGCAGCTCGGCGATAGCCTTAACATCATCAGCGGAAACGGCCTTGCCGTCGGAGATACCGCCCTTGATCTCAAGGACGCCCTTGGACTGAGCGGAGAAGTCCTTAAGGGCCTTAGCGGCCTCGACCGGCTCGGACTCGTAGAACACATAAGCGACGGGGCCGGCGAGGATCTCGTCGAGCTCGGGCTGCTCCTGGTTCTTGAGAGCGATCTTGACCAGGTTGTTCTTGTAGACCTTCATCTCGGCGCCGCACTCGCGAAGCTGATGACGCAGCTCCTGAGCCTGCTTAACCGTCAGACCGTTGTAGTTGACGACGAACAGACCGGCGTTCTCGGCGATACGGGACTCGATCTCTGCAACCTTGTCGATTTTGTACTGCTGGGGCATGAATTACACCTCCTCGAATTCTTTCCGGGCACGGTCCGCCACAAGGACGTGACGGGGGCATGTCCAAAAAGAAAGCCCCCGCGCTGCATGAGCGACGGGGGCGAGAAGACATATCTACTCGACCACCTCGGCTGGCGGGAAGTCCCATTAAGCTCGCGGGTAAGACCCGTTTGCGCCGGCTGTCTCTGGCAGCGGATTCGTGCGTGAACCGAAAGTATTATGGCGGGGACCCCGGCGTCGGTCAACGGAAAACCGGGCTGCACACAATTCCACCATCCGGCACGCGCCGCCGAAGGCCAGGCGCAAGGTTTTCGCTCGGTCAAGTCCTGGCTCGCACGAAGAGCACATTAAGTGCTCTTCGGCTCGTGCGGAATCTACGAAAACCTTGCGCCTGGCCTTCGGCGGCGCGTGCCTGCGTTGACTTTGGGCAGCCCGGGTTTTCGTTGGCTGACGCCCCCACTCATAATGCTTGGGTCGGTGGGCTGATGTGTTGCGTCCCTGAGGGCTACAGGGTTGAAACGAAGTTGGACAGGCGGGCTAGTCCTTCGTCTAGGTCTTTGTCGGAGACGCAGTAGCTTAGGCGGATGTGGCCTTCGGTGCCGAAACAGTCGCCCGGGACTAGGGCTACGTTTGCTTCTTTGATGGCTTTGATGCAGAAAGCTTCGCTGGTTAGGCCGAACTTTTTGATGCTCGGGAAAGTGTAGAAGGCTCCTGCGGGCTCTACTACGTCGAGGCCCATGGCGTCTAAAGCTGCGAGCACGCGTTCGCGACGGGCTCGGTAGACTTTGAGCATGGGGGTTGGGTCGACGGTCAGGGCTCGGGCTGCGGCGTCCATTTCGAAGGAGACAGCACTCGATACTAGGTATTGGTGGGCTTTTGCGATCTCAGCGATGACGGGGGTTGCCGCTGCGAGCCAGCCCAAGCGCCAGCCGGTCATGGCCCAGGGCTTGGAGAAGCTCTCGATGACTACCGTCTGCTCACGCAGTTCCGGGTGGCGCTGGGCAAAGCGCTCGTAGCCATCCACGTAGACTAGGCGGTTATATACGTCGTCGCAGATTACGTAGATGCCCGCCTGCTCCGCTACGCGCGCCACGGCGTCGAGCGATGCCGCGTCGAGGATGCAGCCCGTAGGATTGTTGGGTGTGCAGATGACGATGGCCTTGGTCGCCGGCGTCACGCAAGCACGAAGTGCGTCCTCGTCAATCTGGAATTGCGCAGGCTCCGTATCCAAAAAGACCGCTTTGACGTGATTGGCCACGACAATGCTCTCGTACAGGCCAAAGGCCGGCGTGGGGATGATGACCTCGTCGCCGGGGTTGAGCATAGCCATGAATGCTGCCGACAGGGCCTCGGTCGCGCCGTCGGTTAGGATGACCTCGTCGGCCGAAAACGTAAGGCCCGCGTCCCCCATGTAGGCAGATAACGCCTCACGCAGGGCGGGGCGACCGTTGTTGGGCGGATAGTGCGTGTCACCGCGGTCCAGTGCGGCGGTCACCTCGGCGCTAATCACATCGGGCGTGGGAAAATCGGGCTCGCCGAGCGCGAGCGCGATGCACCCCGGATGCCGGGCGGCGAGCGCGTTAATCCGGCGGATACCGGAGGGCTTGAGCATGGCAAGCGAGGTATTCATGGGCAGACGCATGGCGTTCCTTTCGTAAGGGTTGCACTAGGATAGCGCGGCGGGGCGCCACCAGACGGTGTAACCTAAACGGAAACGAGCCGGAAAGGAGATGGCATGGAGACGACCGCGCGCGGCGACGTACCAAAAACACTGCACACCATTGCGTATATCAGTATTCCCAATAGCGCCGATCTTGATTTTTTGCTCTGGGACCTGCAGGATGCCATCGCCGCCTATGCCCAACTTTCCGGCACCGCACTCCCCCGCCCGGTCGACTTGAAGGCAAATGACGCCGGCAGCGTTGCCGATGGCATCGTGCTGGCCATTGAAGATGTGGCTGACGATGAGACGTTGACAGCCATCGAGCGGGCGCTTGAGCGCTTTGGCGGTACGGGAACGCGCGTCTATGCCGCGATTCGAGCCGCACAAGAGGGCACAGAGCGGGCGCGTGGGACCGCCGTTCGCCTGCGCAAGGCATGTGAGCGCCATGACCAATTGTGGTGTGGCGGCGTTGCCATCTGCGCCGGCAGCGGCATCGCAGCGCTTCGCCATTCCCCACGCATGGGCCTCTTGCGCCGACCATTTTCGGAAGCGATGGATAAGCTTGTGGGCGCTGTGCGCATGGGCTGCTCCGTCGAGCATGCACAGCGACTTGGCGGCGGCAATGCCGCCAACGTCGACGCCGACGGCATGGTTTGCGCCGAGCCAGCCGTGCCCGCGCCGATCTGGCGAGGCGCTCTGAAACGTCTGGGCGCCCACGCTCAAACAAAAATCTAAATTAAATAACAGCCCAGTCAACGGCTTCGTGCCAACGCTCAACAAGACGCTCCAGGCACCAGGCGGCATTGGCGGGACTTGTCGAAGGCAGGACAATGGCAGGCAGCCCCGTCCGATCTTGCAAGTAGCGTTTGTAGAGTCGCCCTGCCGTACCGCCGTTACAGACAACGACCTCGATCGGCGCGGCATCGGTAATGCGCTCGATATGTGCCGGCACAACGTTGCGGATGCTCGCGTCGCTCGAGCCCTTAATGTCGCAGCTCTCAATTGCATCCCACAGGGCCACGCCGCCGTTCAGCAGCATGGCCCGCTTGGCGGCAATGGAGGCATCGAGCGTCGCGGGCTCACCGCTTGCCAAAGGATCGCCCTCGTTGGGCGGCACAGGCATACCGAGGCACATGGCCATCACACGCCAAAAGCGATTCTGAGGGTTGCCGTAATAAAAGGCATTGGCGCGCGAAAGCACCGAGGGAAACGACCCGAGCACCAAAACGCGCGAACGCTCGTCAAACACGGGCTCAAACCCATGCTCAATATGTTGATAGCCCTCGTCAGACGTTGCCATGGCCTAGGCCCTCAGCAGATAACGCACCTCGTAGGGCGCAAGCTCGAGGGTGCCCGTCAGCTCGACCGTGAGCACACCGTCGGCAAGCAAATCGACAAAAGAGCCGTTGAGCTCGCCGGCGCCAAAGGTGTAAGGCTCGTCCACGGCGTTCACCGCCACGAGCACCGTCGCGTCGTCGCAGGCGCGCTCGAACAGCAGCTGCTTGTTCTGGATCACCACGTTGCGATAGGCACCGTAGTTGAAAGCACGGGCCGCCGCGTCGTTTGCCGAGCGCAAGTGCGCCAGCTGCGTGATGAAGGCCGTCAGCTCGTTGGGCGCAGGCTCATCGAGCGCAGGGCGCAGCGCCCAGTCGCCATCGGGGCCGCCCTTTTCGCCAGGAATCCCCCACTCGCTGCCATAGTAGACGCACGGGATGCCCGGCATGCCAAAGAGCATGCCGTAGGCGGGACGCAGACACGACTTGTCGGTGAGGATACTTGCCAGGCGCGGCACATCGTGGTTGTCGACAAACGACAGCAGATGTTTGCCGCGGTAGATGCACCACGGATCGCCGCCAAACTGGCGGTGCAGCGAATGGGCGATCTCGAACATGTTGACCGAGTTAAAGCTGGAGTACAGGCCCTTGTAGCACTCGTAGTTGGTGCAGGAGTCGAGCATCTCGTCGTTGACGATTTGGTTGTAGTCGCCGTGGAGCGTCTCGCCGATCAGCACAAAGTCGGGCTTGAGCTCACGGGTAAAGACGTGCAGGCGGCGCATAAAGTCGCGGTCGAGCATATAGGCAACGTCCAGGCGCAGGCCGTCGACGCCAAAGACGTCGGCCCAACGGCGCACGGACTCTAGCAGGTAATCGACCACAGCGGGATTTTGCAGGTTGAGCTTCACAAGCTCAAAATGGCCTTCCCAGCCCTCGTACCAAAAGCCGTCACCATAGCAGGAGTCGCCGTCAAAGCTAATGTGGAACCAGTCCTTGTACGGCGAGTCCCACTTACGCTCCTGCACATCGCGGAAGGCCCAAAAGCCACGGCCCACATGGTTGAAGACCGCGTCGAGTACCACGCGGATGCCGTGGGCATGCAGCGTCTCGCACACGGCGGCAAAGTCGGCATCCCCACCCAGGCGTCGATCGATATGGCGTAGGCTGCGCGTATCGTAGCCGTGGCTATCAGACTCGAGCGGCGGGTTGATCAGCACAGCGCCAATACCGAGTTCTTGCAGGTAGTCGGCCCATTGGGCGATTTTCATGATAGGAGCATCGGGGTTGGGCGCGGCGTTGGCAGCCTGGGCGAGTTCATCCTCGGCAACGGGTGCGGCGTTTTCGCGCGGAGCCCCGCAAAAGCCCAGCGGATAGATCTGATAGAACGTCGTCTCGTATGCCCACATAACAGCCTCCCGGTAAGCTCAACACAACGACATCCATTGTATGCCCAGCTTGTATCCTCTCCCCCAAAATAAGTTGCGGTGGAATAGTTCCTGTCTGGGCCTTCAGAAGCCTTAAACAGGAACTATTCCACCGCAACTGATGAGGGGACGTGATTAGGCGACGGGCTTGGCGCGGCGGATGGCTGGGAACATCACCGTGATGGCGAGGATAACGCCCACGACGGCAATCGACCCGCCCACAAAGCCGATCCAGGCGATACCGGGACCCGAAACCACGGCTCCGCCGATCGCCGTACCGGTGCCGATCCCCAGGTTGAACAGGCCCGAGAAGATCGACATGGCGACGGCCGACGAATCTGCCGGCGTGTGCTTGATGAGCTCGGCCTGAAACGCCACGTTAAAGGCCGTGGCGCAGCAACCCCACAGTGCGCAGACGGCAAGCACTGTCACGAGCGACGATGCGGCCGGCCCCATGAGCAGCAGGGCCACCGGCACGCCGGAGAGCGTGATAGCCAAGAACGGGAAGCGATGCCCATCGAACAGGCGGCCGAACAGCCAGCTTCCGAGCAAACCAGAGCAGCCAAACGCCGTCAGCGTCATGGTAATGGTGCCCGCATCGACGTGCGCGACCTGCGCCAGGAAGGGCTCGATATAGCTGTAGCTTGCGTAATAGCCGGTCGCCATGAAGACCGTGACTGCGTAGAGCGCGATGAGGAGCGGGTTCTTGAGCAGCTCGGGCAGCTGTTTGAACGTAAAACGCTCGCCCGCTGGCATGGCAGGAAACACCGTGGCCTGGTAGACGACCGCGACAGCAGACAGCGCTCCGACCACGGCAAACGTCATACGCCAGCCCACGGCCAGGCCAATGGCGCGACCGAGAGGCAGGCCAAAGATCTGCGCGATGGACGAGCCCGTAGCGATCATGCTGATGGCGAGCGCCCCATGGCGCGTGTCAACCAGACGCGAGGCCATAATCGAGGCGACTGACCAGAACACGGCATGTGCGCAAGCGACCACCAGGCGCGCGCAGACCAGGATGGGATAGGTCGGCGCCACAGCGGACAGGAACTGACCGAGCGAGAACACGGCCAGCACGCCCAGCAGCATCCGCTTGAACTCAAAGCGCGAGGCGAACACCATGAGCGGCAGCGACAGCAGCATGACGCCCCAGGCATAGACCGAGATCATGATGCCCGCCTGGGCCTCGGTGAGCGAGAACGACGCGGCGATATCAGTCAAAAGGCCGATGGGCATAAACTCCGACGTGTTGAACACGAACGCACAGCAGGTGAGCCCGACGAGTGGGAGCCACTGCTTGAGCGTGATGCCGTCTTGCCTTGTCTGAGTCATATATAACGTCTCCAATCGTTTTGAGCGGAGGCGATTATATAGCAACGGCCCCGCATCCGTCAGTACAGATGCGGGGCCGAAAACAATTCGATACACAGAGGTTGCGCCGTCAATTCATAACTAAGCCAACCCCAGCAATATGCCCGCCGAATGCACGACAAACGCCACGATCCAGGCAACGGCGACCTGAAACGCGAATACGGCCACGGCATAGCGCGCGCCCAACTCGCTCTTGACGGCGCCGATTGCCGCCACACAAGGCGGGTACAGCAACGTAAAGACCAAGAACACGTAGGCGGTAAACGGCGAAAACATGGTCGACAGCGCCGCGGGCGACGTTGCGCCCAAAAGCACCGTGAGCGTCGAGATGACGCTCTCCTTGGCAATGAGCCCCGTGACGAGCGCCGTCGAGGCGCGCCAGTCGCCAAAACCGAGCGGGGCCAACACCGGCGCGATGATGCTACCCAGACCGGCAAGCAGGCTTTGCGACTGGTCGGCGACCACGTTAAAGCGGATGTCGAACGTCTGAAGGAACCAGATGACCACGGTCGCGGCAAAGATAATGGTAAAGGCCTTGGTAATAAAGTCCCTGGCCTTATCCCATGCCAGCATCACCGTCGTCTTGACGCTCGGCAGGCGGTAATTGGGAAGCTCCATGATAAACGGCACCGGGTCGCCCTTAAATGCCGTGCGGTTGAGCACCAAAGCCGCGACGCAGCCGACCACGATACCGATCAGATAGAGCGAGACCATGGCGGGAACCGTCGCCTGCGGGAAAAACGCCCCGCACAGCAAGCCGTAAACAGGCAGCTTGGCTGAGCAGCTCATAAACGGCGTGAGCATGACCGTCATCTTGCGGTCGTGCTCGGATGGGAGCGTACGGGTCGACATGATAGCCGGCACGGTGCAGCCAAAACCGACGAGCATGGGCACGAAGCTGCGGCCCGACAGGCCAAAGCGACGCAACACCTTATCCATGACAAAGGCCACGCGCGCCATGTATCCGGAGTCTTCCAGAATGGAGAGGAACAAAAAGAGCACGACGATAATCGGCAGGAAGGTCAGCACACTGCCCACGCCCGTAAGCACGCCGTCGACAGCCAGCGAGCGCACCACGTCGTTGGTACCGAACGCCTTGAGGCCCGCATCGGCCGAGGCGATGATGGCAGCGATACCGTCCTCCATGAGTCCCTGCAACGCCGCGCCGATCACGCCAAACGTCAGCCAAAAGACGAGGCCCATGATCACCAGAAACGCCGGAATGGCTGTGTAACGACCTGTCAGGATGCGGTCAATCTTGACGGAGCGCACGTGCTCGCGGCTCTCGTGCGGCTTGACGACGCAACGCCCGCACACGTCGCCGATAAAGCTAAAACGCATATCGGCCAGCGCAGATAGGCGGTCGGTGCCGGCCTCGCCCTCCATCTGGGTGATGATGTGCTCGATAGCGTCGAGCTCATTGCGATCCAGGTGAAGCGCCTCGGTTACCAGCTCATCGCCCTCGACCAGCTTGGTCGCCGCAAAGCGCACCGGGATGTGCGCCGTCACGGCATGGTCCTCGATCAGGTTAGCAATACCGTGGATGCAGCGATGCAGCGCACCGCCGTCCGGACCGTCGGGCGCGCAAAAGTCCAGGCGACCAGGGCGCTCGCGGAACCGCGCCACGTGCAGGGCGTGGTCCACCAGCTCGCCGATGCCCTCGTTGCGGGCAGCGCTAATGGGGACAACGGGCACGCCCAACAGGCTCTCGAGCAAGTTGACGTCTACGGCGCCGCCGTTGGCGGTCACCTCGTCCATCATGTTGAGCGCGATGACCATAGGACGGTCAAGCTCCATGAGCTGCAGTGTCAGGTACAGGTTACGCTCGATGTTGGTGGCGTCAATGATGTCGATGATGGCGTCCGGACGCTCGTCGAGGATGAACTGACGGCTCACGACCTCCTCGCCTGTGTACGGCGACAGGGAGTAAATGCCGGGCAGGTCGGTAACGCTCGCCTCGGGATGGTTACGGATGGTGCCATCTTTGCGGTCGACCGTCACGCCGGGAAAGTTACCGACGTGCTGGTTGGAACCCGTCAGCTGGTTGAATAACGTGGTCTTGCCGCAGTTTTGGTTGCCGGCGAGGGCAAAGTGCAGCGGCGCGCCCTCGGGCACGGCCGTCTTTGCCGCACGGGGCGAATACGTCCCCTCGCCCAGGGCCGGATGCTCCGTCGTGCCGATTGCGGCGTTAGCGCGCGGACCTGTATCGGTGTCGTGAATACCCACGAGCTCGATGCGAGCGGCATCGTCCTTACGCAGTGTCAACTCGTAGCCACGCAGGCGGATCTCGAGCGGGTCACCCATGGGGGCGTACTTCATCATGGTGACTTCGGTGCCCGGCGTTAGACCCATGTCCAAAATATGCTGTCGGAGTGCCTGATCGTCCGATGCCACCGATGCGACAACGGCGTCTTTTCCGATCTCGAGCGTATCGAGCTTCACGTCCGTGTTCCTCCCCCGACGCCCACAGGGCGTTGTATTTATGTTCACCATGGCTAACCGTTTGCCATGGCTAACCAATTTTAAACTTACATGATAGCGTGAACACGCAACGACGTTCAATCAGCAGATTGGCGCAATGGGGACAGGCAGGAGAGTTCAGGGCCATAGTTTCCCGATGAGGCCTCTCGGGGAAACTACATCCCAGAATTCTGGCTCGAAACGGGATATGGTTTCCCAAACAGGCCTCTTACGGAAAATGCATCCCGGAATCCCCGCTCGAAACGGAACGCGCTTTCCCAGTCGAGGCCCTATGGGAAACTGCGTCCCACCTTGAAAGGCAAAACTGGGGCGCAGTTTCCGGGCGGGGCATCAAAAACGAAGTTGCGGTGGAATAGTTCCTGGATGGGCTGGTTGATGCCCCAGATAGGAACTATTTCACCGCAAGTTATTGAAGGGCTTGGATGCCGGGACTCTTACAGATGGCGCTCGAGGAAGCGGAAGGCTAGGCGAATCCAAGGGCGGACCGCCACCTGCTTGTCCTCGTTGTCGACCGCGGTGTTGGCGTTGCCGAGCGAAAGGCCGTGACCACCCTGGTCGAAGACGTGCATCTCGCATGCAACGCCCTCCTCGGCCATGCGCTGCGCAAACGGGTAGACCTGCGCGATCGGCGCCGTCTTGTCGTCGGACACGCCCCACACAAAGGTCGGTGGCATCTGACGCGAAACATGCGTGGTGGGGCAGATGTCGGCCAGATGCTCGTCAGTTGCCTCGCCGCCCGTCACCATCGACAGGTAGTCGTTGAGCAAATCGCGCCCCGTCTTGCCGCCCGTCTTGGGCACACGCAAGTCAATGCGCGGATCGCGCGTCTGCATGTCGCGCACATAGGCAAAGTCGAGCAATGGATAGCCCAGCACCACGGCATCGGGACGAATGTCGTCCGGACGCGCCCCGGCAAGTGCCGCAAAGGGGCCGGTCTTCCACTGTGTTGCCAGCGAGGCGCAAATCATGCCGCCAGCAGAAAAGCCCACGACGCACACGCGCTTAGGATCGACATGCCACTCGTCGGCGTTGGCGCGCACCGTGGCGACCATCTTGGCAAGATCTGCCTGGGGGTGCGGAAAGCTCACGTCACCCGTAGAACTCGTGACATAGTTGAGCACGAAGGCCTGGTAACCGTGATCCAAAAACGCAAACGCCACAGGATCCTGCTCATGCGGAGCGATATGCGTAAACGCACCTCCGCCACAGATAATCACCGCGGGGCGGCGGCCATTCGGTTTATCGGGCAACGGCTCGGCACCCAAATACGTAAACGTCGCCGGATAATCCTCGGTCGACTCCTCGCCCCACAGCGCATGGTTCTCGACAATCATATGTGCTCCCTTCGCGCAAATTATGCGCCCTTGTTTTTCGCCTTCAAGCGTACCCCACTTGAACCCGTGGCGCAGAAACACTCCGGCAATAAGTTTCCCTTCAACTGATATATCACATAATCCCAGTTCAGAGGTATCGTTGAGCAGCGTAGAATAGGGGCGTTGACCAAGCCGCGAAACACATGTGAAACGTTTCCGGCAAACCAAACGCGCGATATGCGCCTATTTAAGTTGGAGGCAACTATGGGTCTGCTCGATTCGCTTAAGTCCACCTTCACCTCGACCGGCGAGGCGTCCGTTCCGCCCGCAGCAAGCTTCGCTACCCGCGAAGGCGTCATCTATGCCCCCGTCAACGGCGTGCTCGTCAACCTGAACGAGGTTCCCGACGAGACGATCGCCTCGGGCATGCTTGGCCAGGGCTATGGCATCGAGCCCATTACCGGCACCATCTATGCGCCCGCCAACGGCCGCATCGGTGCCACCACTGTCACCAACCACTCCATCGGCATGATCACCGAGGACGGCCTGCGCGTGTTCATCCATGTTGGCCTGGGCACCGTGGAAATGAACGGCAAGGGTTTTGCCCGCTTTGTCGAGATGGGCGATGTGGTCAAGGCAGGCCAGCCGCTCATCAGCTTCGACCGCGAGGCCATTAAGGCCGCTGGTCACGAGGACATCGTGACCGTCATCGTCTCCGAGCTCGATCGTCTTAAGAGCATCGACCATGTCGGCGAGTCTGGAACGCTTATCGGCGGCAACCCGCTCGTCAAGCTTGGCGACCCGCTGCTGGTTGCCAAGACCAAGTAGCCAGGCCCCACGCCACACAGCCAAAAGGCACCTCGTCAAGCGCCCGCGACCATTTGGCCGCGGGCGCTTTTCGTTTGAAAAACCATCCCGCCAATGCTTTATCTGTATAGCTCAAATGAGCCGAGCTGCTAGAATATCGAACTGTATGGATAACTATCATTCAACCGTTATGGGAGGATACGTGAACCGCACCAAAATCGCGCAGCTCTATGCCGATGCCGAGTCGCTCGGCGGCCAGACCGTCACCGTCGCCGGCTGGGTCAAGTCCGTCCGCGACATGAAGAACTTTGGCTTTGTTACGCTCAACGACGGCAGCTGCTTCCGCGACCTGCAGGTCGTCATGAACCGCGAGGCACTCGACAACTACGACGAGATCGCCCATCAAAACGTCTCGGCCGCACTCATTTGCACCGGCACCGTCAAGCTGACCCCCGATGCGCCCCAGCCTTTCGAGCTTTCTGCCACCTCCATCGAGGTCGAGGGCACGAGCGCCCCGGATTACCCGCTGCAGAAGAAGCGCGCAACCGTCGAGTTCCTGCGCACCCAGCAGCACCTGCGCCCGCGCACCAACCTGTTCCGCGCCGTGTTCCGCATCCGCTCTGTCGCGGCTGCCGCAATCCACCGCTTCTTCCAGGAGCAGGGCTTTGTCTACGTCAACACCCCCATCATCACCACGAGTGACTGCGAGGGCGCCGGCGAGATGTTCCGCGTGACCACGCTCGACCCCAAAAATCCGCCCCTCACCGAGTCCGGCGAGGTCGACTGGAGCCAGGACTTCTTTGGCAAGCATGCAAGCCTCACCGTGTCCGGCCAGCTCAATGCCGAGAACTTTGCCATGGCCTTTGGCGACGTGTACACCTTTGGCCCCACCTTCCGTGCCGAGAACTCCAACACCACGCGCCACGCCGCCGAGTTTTGGATGATCGAGCCCGAGATGGCCTTTGCCGACCTTAACGACTACATGGATAACGCCGAGGCCATGCTCAAGTACGTCCTCAAGGACGTTATGGCAACCTGCCCCGACGAGCTCAATATGCTCAACAAGTTTGTGGACAAGGGTCTGCTCGAGCGCCTGGACCATGTCGCCAACTCCGACTTCGCCCGCGTCACCTACACCGAGGCCGTCGAGATCCTGGAGCAGGCAGTCGCTGCTGGCCACCAGTTTGATTACCCCGTCAGCTGGGGCATCGACTTGCAGACCGAGCACGAGCGCTTCCTGACCGAGGAGCACTTTAAGCGCCCGACCTTCGTGACCGACTACCCGGCCGAGATCAAGGCCTTCTACATGCGCATGAACAACGACGGCAAGACCGTCGCCGCCGCCGACTGCCTGGTGCCGGGCATCGGCGAGATCATCGGTGGCTCCCAGCGCGAGGAGCGCCTGGATCTGCTCGAGGCCCGCATCAAGGACCTGGGTATGAATCCCGAGCAGTACAAGTACTACCTTGACCTGCGCCGCTACGGTTCCTGCAAGCACGCCGGCTACGGTCTGGGCTTCGAGCGCTTGGTCATGTATCTGACCGGCGTGGGCAACATCCGCGACGTCCT
>CAUADW010000030.1 GCA_958427895.1 uncultured Collinsella sp.
CAACATGCCTCCGTAGCTCAGGGGATAGAGCACCGCTCTCCTAAAGCGGGTGTCGACGGTTCGAATCCGCCCGGGGGCACCAGAGGAATATCGAGCCCGGTACCGCTACGGTGCCGGGCTCTTCTGGTCTAAGGGCAGGATTCGAGCCGTCGACACCCGCGTCACCAATTTCCCCGCGGGGGGGGGGAGTTTTCGAATCCGCCCGGGGGCACCAGAGGAATATCGAGCCCGGTACCGCTACGGTGCCGGGCTCTTCTGGTCTAAGGCATGCCGTAGTGTTCGCTGCTTCAGATAAAGAAAGCGCCCGCTTGCTGGGGGAGCAAGCGGGCGCCTGTGAGCGAATATGTTTGCGGCGAGAGCCGTGATGAACGATGGGGTGGCAACTAGTTGGTCGTACCGGAATCGTCACCCGTGCCCGAGCCAGAGCCCGAACCAGAGCCCGAAAGTGCGACTGTTAGCGTGATCGTGCTGTCGGTGGACTGCTTGCCGGTGGGGGAGACGCCCGTAACGGTGGCATCCTCGTTACCGCTCACGGGATTGCCGTTCTGGTCACAGAAGCCGATGTTATAGAAGCCGGCGTTGTTGAGCGCGGTAACGGCGGCGGAAATGCTCTTGCCGTACAGGTTGCCCGGGACGGTGGCCTTGCCGGACTTCTTGGCGATGACGACGGTAATCGTGGCGCCGGGCTTCTGCTTGCCGCTGGGGTTCCAGCTGATCACGGTGCCCTCGGTAACCGAGTCGTTCTCCTGGTAGCTCACGTCGACGCCAAAGCCTGCCATATCGAGGGCGTTGCGCGCCTGGGCCTCGGTCATGTCGGTCAGGTCGGGGACGGACGTGGTATCCGGGCCGCTCGAGACCTTGTACGAGATGGTCGTGCCCTTCGCGACTTCCTTACCGGCTTCGGTGCCCTGCTCAAAGACCTGGCCCTCATCGGCCTCGTTGGCCTCCTCGGAGGCGTTGCCCTTCAGGCCAACGCTTGCCAGTGCGGCTTCTGCTTGGTCCTTGGTCAGGCCGACAAGTTTGGGAACCTCAACCTTTTCGGAGGGCTTGGGGCCCTTGGAGATTACCAGGTTCACCTTGGTGCCCTTGGTCTTCTTGGTGTTGCCGTTGGGCGTCTGCTCGGCGACCTTGCCCTCGTCGACATCGTCGTTGTAGCTTTGGTCGATGGTGCCGACCTCGAGGCCGGCTTCCTTGATCAGCTCGACGGCAGTCTGCTGGTCCTTGCCCAGCACATCGGGCACGGTGACCTGCTCGCCGCCAAAGAGTCCTGTGGCAAAGGCCACCACGATGCCGATGACGGCAACCGCTGCCACCACGGCGGCGATGATCTTGTTCTTGTTGGATTTGGGCTTTTCGACCTCGTAGGAGCCGGTGGAGCCCGAAACCGAGCTACGGGTGGTATTCTGGCCGCTCACGCCCGAGACGGGGCGCACCATGGCGCGCGTCTGATCGGAAAGCTCGCGAGTCTTGGTGGCGCCCAGCTCACCGGGGGCACCGATGATGCGCGTGGGCTCCGAGACGTTGACGGCACGGCCCGACAGGTAGCTGTTGAGCACCTGACGCAGCTCGTCGGCGGTCTGGAAGCGGTTTGCCGGGTCTTTCTCCATGCACTTGAGGATGATGCGCTCAAGGTCGGCGTCGACACCGGAGTTGATCTGGCTCGGCGGAATAGGCAGCTCGTTGACCTGCTTGAGTGCGACCGAGATGGCGTCGTCACCGTCAAAGGGAACGCGGCCGGTGGCGCACTCGTACATCACGACGCCCAGCGAGTAGATATCCGAGGTGGGGCCGAGGTCCTGACCGCGGGTCTGCTCGGGGCTGACGTAGTGGGCGGTTCCCAGCACGTTGTTGTCTTGCGTGAGGTGGCTGTTCTTGGCGCGCGCGATGCCAAAGTCCATCACCTTGATGTTGCCGTCGGGCAGCACCATGATGTTCTGCGGCTTAATGTCGCGGTGGATGATCTCGTGCTTGTGGGCGACCGAAAGCGCGGAGCTGATCTGCGAGCCGATCTGGGCGACCTTCTTGGGGTCGAGGGCGCCGTGGCTCTTGATGCCGCTCTTAAGGTCGGTGCCGCGCAGGTACTCCATGACGATGTAATAGGTGTCGCCGTCCTTGCCCCAATCGTAGACGCCCACGATATAGGGGGAGGAGAGACCGGCTGCTGCCTGGGCCTCCTGCTTAAAGCGTGCGGCGAAGGTTGCGTCGCCGGCATACTGCGGCAGCATGATCTTGACGGCGACCGTGCGGTCGAGGACCTGGTCCTGTGCACGGTAGACGGTCGCCATGCCGCCCGTTCCCACCTTATCCTTGAGGAGGTATCTTCCCCCGAGGACCCTCTGTTCCATTCCTGCTCCTAACATAACTATTCGCTCAACGATGTGTGTAGTACCTACGATGTGGCCGCTGGGGCCGTGTGGCGCGTTGCCGCTAACTCTTCGGCCGCGGCGCGCCTCGGGTGTCCGATTCGATCATGGGCATCACGCTCCCTGTGCGGCAAGCGCCGCGGTCAGGACGATACCGGCGATCTTGGCGGCCTTGACGTCATGCTTGTCGAAATCCTCCAAGGCCACCGAGATGGCGACCGTGGGTGAATCGTAAGGTGCAAAGCCAACGAACATAGAGTTGACGTTGGTGCCGCCGGTCTCGGCCGAGCCGGTCTTGCCGGCGACCTTGACGCCGGGGATCTGGGCATCGGTGCCGGTGCCGGACTGGACGACGGCAAGCATGGCCTGCTTGACCTGGTCGGCCGTGGCGGAGCTGACGGCCTGCCCCAGCGAGCGGGACTGCGTGGTCTTGACCACGGTTCCGTCCGGGGCAAGTACCTGGGCTACAAAGTACGGGTCCATGACCACGCCACTGTTGGCGATGGCGGCGGCAATCACGGCGTTTTGCATGACGGTGGTCTGCGGGCCGGGCGTGTGGTCCATGCCGACAGGCTGGCCGGCGCCGGCCCAGGCGGTCTCCCACTCGGTCATGAGCGACGGGTCGGCCATGACCGAGGCCGCGGAGGTCAGGTCTTGGCCGAGCTTTTGGCCGTAGCCAAAGGCGTTGGCAAACTGTACGAGCGTGTTTGCGCCAACTTCGTTTGCCACCTGGCCAAAGACGACGTTGGAGGACACGGCAAAGGCCTGCTGCAGGCTGATGGTGCCGTAGCTCTCGTTGGCATAGTTGGTGACCGGTGCGTTGCCGATGTCCATGGAGCCGGGCGCCTGGTAGGTGCTGGTAAGGCTGGCGGTACCGGTCTCGAGTGCCGCGGAAAGCGTAACGACCTTAAACGTTGAGCCCGGCGTGTACAGCGCGTCCATGGCGCGATTGTACATGGAGCCGTCCTCGCCGCCGCCCGTCTGCAGCAGGGCATCGATGTTGGTGTTGTCGTAGGTGGGCGAGCTGGCACATGCGAGCACCGCGCCGGTACGCGGGTCGATGACCACTACAGCGCCCTTAAAGCCCTTGAGTGCCTGCTCGGCCGCCGTCTGGATACGCGAGTCGATGGTGAGCTTGGCGGTGTTGCCCGGCTGGGTCTGGCCCGCGAGCGACGCGATGGCGTTGTTCCAGCTAGAGTAGTCCTTAGAACCGGTGAGCGTGTCGTTCATGACGCTCTCGATGGCGGTGGTGCCATACTGCTGGCTCACGTAGCCAACCACGTGCGCTGCCAGGTTACCGTTGGGGTAGGAGCGTACGTAGGTGCCGTCCTCCTGCTGCAGCGACTCGGCCAGCGTCACGCCGTCGGACGTGATGATGGAGCCGCGCTGGATGTACTTGGAGCGGGCGATGGTGTGGTTGTTGGTCGGCATGTCCTGATAGTCCTTGGCCTTGATGACCTGGACATAGGTGAGGTTGCCGATAAGGATGGCGAACAGCGCCGTAAAGGCGAGCACCGCGCGGGTTAGACGGTTGGCGAGCGCAACGCGGCCGAGCACACCGGATTCAGGCGTGTCGAGCAGGCGACGTCGCATGCGCGAGCCGACGGAATGGCTGCCGCTGCCGTAGGAAGACGAGGTGGCAAAGCGCGTGCCCGTCGGGGCGGCGGCAGATGCGACCTGATCATCGGTGATGGCGGCCATGGTGCCGGTGCCGGTAAGCTCGGCCTCGCGTCCGGTAGCCTCGTCACCGGCGCGCAGCAGGAGCGCGACGATGATAAAGCTCGCCAGCAGCGAGGAGCCGCCCTGGCTCATAAAGGGCAGGGTGACGCCGGTCAGCGGGATCAGGCGGGTAACGCCGCCAACGATCAAGAAGGCCTGGAAGCTGATGGCTGCCGTAAGACCGGTGGCGCTAAAGGCGGCAAGGTCGGACTTTGCACGGGCAGCTGTGGTCAGGCCACGCACGGCAAAGAGCATAAACAGGATGAGCACGGCGCCGCCGCCCAAAAGGCCCATCTCCTCGCCGATAGCCGAGAAGATAAAGTCGGACTCGACGACAGGGATGTTGTTGGCCATGCCGTTGCCGATGCCAACACCGACCAGACCGCCATCGGCAAGCGAGAAGAGCGACTGGACGATCTGGTAGCCCTGACCCTGGGCGTCCTTAAACGGATCGACCCAAACCTGGAAACGCACCTGAACGTGCGACAGGAACTTGTAGGCGCCCACGGCTCCAACGGCTAAGAGCGCAAGGCCGATAACGACATACGAAAAGCGCCCCGTGGCAACGTAGAGCATCAGCAAGAAGATGGTGTAGAACAGCACGGCCGAACCCAGGTCGCGTTCGAAGACGACGACGAGCAGGCACACACCCCACACGGCAAACAACGGCAGTAGCAGTCGCAGGCGAGGGATCTTAAAGCCCAAGATCTTGCGGTTGGAGATGGAGAGCAGCTCGCGGTTCTCGGCCAGGTACCCGGCCAGGAACAGCACGATAAAGACCTTGGCGAACTCGCCGGGCTGGATGGTAAAGCCCGCGATGCGAATCCACAGCTTGGAGCCCGAGATCGTGGTGCCGATAAAGATAGGCAGCATCAGCAGAATGATGCCGATGATGCCAAAGGTGTACTTGTAGCGCATGACCACGTCGAGGTTCTTAACCAACGCGAGCGTTCCCACCATCAGGGCCACCGAGACAAACAGGATGATGAGCTGTGAGATGGCGAGAGCGGGGGCGAGACGCGTCACAAACGTGATGCCGATGCCCGAAAGTATAAATACGATGGGCAGGATGGCGGGGTCGGCACCGGGCGCCAAGATGCGCACGGCAATGTGGGCCGCGGCAAAGGCGGCAAAGAGGCCGATCGGTACGGCGAGCGTCTCAAAGGAGATGGCAGCGCCCGCGGTGAGGACGTACATCGCATACAGCAGGATGACGGGGAACGCCGAGGCGATGAGCAAGAGCAGCTCGGTGTTGCGGCGACTCATAAGCGGCACTCCCTTTCTAATTCTTATCGGAGGCTTCGGCCTCGGCGGACTGTTCGGCGGTTTTCTCGGAATCTGATTCGGAGGTCGATCCCTGATTGGTGTTGTCGCGAATCGTTTGCGCGTCGATCACCTGGCGGGTCTGCTCCTCGTCGATCTGGTGGCGGTACTTGGATATCGTGTCCTGCGCATCGTCGACACTTGTTTGCGGAATGCCCGCCTTGAGGCGGTTTTGCGTGTCTTCGGGCAGGTCGGACAGCTTGATGCTGGTTTCGCTTTCGAGCCAGTGGAGCTTGAGTCCGAGTGGCTTGCCGGGCAGGCCGCGCCAGACGGCGACATTGCCCTGGTAGGTACCCAGGTAGTACGAGCCGGTGACACCCGTGTAGGCCCAGATGCCAGCTGCCAGCACAAAGACGAGGGCCAGGATGGCGGCGATAGTAACGTTGCGGCGACGCACGCGTTGCGCCTCGCGCATGACGCCATCGTCAACCAGGTCAACGACTACTACGGTCACGTTGTCGTGGCCGCCGGCGGCAAGCGCCGCGTCCACTAGGTTGTCGACGCAGATTTGCGCGGTTGAGGACTGCGTGGCGATGTTCTCGATATCGCTATCGGGAATCATGCTCGAGAGGCCGTCGGAGCACAGGATCAGGCGGTCGCCTTCCTCGATATGCAGAGTGAAGTGGTCGGCATACATGGCGGGGTCCGAGCCCAGTGCGCGGGTGATGACTGAACGGTTGGGGTGGACGCGAGCCTCGTCTGCCGTGATCTCGCCGGCGTCCACGAGTTCTTCCACATAGGAGTGGTCGCGGGTCACGCGGATGAGCGTGCCCTCGTGGAGCAGGTAGGCGCGCGAGTCGCCCACGTGGGCGATGGCGAGCGTGTCGTTTTCGATATAGGCGCAAGTGGCTGTGCAGCCCATGCCGGGCTTGCCCAGGCCATTCAAGGCGGCCTCGATTACGGCGGCGTTAGCAGCCTCGACGGCTGCCGCCAGGCGTGCGGCGTCGGCAGACTGAGGAGCTGTCTTGGCGATGGTCTCGACAGCGATAGAAGAGGCTACCTCGCCGGCGGCGTGACCGCCCATGCCGTCGCATACGCAAAAGAGCGGCGACTGCACCAGGTAGGAATCCTCATTGTGCGGGCGCACGCAGCCAACGTCAGAGCGGGCGCCCCACATGAGTTGCGTGGTGGTGCCGGCATCATAGGTCGAGTCGGTCTCGATGCGTTCCTCGGTCAGGGGCTCAAAGCTCATGGTCGACCCGGGGTCTTTGAGCTTGGCCTCAACGGCGGCAACGTCGATCTCGGCTGTGTCACCGGGAGAGACGGTGTCGGTCTCGGCGTTTGATTCGGAATTGTCGGTGTCCGGGGAGTCGGGCTCCTCGGACACGCGGGCGGTCGACTCGTCGTCTTGCGGGCTGACGTCTATAGGCTCGGGCGCCGGCGTAGACGCGGGCGCAACCTCGGATGCCGGGGCTATGGGAAACGCCGGCGCGGCGGGCTCGGGTGCCGCAAACACCGCAGTGCTCTCGTTGATTGCCGCGGCGACGGGCTCTGCAAAGTGAGCCGGCGCCGGGGTTGCTTCGGGCGCTGTGGGCTGTTCCGCAGCATGTGCGCCGATGGGCGCCGCTACGGCATCCTCTTCGTCCTCGTTATCGGCTAGATCCGAAATATCATGCGTTACATGCGAAAGAGGCAGGGAGAACACGGTGTCCTCGGGCTCCACGGGTGCGGAGCCCGCCGGAGCGGCGTGGGCCGGCGCAGCTGTGGCGGCGGCCGGTGCCTCGGTCATAGTTGCGGACTTGTTCTCCTCGTCGATCATCGACGGTTCACCTTCATGACCACATCGCCAATCTGGACTTCGTCGCCCTCGCGCAGCGTTGCGGGCTCCACGAGCTGGCGGCCGTTGACGAGCGTGCCGTTAAGCGAGTTGAGGTCCTCGATGATGAGCGCCGGGCCCTGTAGCGAAAAGCGCGCATGCGAGGCCGAGACGAACGGTTCGTTGATGCAGATGTCCGAAGACGGCGAGCGACCGACGATGACGGGGCCGAGCATGTCTACGTGGATGCCGCGGATACCGCGCGGACCCTTGTCCACATCGATCGTCCAGATAGCCGAGTCGCGGCGCTGTCCACGCACAAGTCCCACGCCGGTCTTCATGACGGCGAACAGAAAGATATAGAGCAGGGCGACCAGGACGATGCGGCCTGCAAAAAGGACGATATCGATGTTCATAAGCGACTATCCCCTAAATTCAAAGGTACTCAGGCCAAACGTCAGCAGATCGCCGTTGCGCAGCGGGCAGCGCGTAATGCGGCGGTTGTTGACGAGCGTGCCGTTGGTGGAATTGAGGTCCTCGATCGACCAATCCGAGCCCGTAAAGGTGAGCTGGGCGTGGCGGCGCGACACGTTGGGGTCGCGCAGGGCAATGTCGGAAACTGAGCGCTCGCGACCGATGGTCACCTGTGCGGAGGTGATGCTATGGCTCTCGCCGCTCACGACGTCGACGAGCTGGGCGAGCGGGCGCTGCGGGGCGCGAGTGCTCGCCATGTTGGAGGCGATGCCGGCTGCGGCGCCTAGGCCCACGGCGGCACCGGTCGCGGCGGCTCCGCCCATGCCGGCAAGCGCGTCGCGCGAGACGGTCTGAGGCACCGGGATGGGTGCGGCGGCGGGGTCGGGGACGCTAGGCGCGAAGGGGTCTGCCACGGCAAGCGGGTCGGGAGCGGCGGCGCGAGGCGTCGGCTGCTGCTGGGGCATGGCGGCGGGGCGCTGCTGCTGCGGGGCAGCAAACTGCTGCTGGCCGGCGCGCGGGGCGCTGGCGGCACGGCTTGTCGCGGAGTTGTTCTGGCCCAGGCCGTTTTGATAGGCGCGCTCTTCTTCGTACAGGCGGCCAAGCGTGGGGGCATCGACGTTCTCGGCAAAGACCGAGAACTTGCCGGCGCGCAGCTGCGGATCGATCATAAAGCGCACGAGGGGCTCGCCGACAAAGACATAGCGGCGCTTTTCGGCCTGCGCCTTCACAAACTCGCGGACCTCGCGCGAAAGCTCGGGGTAGAACGGGGCGAGCATGGGATCGTCGTCGGCGGCGATCAGGATGGTATAGAGTGCCGGCGCCGTGTTGACGCCGTTGATCACCAGAGTCTGATCCTCCATGTCGCGAGCGGCCTGCTTGGCAAGCTTCTTAAAGGAGAACGGGGCACGGGTGGCACCGAAGATGCCGGCCACGTGGTCCTCGAAGATGTTCAGGAAGTTCACGAAAGATCACTCTCCGTATAGGTTCTTTGGTATCCGAGCAAATATAGGCATATCCCAACGATTATAGAGGATAGGATTCCCGCAACCGCCGCCTTGGCGATGACCGCGGCTGCAAGGCTGGCAATTTCCATATGGTGTGCAAGACAGGACGCCGCTGCGCAGCCGATGCCGGTGACAGCGATGGCGGCGATTGCGGCAAGGTTTGAGCCCTGATTGGCACGCTTGGCATGGACATTGAGCAGCGCAGATGACGCCGCGGCAGTTGCCGCGACCAGCACAAAGGCAGCCCAAAGGAGCGGGTCTCCCAGCGCTGCGGCAACGTTACCGAGCCCCAGCACGCCTCCGGCTGAAAGCGCGACCGTGGCCAGACGGGCAAAAAGCGCGCCCATGCCCGTTGCCGCGGCGGCGCTTGCCGGGCCGAGCCAAAATGACGCGACGCCGGCGGCGACCCCAGCTGCCAGGAAGGTATTGCCGGTCAGACAGCCAAGCGCGAGTGCACAGGTGAGCGTGGCGCTCGCGGCAGTCTCGGTGCGACCCCAGGCGATCCACCAACCGGACATGGCAGCGGCAAAGATCACCGCGACGGGCAGCATCGACAGGATGCCCTGTGCCTGCATGGTGGCGTTGGCCATGAGCACCAAAAAGCCCACAGCCGAGATGGCCGAGCCAATCTGGGGGGCCAGGCCAGCCGCCGCTCCGATCGCGATGGCCGCAATGACCAGGCCGGGAAGCGTCGCGACCCCGGCCGTTTGCATCAGCAAAAAGCTAAAGGTGCCGCACGTTAGCGCCGAGATAGTGCGCATGGTGTAGTCGCGCGTATGGCTCCAGCGCGTGCCCGCCCAGCCGAGTGCGGGGTCGACCTCAATGGCGTCGTCCTCGTAGTGCGACGGCTCGATATCGTCGAGCTCCTGCTCGTCATCCGAAAGTTCGCCAACCATTTGCTCCAGGCTGCGACGGCCCTCGCGCACGCTGCCCAGACCGGCAAGGAGCTGGTCGCAAAATGCCTCGATGCTGTTGGGGCGGTCCTGCGGCATGGGGGAGAGCGCGCTCATGAGCGCGGCCTCGGCTCCCGGGGGGAAGTGTGGTATCAGCTCGTTGGGATAGGTGGCGCCGCCGATGATGCGGTCGAGCGAGTCGGCGGGCGTGGCCGCCATAAAGGGAGCGCTGCCGCACAGACCCTCGTAGATCACACAGGCGAGGGCAAAGACATCGGCGCGCTCGTCGACCGTGCCGGTCTCGATATCGAGCTGCTCGGGCGGCATGTAGCCGATGGTGCCGCCGCGCGAACCGCCAAAGCCACCGGCGGACGACAGTCGCGCCATGCCAAAGTCGGTGAGCTTTACATTGCCCGAGTGGTCGATGAGCACGTTGGCGGGCTTAATGTCCAGGTGGAGTACGCCATTACTGTGGGCGAAGGTGAGCGCCTGGCCCAGGGCATCGGCAATGGCCGCGGCCTCGTCAAAGGTAAATGAGTGGCCGTCCACGCGGTGCAAAAACTCGGCCAGCGACATGCCATCGACATATTCCATAACCAGGTAGGCATAGGCTGTGTCGTGCGTAAAGTCGATGACCTGCACGATATTGGGATGTTGAAGCATGGCGGCGGTGTGCGCCTCGCGCAGGACATCCATGATGTCGCTGGCGGGCATGCCGGCACCGTTGATAAGGGGGATGCGCTTAATGGCGACGCGGCGGCGCAGGTGCGTGTCGCGGCAGATCTCGATGGAGCCAAAACCGCCGGTCGCAAGTGTCTCGAGCGGCTGGTACCGCTTGAGCAGCTCGCGAGAGCTGGTGCCCTCCAAAGGAACGTCCGGCGAGAACCGGGCGGTATGTTGCGAGAAAAGCGGCATGGCCAACCCTCGTGCGTTTAAAGTTCGTTTGCGAGTGGCGGGCGCGGAGCCGAGCCGTTCGCGGTGGCATAGATGCTGCTAGTGTAGCACGCTCGGGCGGATGGCGAGGATAACGGGATGCGAGGCTGCCTGTCTGGCTTGGCCTTAGCGCTTCTTCTTGTTCTTCTTCTGCTTGCGCTTGGTCTCCTGGGGCTTGTCGCCCTGTTTGGCTTCGGCAGCGGCCTTTTCTGCCTTCATCTTCTTGCGCTTGGTCTCGATGCGGAGTTTTTTGTTGATGCGGGCCTTGAGGAAGGGGCCGAACTGCTCGGCATCGCCACGGACGAAGGTTTCCTTAGGGATCGTCACGCCCTGGTCGGCGAACATGGCCACAAAGATGCGCTCGCCGTCGAGCACGTGGTCGAGCTTCTCAAACGGGAAAAACTGCGACTTGCCGCTCTTGCCCCAAACCATCAGGCCGTCCTCGTTGGCGGCGACGCGGCGATAGCGGCCACCCATGGACTCGTCGGCCTCGACGGAATCGATAAAGTCGCGGGCGAGGGTGTGGCGCAGGTTTTTGCTCCACCAGGCCAAAAAGGCGCCGAACACGATCAACACGACGCCAAACTTGATCCAGTTGCCGCCGGCCACCAGCATGCCGATGCCGATGAGCGCGGCAATTGCCGCGGCGACATACAGCGAGCCGCGACGCCTGGGCGAGGCGACCAGGCGGGCGAAGTCGGTGACCAGGTCGTTTTCGTACTGGTACTCGTTGAGGTACAGGATGCCGTCATCGGCTGCGGCCTGCTCCTCGAGCGCGACCTCGACCTGGTCGGCTGCTTCGGAGGGAACGAGGTTGCTCTCTGCGTCTGCCATGCTCTTTGGACTCCTATCGCGGCGGGCTCGCCGTACGGGTTATTATGAATGCAGTATGCCGTGCGACCGCATGGCCGTCGCGGCAACAAGACTCAGTATACCCGGGGGAGCACCCATGGAATCGTTGTACCGAAAGTATCGCCCGCTCACCTTCGACTCCGTGGTGGGCCAGCAGCATATCGTCTCGACGCTCGAGCACGCCATCACCGAGGGACGCCTGTCCCACGCGTACCTGTTCTGCGGACCGCGCGGCACGGGCAAGACCACCATGGCGCGCATTCTGGCCAAGGCGCTGCTGTGCCGTAATGCCGAGGCAGCGCGCGCCGAGGGTGCAAGCGGCTGCATGCCCGACGGTACTTGCGAGGAGTGCGAGCTCATTGCCGAGGGCAACCACCCGGATGTCTACGAGCTCGATGCCGCAAGCCGTACCGGCGTGGACAACGTGCGCGAGGAGATCATCAACTCCGTCAACTTTGCCCCGGTGCGCGGCAAGTACAAGATTTATATCATCGACGAGGTCCACATGCTCACGACGGCGGCGTTTAACGCGCTGCTCAAGACGCTTGAGGAGCCGCCGGCGCACGTGATCTTTGTGCTGTGCACCACCGACCCGCAAAAGATTCTGGAGACCATCCTCTCGCGCTGCCAGCGCTTCGATTTCCACCGTATCGGCAACGAGGATATCGAGCATCGCCTGGCATACGTGTGCGAGCAGGAGGGCTTCGATTACGACGACGAGGCGCTCGCTATCGTGGCGCGCCATGCCAAGGGCGGCATGCGCGACGCGCTGTCCACGCTGGAGCAGCTGAGCGTCTTTGGCAACGGTTCTGTGCATGCGGACGACGCCCGCTCGCTTTTGGGCGAGGTTTCGGACCAGATTCTGGGCGAGTTTTCCCGCGCCATTGCCGATCGCGATGTTGCCGAGCTCTATGGGCTGATCCGTGCGCAGGTTGAGGAGGGCAATGACCTGCTGGAGCTGACGCGCGACCTGGTGGCGCATGTGCGTGACGTGTACGTTGCCTGCGTTGCCGGTGCCCGTGCCGAGCTGTTTGAGGGCGGCTCCGAGCAGGCTGAGGCGCTTGCTGCCGAGGCCGCTGCCTTTGGCGAGCATCCTGCCGACCGCCTGGCCCGTGTGCTGACGGTGCTCGATGATGCCGCACTGGAGATGAGGGGCGCGAGCGACGTGCGCCTGGTGCTCGAGATCGCCTGCACGCGCCTGGCACGTCCCGAGGCTGATTTAACGATTGAGGCATTGGCCGAGCGCGTGGCACGTCTGGAGGCCATGGTTGCCAACGGCGCCGTGCCGGCGAGCGTGGCTGCTGCTCAGGCCGCCGCGCCTGCAGCATCCGTACCCGCTGCTGCCCAACAGCCGACGCTCATTTCGGGCGCCCGTGCTGCCGCTCCGGCGGCATCCGCTGCCCCTGCTGCTACGTCCGCGCGCCAGGGTGGCATGCCTTGGGACCGCGGAGCTGCTGTTCCGACTGCCCAGCCTGCGCCCCGTTCTGCGTCCGTGTCAGCCTCCAAGCCTGCAGCGCCTGCACCTCAGCCTGCGCCGGCTCCGACGTCTCAGCCCGTTGCGGCCCCCGCGCCTGTCACCGCTCCGGCACCTAAGCCCCAGTCCAACAACGCCGCCCAGGTTGCCGCCGCCGGTGCCGCCGAGACGCCCGCGGTCGAGGATGCCGGAGAGCTGCAGCGCAAATGGGCCGAGGTTGTCGAGCGTGTCAAGGCGCGTCAGGCTTCCTACGCAGGGCTTTTGCTCAACGCCCGCGCCACGGCCGACGACGGCTCCAAGCTCACGGTCTCGTTCCCCACGGGTTCGACTTTTGCCATTAAGATGCTCGGCCGTGCCGATACGCAGTCGGTGGTCCTGCCGACGGTCTGTGCGGTCTTCGGTCGTCGTACCGTCGACTATGTCCTGGATGGGGGTGGCACGCCGGCTCCTCAACATGAGGAGCATTCTCCATCTGCACGGGCTGCGGCATCTGCGGACCCGCAACCCGTGCCCTCGGCGGCCCCTGTATCCTCGAGCGCCAGCGCGCCGCAGCAGCAAGCGGCGCCGGTAGCGGCATCGACCCCGTCGGCGCCTAAGCCCGCGGCGCCCAAACCGGCTGCTCCGACACCCGCGCCCAAGCCCGTCTCGCCCGCGCCCAAGTCGTCTGACCTGGGCAAAGCCCCCTGGCTACGCTCCGACAACCCCGCCGGCGCTCCTGCCACGGGTAAGCTCCCGACCGAGCCCGCACCCCGTGCGCCCGAGCGCTCTGCCGCTCCCAAATGTCAGCCTGCTGCGTCGTCTGCGCCGTGGGAATCCGAGCAGGTTCCCTACGACGATGCCATGGTCGGCGGCTTCGCCGGCGATGCGAGCGGGGACGATCTGCCTCCGTTCGACGTGCCGGGTGCGACGCCCGCGCCCAAGCCCGCTGCGGCGGCACCCGCGGCCCCTACAAGCGACAACGTCCCCGCGACTCCCTGGGAGTCCAACCCCGGTGCGGGCAGCCCCTTCGGCCATCAGGGTGCAGCCCCGAGCATCCCGCAGACCGAGGACGAGGCCAAAGCCCTCATCCGCAACGTCTTCGGCCAGGCCACCATCTTCAAACCGGTGGAGTAACCGTGCGGGCGGGTATGCTGCTCAAGAAGAGATCTCTTTGTCCGGGCGCATCTGTATTTCGGACATGTGCAACGTAGTGCCGCGTATATCGCATTCGAGCAGACAGGTGCGTGACGGTCGGCCTAGGATGCTGAGGTCGATACGATACGTCGCATGGCTGTCCGTGTACTCGACTTGCTCGGCGTTGACGGTTGCTCCGATTGTCAAGAAAGCGCCTAGTTCGGCATCGACAATCTTGGAGTCCTTTATCTTGACCTTGAACTCTTGGTAGAGGGACGGGCTGTTGTAGTAAATGGTTCGAGTTCCGTCGGTGCACTCATCGGTCGCTTCCCATTTGACGATGGGCTGGTCCGAGCTGGCTATCAGTAGTTCTGCTCCAAAGGCTATAGCATGGGTGATGATAACCAGTAATGCCCAGCCGACAAAGAGATAGAGAACCACATATGCAACGGGGTGTTTTGAGCGGATGTTTTGGAGCACGTCATTCATGGGGCACCTCCAAATTGCTATCTATGGCAATCAAATTATACCTCGCCGTCATGAGCGCCGCCTCGAGTAGTGGCTCGGCATTTAGCCATTTAGTGGTACGCATTAAATGTCGGATTCCGGCTCTACAAGATTTAGCTTTCAATATTATGCAGATGCGAATTATTCAACTTTGCATAATCTATGGGTGCGGCTTGCGCTCCAGGACATGTATATCGACTGAGGTAACACGTCCGCCCCGCTCGCTGGCCTCGCGCCGTGGTACGATTTTTGAGTTTGAAAGACCCGCCGTGCTCCGGCTGCCCTTGCAGCTCGGCGTGCGGCCGCACGTAAAGGAGCCATCATGGCCGGTATGAACATGCAGCAGATGATGAAGCAGGCTCGCAAGATGCAGGAGCAGCTTGCCGCCGCGCAGGAGAACCTCAAGTCCCAGACCGTCGACGCCTCTGCCGGCGGCGGCATGGTCAAGGTGACCGTTAACGGCGAGATGGAGCTCGTCAACCTCACCATCGATCCCGATGCCCTCGATCCCGAGGACGTCGATATGCTGCAGGACATGATCATGGCTGCCGTCAACGAGGCCGTCCGCGGCGTCAACGAGCTCGCCAACAAGCAGATGGGCGCCATCACCGGCGGCCTCAACATCCCGGGCATGCCGTTCTAAGACACATATATATATGAGTGCGAATCACAGTCTGCAAAAACTGCTCGATGAGCTGGGCCGTCTGCCGGGCATTGGTCCCAAGTCGGCCCAGCGCATCGCCTATTACCTGCTCGAGGCCGATGCCGAGGAGGCCCGCCGCCTGGCCGAGGCCATCCTGGAGGTCAAGCAGGAGGTCCACTTTTGCAGCCGTTGCTTTAACTACGCCACGGCCGACGAGTGCTCCATCTGCCAGGACCCGATGCGCGATACCACTCGCATTTGCGTGGTGGGCGAGCCGCGCGATGTCCAGGCGATTGAGCGCACGGGCAGCTACCATGGCCTGTACCATGTGCTGGGCGGCGTGATCAGCCCCATGGACAAGATTGGTCCCGAGCAGCTGCACATCCGTGAGCTGCTGGCGCGTCTGGGTCACGAGGATATCCATGAGGTCATCATCGCCACCAACCCCAACATCGAGGGCGAGACCACGGCGAGCTATCTGGCCCGTACCATCAAGCCGTTGGGCGTCGAGGTGTCGCGTCTGGCAAGCGGCCTTCCCGTGGGCGGCGACTTGGAGTATGCCGACGAGCTTACGCTTGGCCGCGCCATAGAGGCCCGTCGCGCGATTTAGGTGGCGAGCCTGCTCCTGCTGTATGTTTTCCTCGCGACTCACGGGGTGGTCATAATTTCCCCGTGCGACTGTGAGTTTGTTGTGCAACAAAGATGCTTCGTATCCGCTTATCGCATGGATGCTTCCGCTCGCATCCTTAATTTGCCCATTCGTTGCGCAACCTTTTGGGTTCGCTGATGCACTCAAATATGGATTTGAATGAATGCGCCGCTTCTGAGCGGCGTGTTTTTCTTGGAGGAGAACGCATGCGGCCCGGTGGCACTCAGACAAAGCGCGGCGCCGCGGTGCGCATGCGACGCCGACTGGGCTTGGCGCCGCGGGCGTACGCACTGCTATCGTGCTCGCTGGTGCTGGTCATAGCTGGCGTTTCTGCCTATGGCATGACCGTGCCGTCCATGATGCAGGCGCATGCCGCACGCGAACCGCGTGTGGGGCATGAGGTCAAAAGTGATCTGGGTACCACGACTGGATATGCTTGGGCAAGTGTGGTCGCGCATATTGTGTTTGGCACCGACGATGCGGACGGCGCCGAGGCCCCGGACAACGAAGTCACGCTTGCCAATGGCAAAACCATCGTGCTCACCAACACCAAGATCATCGATCGGTTGTCCAACAATAGCGTGGCGGCAACGGTGAATAAAGTCGAGCAGCGGAAGGAGCAGGACGCCCAGCAGTCCGGAAAGCCCGGTAGCTCGGATACTTCTGGCTCCGGCTCGGATTCATCGAGTTCGGGCGGCGGCTCTGGGTCGGGTTCCTCTACCGGAGGGTCTGGAAACGGCGGTTCGACGGGCGGCAACACTGACAACGATGCAAACTCCGGTGGCCTTTCCGCTGCTGAGGAAGAGAGCATTCACAGTTGGCTTGTGACCAAGTACAACATGCTCGACGGCTATGTTTCTCGTGCCAATGACGTGGTCTCGACCTATAACTCTACGGGAGATCCCAGACCGTGCGACAGCCTGGCGAATGACATGTTTGCCATCCGTGCTGAGTTCGGTCGACAAAGGTTCTCGACCGAATCTAAGTGGTATCAGCAGTATGCCAATCTGTGGGGCTGTTATACCAACCTATGTCAATGGGTCGGCCATTACGGCGATGATGACGTCGCGCTCGGTAACTTCAACAATAACGTGGCGGCGCTTGCCCTATGATGACCGATCTTGCATCCACCACACCACAATCGCTCGGTCGCGATCCCATGGTCGGCCTGCGCCTTGCGCGTGTCGACGGGTTTGAGCCGGCCATTGCGCTCGGTCAGGACGAACTGCCTGCCTATCTGCGTCGTTTTACGATGCTGTTTGCCGACGATGCCACCATGCGCCGTGGCGGTATCGGCCGCGTGACGCGTGCCGTCAACGCCCAAGGCGAGGCCGTGGCACTCAAGCAGCTCATCTTGCCGGCGCGCGATGAGTTCGACGACGATGCCGCTCACGAGGCGCTGGTCGCCAAGTTCAAGGCAGCGTTTCGCGAGGAATACGAATGCCATCGCGCCCTTTCGGGCCTCAAGGGCTTTCCCCGCCTCTATGGCTGGGGCGAGGTCGACAGTGTGCCTGCAATTGTCATGGAATGGGTCGAGGGCGAGACGCTTGCCCGCTTGCGTTCGCGACTTGCCGTGG
Source organism: uncultured Collinsella sp. (assembly GCA_958427895.1). Lineage (GTDB taxonomy): Bacteria > Actinomycetota > Coriobacteriia > Coriobacteriales > Coriobacteriaceae > Collinsella. The sequence goes on from CAUADW010000030.1 coordinate 17,281, forward strand.
ACGATGCCGGACGCCTGTCGCCGCTTGTGGCGGCGCGTCTGGGTCGCGACCTGTTCGATCTGCTCTGCCGTATGAGCCTGGTGGGCGAGGGCTTTGTCCATCGCGATATCTCACCCGCTAATATTATGGTGCGCACGGCGCGTCTACCGCTTGACCGGCAGCTTGCCGAGGGCACCTTTGACCTGTGCCTGATCGACTTTGGCTCATCGCTTGCGCTTGAGCCTGCGTCGGCCGTGGCCGGTACCGGCGGCAAGGCATCCTTTACCGAGCGTTATGCCACGCTGCGTCGCGCGACGGTTGCCTATGCCCCGCCCGAGATGCTCACCGACGATATTCCCGACCTGCGTGCTTTGCGTATGTCGCCGGCGATTGACGTCTATGCCGCGGCAAGCACGGTTTACGAGCTCATTGCCGGCGTCACGCCATACGAAGCCGCGCCGAGCACTTCGGGCGCCTCGGGTTCGCGCAAAAGGACGCGCGACATCGCGAGCCCCTACCGTCTTAAGATGGACACGCGGCCCGACTATCCCATTGGTGCCCATGCGCCCGGTTGCGATTTGACTCAGCTGCTTCGTCGTGAGCCCGATGTGGCGCTCGCCGCGGCCGAGCAGGCCCAGCAGCTAGGGCTTGAGCCGGATTCCGAAGAGCTACGTGATGCGCTGGCGTTTGTCGATGCCCAGCTGTTCGACGTGGTGATGGCCTGTCTGTCCAGCCATCAAAAAGATCGTCCCGAGCCGGCGGCGGTCGAGGCGGCGCTCTCGGCGTTTTGTGACCACTATGCGCGAAATGTCGGTCGTTCGCTCCGCGGCGAGCCGCTCACGCCGTGCCCCATGGATGCGTCCGGCCGCGCGGTTCGTCGCGCGCTGATGGTCGGCGCGACGGTCGTCTGTGGCGTGGTTTGGGCTGTGGTCGTGGTTTCGGCCGCGCTGCTGGCGTCGGGCGCTCGCGTGACGGCGACTTTGGGATCGCTCGTGTGGTCTGGGTCGCTACCGGGTATTATTGCCGCACTGGCGTTGGCGCTGCCCGGCATAGCCGGCGTTGCCGCGGGGGCACTTGCGCGTGATCGGCGCTCGGGGTTCCTGCAGGGTGTGCTTGCGCTTTCTGCCTGCGAGGTTCCGGTGCTGGTTGTGGCTGCATGTAGCGTATTTTCCCAACGCGCCGTGATGGGCGGCCTTGTTGCCGCTCTGGTTGCAACCTATACGCTTACGTGGTTTTTGCTTGCGATGGGCTTTGCCTTTGAACTTCCCGTTTCGGCACCGCGACGCACAAAAGCCCAGATGGCGACTCCGCTTGCCGGTGGAGCCGCAGCTGCCCGTACTTTTGGCGGACCTGTCGAAGTATCGTCCGATTCTATTTCTACGACCAAGGAGGCCTAGGTCATGGCATCTCAAGTTGAGCTCACCCCATGCGGGGCCATGTTTGACATCTTTAAGCGCGCGGCGCATCTGAGCCATATCGAGCTGTGCGGCTTGGTGCTTTCGTCCCGTCCGCTCGCCGACGGCCGCAGCCCGCAGAGCCGAGCCGCCGATCGCTCTTGGGTTTCCCGCTTTATCGTTCGCGCGCCGGTCGGCACGCTTCAGCAGCGCTACTTTGCCGAATACGGTACCTCGGCTGCGCGTATTATGTCGCAACTGGCCCTGCGCCAGCGCAATCCCATGGACTCCACGGCTGTGATCAATATGGTGTGCGGTCCTGCAGGTGAACCGATGGTACGCGCGCTCGAAGAGTGCCACCAGGACACGAATCTCTATCGCAACGCGCTCGATCGCCTGTCCCAGGCGGCGGAACTCATGCCCGCCGAGCGCGCTGAGGCCGTGCTGGTGCTGTTTGTCGCCGTCGGTTGTTCGGCGGATGTGCGGTCCTCGGTGAACTATGCCATCGACTACGCGCACGCGACCTGTGGCGGAGGCACCTCCACGCCGCGTTCGCTTGGCATGTCGATGACCGCGGGCGAGCGCGAACCCGCCCCGGCGCACCCCTTGGGCTTGCTGCGCGTACAAAACAGTTTTGTCGTGAGCGCCCCGCGCTGGATTCAGCCGAGCGAGCAGGGTGTTGAGATTGGCGCGCTGGCCACTGGTGAGGGCGATATTACCGACGTCGGCGACGATGTCTCGGCCCGCCATGCCCATATCTGGTGCGATGCTCAAAATATCTGGCACGTCGAGGACTTGTCGTCCACCAACGGAACCGTGGTGGTAAACGGGGCCACGCGCGTCTGCATTCAGGTCGAGCCCGGTCGTTCCGCCCAACTCAATCCCGGCGACGAACTCAAGCTCGGCGAATCCACTACCTACGCCATTCTCTTCGGTGCCCTCTAGCCGGCAGATGGGGACGTTCCTTTTCTGCCGGCACTTGGGGACACTCCTCGGCGCGCCAGAGCCGGTCGCCTGGGGATGGAGAGGCCATTTTGGCTCTTGGCAGTCACCCAAGGTAAACCTTTACCGCACGCCTATATTTGCCGAAATTACACTTGACGGCGGGGTACAATAAACCCGCATGCGGATTTCCGTTGCGGGCGCTTCCCATCGCCGGGGCGTGCCCGGGAG